>JAFGQS010000156.1 GCA_016935565.1 Deltaproteobacteria bacterium
GAAGACATCGTTTCAGGCTTCGCTGGACATTTTTGGTCATGATTTACCTGATTTTGACCGGTTTCTTGCCATTAATGAAACGTATGTCCACCTCCTTGAATTACAAAAAGAAGGAACCATCAAAGAAGAAAAACAGGGACGGCTTCTCTTGTACAGCGCTTGCTGATGATTACATGCTGTGCATCAGAGCAATCTACAGGCTCTCTACTTTTATCTTGAAACGGGAACAAATAACAATTATCGTGTATGCACCCGTGAGAGAAGACATAAAAACATGATGAATAATAAAATACCCCTTTCCGTTGCCATAATTACTAAAAACGAGGCTCACAATCTTCATGATTGCCTCAACAGTGTCGAATATGCGGAACAGATTGTCGTCGTTGATTCAGGAAGTTCGGACGATACCGTGAAAATCGCATCCGAATTCGGGTGCGACGTCTATACAGAACCATGGGTAGGATTCGGCCCACAAAAGCAATCTGCAATCGATAAATGTACAAAACCATGGGTCCTCGTGCTCGATGCCGATGAACGTATCCCTCATGAGACAACCATTGCAGTAAGAGGTATCGTTTCTGAACAACCCCATTCGATTGCAGGTTATAGTTTTCCCCGAAAGAATTATTTCCAGGGACGCTGGATAAAACATTTGGGATGGTGGCCGGACCGTGTCGTCAGACTCTTTCGGAAGGATCGTGGCCGGATGAGCCGTGCAACGGTTCATGAATCAGTAGAAATTGACGGTCCTGTTGAGAATTTAGATGTGCCCATCGAACACATGACGGAAAGTCGATTGAGCAAGATCCTACAGAAGATCGACCACTATTCCACGCTCAGTGCCCGGGAAGCATTCGAGGAGGGTCGAAAAGCCACTGTCTGGTCAGCCGCATTCCGCGCTGTTTTGACGTTCTTTCAGAATTACGTGCTGAAATTAGGATTTCTTGACGGGATGCAGGGACTGACGCTCTCTATAACAGATTCAGTCAATAAGTTTTTCAAATATGCCAAGTTGAGCGAACTAACGAGGCAGGAAGGAAACAATCCAAATAGCAAAACCTGAATGTCAAAACAATTCCAAATATCAAAATCTCAAACCCAGGCATAGTTATTGTTCGTTCGGATTTGGGATTTCATTTGACATTTGAGCTTGGGATTTTGTCATTATGAGATGATGGATCTGTCGATCATAATCGTTAACTGGAACACAAGAAACCTTCTTCGTGATTGTCTGAAGTCTATTAACGACACCGTCAGGAATGTGACCTTTGAGATTATTGTCGTGGACAATGCCTCCGATGACGGCAGCATCTCCATGCTGCGGGAAGAATTTCCGGAAGTCACCCTGATAGAAAATAGAGAGAACCGGGGTTTTGGTGCCGCCAATAATCAGGCCTTTGCCATCATGCGGGGCACATATGCAGTACTCCTGAATACGGATATCGTTCTCACCGATAACGCAATTTATGAATTATTTTCTTTTATGGAAACTCACCCGGGTGCAGCCATGGCGTGCGGACAACTTTTAAACCGGGATGGAAGCAAGCAAAATTCGATAGCCAACTTTCCGACGTTGTTGACTCTCATGACCAATATATCACTGCTTGAATACCTGTTTCCAAAGAGATTCCCCAGCAAGCGATATAAGCATATAGAACCGATTGAAATCGAGTCGGCAATCGGTGCCTGTCTCGTTGTCAGAAAAAAGGCTATGGATGAAGTTGGTATATTTGACGAACGGTATTTTTTCTTTTTTGAGGAAACTGACTGGGCATACCGGATGCGTTCTGCCGGATGGAAAATCTATCACATTCCATCAGCCATGATTTATCATCTTCAGGGCCAAAGTATAGGAAGGAACGTACGTTCACGCATCGAATATTACCGGTCCCGTTACCACTTTTTCAAGAAGTGGAAGCGTGGCCCCTATACTGTTGCCATATACATCGTAATCATCATCCGACTCATGGCGAACTGGCTCCTGACAACGCTTGCAAACATGGTGACACTCTTTATGATTGTTGGAATAAGAAATAGGTGGGCTGTCTATTCTCAACTTATTCTATGGCATCTGAAAGGATGCCCCTGACAATACACCCCGAAGAATTAATCACCAATCATCAATTACAAAGCATGTGCTGAGTGCTATTCGTCTATCTTCACCGCTTCATCAATCAGCATAATCGGTATATCGTCTTCGATCCTGTATAACAATTTGCAGTTGTCACAGATCAGACCGTTTTCCGATTCGTTGAGATAAATGTCTCCCTTGCACTTTGGACAGGCCAGGATGTCCAGAAGTTCTTCACTCACTGCCGCCATTTACGTCCCCCCTTTTAGAATGAAACCGATCGTTCTTTAAAACAAAATACTATAGCCGATAAGGCCAAAATGGTTATCGATGCCTAGATTTGGACGCTTGAGATCGGCATTCGACAGATGTCGAAACCGATACTCAACCGAGACCATTGTTTTTTTTGTCAGGAAAAACGAGAAGCCCGCACCAAGTGTATCGGAAAATAGAAAACCGTTTGCCTGCCTTTGTGTTACCACAGAAATGTAGTGCGGTCCCACAGAAAACATGATATAGGCAGATATATTGTCAGTGAGCGGATACATATATTTCAGTCCGAATCCAACACCGCACTCGAAATTCGTTTCGGAATGAAAAACCGGATTAATCTGGGGTTCGATGTAAAATGATAACATACCCCGGTGGTCGTTCAACCCGTTAAATACCTTACCCAAATCATAACCGAAATGCCAGATCAACAGAACAGGATCGTAATGACCTTCCGGAATTTTTCCCGTTCCATATCCTATAAAAACACCTGATTCCGAGAACACGTGATTGTTCGTCGGCTGACCATCGGTTGTGTCTGCATAGGCATGTACTGCCAACAGTACAAAAAACGCGACTATAACTTCCGCCAATGTCGCCTTACATCGTACATACCGCCGGAAAACCATTTCAATCTCAATCCAATCGATTTTTTATAACATTCTTTATCGCTTCAAATACTTCATCAGTAGAAATCTCTTGCATACATTGGTTCGTATCGCACCTTTTCAAAAAACATGGACTGCATGGCAGTTTCTTACGTATTACAATATGGTTTTCCCCGTAAGGTCCCGTTCGGACCGGATCAGTGGGCCCAAAAAGGGCTACCGTGGGTGTTTTTACCGCCGCAGCAATATGCATGGGACCCGAATCTGTCGTCACAAGAAGAGCAGACAACGTGTATAAATATGCCAGATCCCTCAGAGACGTCCGGCCCTCAAGATTGACCGACGGTTTTGTCATCTTCGATCGAATACGTTCGATGCTTCCGCCACTCGTGCTCCCCGTAAAAACGACCGTATAGTTCAACTCTTCCACGATCCTGTCACAGAGTCGGGCAAATTTATCATCGTCCCACAATTTTGTCTTCCAAAAAGCAATTGCATTTATTGCCACAAACGGGTCGGCACTGTCAATATTGTTCTCTCGTAAAAGTCTCCTTACCCTGCTTTTATTGTCTTCCTCAAAAGAGATTAAAAAATCGTATTGTTCAACCTCGGCACCGAGATAGCGTGGCATATCCATATACCGATCGACAGCATGTTTGCTCATATCCTCGAAAATCTTTTCATTGAGGAAGAGACCGCTCATCTCCTGCATGCTGTCGTAACCGAGCTTCCTCTTGCTTCCGCTGAGAAAAACAAAAAGGGAACTTTTCAATAATCCGTGAAAATCTATAACCAGATCGTAATGACGATCCCTGAGATCCGAGATCAATGATCGGATCCCGGTAATCGTTTCGCTGACGTTACGGAACCTCTTGAGATTGTCAACCCAGTATTTTCGCCGGGAGACGAGTATTCGATCAAGATGGGGATGATTTTGAATAATATCGGAAGAAGCCTCCTCGACCACCCAGGTAATATGAGCGTCCGGGTACAGCCTTCTTAGGGCAGCCAGAGATGGCAGGGTATGGACGACATCACCGATTGCACTGAGTTTGACAATGAGTATGTTCATTGTGCCCGGTCCTTCATAATCCACGTGACTGCATCGAGAATATTACCCGCAACGTAGGCCGCCATGTCCGCTCGAACAATATTTTCCCCGTATCCCGTTTTGACCAGGATTGCTTTTTTAATGCCTGCGTTATGTCCGGCCTGCAGATCTTTGACCATGTCTCCGATGATATATGATCGGGCGGGGTCTATCTGTAACTCTTCCATGGCCCTTATGATCATGCCGGGTTTCGGTTTTCTGCAATTACAGTCTACTTTATACGGTCCCTTCCCGTAGATTGGATGATGGGGACAGTAATAAAACCGATCAATATGTGCCCCCCTTTCCCCGAGCAACTCGTTTATCCGGGCATGGACGGTATCAAGGAAAGTTTCTTTGAAAAAACCTCGGGCCACACCGGATTGGTTGGTTATCACTACTGCCTTCATGCCGCTTCCATTGATCATTCGTATAGCTTTGAAGGTAAAGGGAAAAAGATCGAGTTGTTCCAATCGACTTAAATATTTAACCTCTTCATTAATAGTCCCGTCTCTGTCTAAAAAGACCGCCGTGTTTTTCATAAACATGTATCCCGGAAATTC
>JAFGQS010000157.1 GCA_016935565.1 Deltaproteobacteria bacterium
TAAATTTTTCTTTACAAAAAAATAATCATTGTATATATGGGGACATCGAATTGTAAGTTGGGCTTTACAATAAAAAAGGTGGGATGACAGAGCCAATGAAACCTGATCAACTTGAATATTTCAGAAATTTGTTAGCTCAGAGAATCGACCAGCTTTTAAACGAGGCAGGAAAGACGGTTTCAGAGATGACGGACGAGTCCACCAACCTCCCCGATATCACCGATAGAGCATCTCTCGAATCAGACAGAAATTTTGAGTTGCGGATCAGAGACCGAGAAAGAAAATTGATAAGGAAGTTAAGAGAGGCCATAGTTCGCATTGATGAGGGTACATTTGGAATTTGCGAGATATGCGAAGGTAAGATATCGGAAAAAAGATTGATGGCTCGACCCGTAACAACCCTTTGTATAGAATGCAAAAAAAAGCAGGAAGTGCTTGAAAAGCAAAGGGGCGAATAACGTTTTTATCCATTCGTCCTCTAAACCCGTTTGTCATACGTCACTGTTTACCGACTCATTGCTATACTATACACACATTAGTATAGGCTCCCCACTTACCGACTCATACCCCTTTCAATCATTAACCACCGTAGAATTAATTTTGCACTACAACTCGAAAAGCTCCATTTCTCTTGAAAAGGAAAAGGGGGTTTGTTATCGTGTCTTCGAGTATCAAAACGAGAGTGATCGGCTCAAAAATGAAAAAAACAATAATAAGCGTAATGAGCATCATGCTGGTCCTTGGTACCACTTACCGGGGTTTGTCATACAGGCCCACAGCAGATCAGATTCTGCAGACAACGGTAAAGCTGAACCGTCACCTTACCTCATTGAAGGTACTCATAAAGACCACCATTTTTAACGATCTCCATGATGAGGGTAAGATAGAAATACCTGAAGAGATCTACATTAAAGAAGGGGGTCTCTTCAGGTCTCAGAGACATTTTGCCGAAGGAGAAGATATTATTATTCAAAACGGTAGAAAGTCTCTTGCTGCGGTTAGACATGAAGCAAACATTGATGACAGAAGGATTGATACTGTATTTCCTCTCATATTCTTTCAAACATCCGTTGAGAATCTTCTCGATAATCTCAATTTTTTCGGAGTCGATACATCAGTCGTAACATTCGACAGGATAGATAAAGAGGTAACCTTTGTCATTGGAAACAGAAGTGAAAAGATACCGGGCAGTCACGTCTGGATTGACAAAAAAGGGGGGTTCCCTCTCAGATTCGTCGGTTACATCACATCGGGAGAAGAGTTGAAAGTCCTCCGTGCCGATTACATGGGATACATCCGTGTTGAGAAGCGCTTCTGGCTCCCCACACGAATAGAATATTACAGAAATGACACATTATGGACAGTATGCACATTGGAACATGCCTTTCCCAATGACGCATTGCCTGAAAACCTTTTTGAAGTTTCCTCTGACTTGAATCCTTACCGGCCCTTGATGAATTTTCTGAATGTGAAAGAATAAGACAATGTTCCTCAGAGTCGCCGTCAATATACCATCCGAAAAAGTGTTTACATACTCAGTCCCTGAAGAACTTGAAAATGATGTTCTTGTGGGTAAACGTGTTCTTGTACCGTTTGGAAAAAGAAAAATGACCGGATACATTCTGGAGGTGGCAACCGAATCAGAATGGGACGACACCAAAGATATTCTTGCCATACTTGACCGCGATCCTCTGTTCAGCGAAAAAGATCTTCTCTTCTATCGTTGGATGTCGGATTATTATATGCATCCCCTGGGGAAATCACTCAAATCCATCCTTCCGAGAGGTATTGATGTGGAAAGCAACTCATGGCTCTCTCTCGGGAATGAAAAAGCGGAAAGAAAACTGACCCTGACCCAACAGGAGATTATTGAGATCATTGGCACATACCCATCCGGTGTTTCAACCAGGACACTGAAAAAAGCTATCAAGAAAAACAATATTTATGATGATATAAGGATTTTACAGGGATTGAACCTCATTACCGTGGAAGACAGGCTGAAGAATCCGGATGTCAAAAGAAAAATGGAAAAATGTTTCAGCCTGACCGATGACTACCCGCGAGACGTAAAGCTTACAGAAAAGCAGCAAGAAATTGTTGATTTTCTCAAAGAGCGAGGGGAGTCTTCTCTGTCTCTTCTTCGTGGCACCTTCAGGCACGCTCCTTCAACAACCAGGAGTCTGGAAAGAAAGGGTATTGCCAAGAGTTCTTCACGAGAAGTTTACAGAAAACCGACAGAAATTTCACTGATCGGCATAAAAAATGAGGCAAAGACGCTCACGGATGAACAAAAGACCGCTCTCGATGACATTGTTCAGGGGATATCTTCCGCTACGTACATGCCGTATCTCCTCCACGGAGTCACGGGAAGCGGCAAAACAGAAGTATATTTTAGAGCCATTGAAGAAGTTCTGAAATTGAATGGAAGCGTTATCTTTCTGGTTCCCGAAATTGCTCTGACGCCGCAATTGTTAAGCCGGGTAAATGAAAAATTCGACGATAATGACATTGCTGTCCTCCACAGCGGAATTTCACAAAGCGAAAAATATGATGAGTGGCGAAGGATCCAGAAAGGAGAAGCAAGGATCGTCATCGGTGTGAGATCGGCCATATTTGCGCCTGCATGCAATTTACGGCTCATTATCATTGATGAAGAACACGACACGTCATATAAACAAGATGATAGGATGACATATAATGCCCGGAACCTTGCTCTCGTGAGGGCAAAGCTGAATTCCGTAACCGTCATCCTGGGAACGGCAACACCGGGAATCCAGACTTATTACAATACCCACGAACGGAATTTTAGGTACCTGCATTTAACCAAGCGGATAGACGATAGACCACTCCCACGCGTTGACATCATCGACATGAAAGAAGAAAGAACCGCTGCAGGAAGTGTCCCGATTGTATCCCGGTCTTTAAAAGAGGCCATGGAGGAAACATTGCAGTCAGGGAAGCAAACCCTTCTCTTTCTGAACAGGCGTGGTTATACGACGTTTTTATACTGTCTCGACTGCGGCTATATCTTTAAATGCTTGAATTGTTCCGTATCAATGACCCACCATATTGATGACAGTACCCTCCGCTGTCACTACTGCAACTATACAATAAAGGCGCCTCCTATCTGTCCTGAATGTTGTGGATATCGTATCAACAGCTATGGAGTGGGCACGGAAAAAGTGGAAGGGGAAATTAAATCTCTGTTTCCCGAAGCAAGGATCGAACGAATGGATAGCGACACGACACAAAAGAGGGGATCGTTTGTCCGGATCCTAAAAGGGCTCGACGGGGGGGATATCGATATACTAATCGGCACACAGATGATTACCAAGGGACATGATTATCCCAATGTCACCCTCGTCGGGGTATTGTCGGCAGACACATCACTGAACATTCCCGATTTCAGAGCCGCCGAACGAACCTTTCAGATTATCACACAGGTTTCGGGACGGGGTGGCAGGGGGGATACTCCGGGACGTGTCATCGTTCAGACCTTCAACCCGGATCATTATGCGATACAACGCGCCCGGGAACATGATTGTCTCGGTTTTTATGCAGATGAGCTTTCGATCCGGCGAGAACTGAGTTATCCTCCTTTTTCACGCATGGTCAATTTTCGAATATCCAGCCTGCAAAGGGAAAGCGCCATGAGATGCGCCTCGAAGGTAGCGTCAATCGCCCGACAGCTTTCCTGTAATGGAAATATGGAAAACAAGGTGAAAATTATGGGTCCGGCGGAAGCCCCCATTGCCAAAATCAAAGGGAGATACCGATGGCATATGCTCTTGATGGGAGAAAACGTCACGACACTCCATCGACTGACAAGAAATATCCTTGCAAATACCAAGACAACAGATTCAACTGTCACGGTTGACGTTGACCCGATTAATTTTCTGTAGATCTCAAGGCAGGGTTTATATGATAACGAAAATGATAAATAGATGTCGCGCCAAGCGTATTATGCATCATCCTTCTTCAGGACAACACGATCCCTTCCGTTCTCTTTTGCTTCATATAATGCATCGTCTGCACATTTAACAAGCCTCTCGGGGGATGATTCCGGGTTCGGCACAACACTAGATACACCTAAACTCAGTGTAACATGGGGGCACACGGAAGATTTTTCATGGGCAATGTTAAGATTTTTCACTCCCTCACGGATGGTTTCCGCTACATGGAGGGCTCCTATAGCATCTGTATCGGGAAGAATGACGGCGAATTCTTCCCCTCCGTACCGTGCCACCAGATCGGCAGGGCGTTTGACGTTCGCACCAATCGATTGAGCCACGGCTTTGAGACAATCATCACCAGACAGGTGTCCGTAGTGATCGTTGTATAGCTTGAATACGTCAATATCGCACAAAATCAGTGATAACCATTTCTTATCTCGTCCCTGTCGTTTCCACTCCCGATTCATGTATTCATTAAACCGACGCCGATTGGCTATCTGCGTCAGACCATCAACGGCTGCAAGTCGTTCCAGTTCCTTGTTCGCCTTTTGAAGCGCCTCTTCTGCCTGTTTTCGCTCGGTAATATCTTTTAAAGAACCTACAACCCCTATCAACTCACCATCAAGTCCCAGAAATGGTGTCGCTGTGAGAATCATCGGTATTGCCTTCCCGCCTCCATCTGTGTGCTCAATGTCACATTCGAAACAATTGAGCCCGTCACGGAGCCGATTCAGCGCACAATCGGTACCTCTGCAAATAGAACTTGACAATAAATCGTAGCACTTGCTGCCGATAACCTCTTCCCCACTTTTACCCAATATTCTTAAAAATGTGTCGTTGATTCGTTGAACGTTAAATGCGTTGTCAATGACCCACATTCCATCGGCAGCAGTGTTGAATATCTGGCTGAGTTCGAGACTCGCGATTTCAGTTTCAATGGCCATCTGGTTGGTACGCTGGACAACGGCCTCAAATTGATGATTCGTTGCTTCCAACTCCTGCCTTATGGCGGAGAGTTGTTCGTCCCGCTCGTGCAGTGCCTCCTCAACTTCCGTGAGTCTCGAGACTTCTCTCTCAAGTTCGGCAATCTTTCGTTTCAATTCGTCATACGTCGGTTTACTGACCATGAGTTCACCGCTCAACACTTCGAAACACAAAAAACTCGAACACTTATCTAATCCCGAAAGAAGCACTCACTCCAAGTGAGATCGTTTTCGTTCAGGACTCACTATAAAAATGACTTGATTAATTATCGGACAGGAGATTTACCAGGGCAACTGTCTGCGAACAATATAATGATCTGTCAATGAACTGATGTCGTGAAGCATTCAGATGTGGCGTGTTATATGATCAGATATTCCGCAGATGTTTGACTTCTCATCGCTTGACAATCACCGCCCCCTTGCCACTGTGGCATATCAAAAAAGTGAATACTTATCAATTAGAATTTTAAAAATTACATACTTATAGCATACGTTACGTCATGCAATAGGGAGGGACGCGATGTGTGCAAGGCTAGAAATCCATTTCTCCCTTTAAATGATCAAGGTGATATGCAATGTCCGGGAGCGATGAATTCATAACTGCAAGTGCTTCCAGAGCCTTTTCCTTAACCTCGTGCTGTTTATCGATTAATTCCACCATCTCCGATATATCCGATGTAAAGATTTGAAAACGGCCGAGTAATATATCATGAAGATTATTCGAAGCGACATCAACAAGCTTAAAGATATACTGGAATTTGAGATTCTCCCGGTAGTCCCCCAAATGAAAAACAAGAGACCGCTCCGTCTCGCGTTTAATTCTCTTTATACCATCGCGTAATGCAAAGATTTCTCCTTCTTTGTCATTTTGAATCGGTTTCTTAAACAACTTTTTCATAACTTTAATGAAATTATAAAAACCGAGTCGAACAATAGCGTCCGTGCGAATTCTCGTGGTGTACTGAAGGGATGTGATGAGGGGGGGCATGCTGAGGCCCGACATTCGTTTAATAGTATCCATGTTAAATGAGACGTCGCTCTTCGAAGATTGTGACGACAACTGAACACCGACGTTTCGTAATGTTTCTTCATATCTCTGAAGGGTATCCTGTACCAGCGTATCGTATGATGCGGCAATGGTGGTCAGGAGGTCGTTTATCTTTCTCTCATCCTGTCGAACAAACTGGATTATCCGGGGATTTATCGTTTCCGTCATATAACGATCGAGGGCATGTTTAAACTCCTGAAACACCATATAAAGGGTCGCCGAAAAACCCATACCATCAAGATCATCTTCGCTGTTTCTCACATCGACTTGATAACTTCTGACGAATTCCTGAATGTCCTTGACCAGATCTCCAAAGCGTGCGTCCAAAAACCGATTGATATCTGTTTCAAGTTCCCGCTTTGTTTTTTGAGCCGCTCCGTCAAGAGTGTCTCGTATCATTGATTTTACCTGGTGCAACTGTTTCTGCTCATATTCAATCTTCTCAACAATGTGTCGTGCATCGGCGGCATCTTTCGAAAGGAGATCCATATTGAGCCTTACCCAATCCTGGAGTCCGCTCGTCATAACTTTTAGTCTCTCCAGGTGGTTCTTCAGGAGAAGGGTAAAGCGATCCCGGGTTAGCCTCTCATAGAATTCTTTCTCAAACAGTTTTCTTTCCCTATCAGAAAATTCCCGTATCTCCGTCTCTTTTTCCCACTGTTCCATCCGCTGTTTGTCTTTTTCTGAAATATCGGATCCCACTGCTCTGAAAAGGTCAAACAGGCTTGAGAAGGTGAATATATCAGCATCGGGTTTAATAACGGTTATATCCTCCCGTATCTTTCCGTTGAGTGTTTGTAAATCATCAAGATCTTCATGTTCATTGAAATCACAATTCACAACAAAAAATATATTTTCCATCAGTCCCATTCTTTTGATCATAGACAGAAATTTTATATCTGCCTGCCGTATTCCCGTTCTGCTGCTTAAAACATAAATTATCAAATGAGTCTTCAGGAGGTAGTCTTGAATCATTGCGAGGTGTAAGGGATTAGGGGAATCACTCCCCTGGCAATCGGCAATTTCAATATTATCATTCAGGTTTTGCCGGGCGGGAATCTGTAATTCCAAGTCACGGAGGTACACGGCAAGTGAATCATCGCCTACAAAATCCATGTGCCTGGCAAAGTCCGGTCCCTCGAACTGCTGAGTTGTGGACTCGGCTGAAATTACCTCTTTGACCCGATCAAATCCTTTTAAGTAAGACGAAAGTAAGACCGCATTAACATCACGGGTATCTTGTAAAATAATTTGATCCGGGCCGAGGGTGCTCAGTGCCCTCGATAATTCCATTCGGCTACGTTCCCGTCGTATGTCAAATTGCCCGTCACTTGAGCTCCAATCAAGTGATGGAAAGAGAACCAGGGCCCGTTCGATTTCAGCATTCACCTCTTTCCATGTTTTAAAGATAAGATTGGCTTTTAATATCGAGCCTTTTCGCACTCGCGTTACAATCGAGGTGACAACTCCGGCTCCACGTTTAAGATAATCACCCTCTAAAATGGCATTAACAAACGTGCTCTTGCCTGACTTGATGGCTCCGACAACAGCGACCCGCAACATATCTTCGTTGATCTGTTCTCCAATAGTCCGACCCGCTTTCTCCCAACCATCGAATGAAAATGTTGATAAACCGGGAATTGATTTTGCCGTCTTAAAGAGAGATGAACATTTCCTGGTAATTTGAAGAAGATCGGCTTTTACCGATTCGAATGAACCCATTAATAATTTACGTTCCCTTCTATACTGTATATGGTGTCGCTTACGACTTATTTTCCCGGAACTGACGGGCGTGCCTAACAATATATAAAGGAAAGATGCTGTGTCAAGGAATAAGCGATAAGAAAAGCATATATAACACGAAAAGGAATTTTTTTCATTTCTCGAGCGACCGCATGTTATGATTGGATGGCATATGAGACGATAGCGGGCAGACGTCACAGTCATTCATCAACACGCTGCTCGTTATGACAGGGACAATGCCCTGTTTTTCCCTTCTTCCATGGTTTCATGACAGAGCAATATTAATACATTGTCAGTTTACCTAAGAATGATTTCATCAAGTGGCCGTTTTGGAACGTGATGTACACTTTCACTGTCCCACCAGTACTTTATATCTCCTGACGAATTAACCGTTTCAATGACTACATCTTCTTTCTGTTTACCAAGCGCAATAACAAACGCGATCTCATAACGGGATTGAACGTTAAGTAGGTTGCCCAGTTTTTCACGCTTGACCGAAGCGATAATACAACCGCCCAACTCATTCTCCGTTGCACCGAGAAGAATACTCTGTGCAGCAATGCCATGGTCACATCCGAAGGGATCACTGATTTCAGTGTCTTTCAAAACAACAATGTACGCCGAAGGTCTTTCGCCTTCCGATGGACCGGGCCAGTCCGGAAGATAGCCTGCCCATGCAAGAGTGGAAAAAATTTCGGCATTCTTCTCGGCATCACATGAGAGGACATACTTGAGCGGCTGCTTGTTTCCCGCCGAGGCACTCAGCCGGGCAAGGTCAACCAGTTCTCTCAGCGTCTCAAGACCCATGGAAACATTTTCATAGAATCTCCGATAACTCCTGTTTTTTCTAATCAGATCCCGTACCATCCGCTTTCCTCCGTTCACAAACTCGTAGATTCCGTTACACTGCCACGATTCACAATAATTTAACATATTAATATCAAAAGTAAAAAACAAGGTATTGCGTTGCTCAATACAGAAACTCAGGATGTGTGCAATCGAATAACCTTCATTATCCCGCTCTGTCTCGTGAACGGGCTAAATCATGCTCGACGAATGTACGGAGAATTATCTTCATACCGATTGACACTATTTGATATAAACCGCTTGTCTCTCTTTTTTATTTTTTTGACGATATTATATCCGTGATTAACAATGCCAGCTTTTTTGAGTCATGCCGTACAATACCACCGGCAATACTTAACAAGTCGGACATATAGATTTTTCGGCTTTCCCACAATGTACCATTCTCGTCAATTTCGACAAACTCAGCTTTTTGTTTACGATAGTGATCAAGGATTGTCTTCTCGGGTTTCATGTTGTTATAGATTATTCCGTCGACTTGCCGCCCGATGTGCTCCTCGATCTTTCGAACGAAATCATATCCCGTAAAATTGTGTGTTTCGCCGAATTTTGTCATGATATTGATAACATAATATACTTTCGCATTCGTCTTCTTGAATGCTTCTTTCACATCCTGAACGAGAAGATTCGGAATAATGCTCGTATACAAATCACCGGGACCAATAATGATATAGTCCGCACTCTCAATCGCGCTGATGACCGGAGGGTACACGGAAATTGTATCACCGTAGTGGGGTACGAGATAAATATCTCGAATCTTTTCCCGCTGTGTCTCCCGGGGTATATCGATCGCCCGTTGTCCGCATATACGGCGGCCGTCCGTCAGTTCAGCCACGAGTGTAGCTCTATCGACGGTGACCGGTAAAATTGTACCGCGGGCATCAAGAATTTCAGCAAGTGACTCAACACCGGTGGGAAAACTGCCGGTATACTCGGCAAGCATCGTAAGGAGCATATTACCAGCATTGTGTCCTTGCAGACGGCTGTCACCGGCAAATCGTTTCAACAAAATAGTCCGGATTATATCGCGTTTCGGAGAAAGAGCGAGGACACACTTCAGCACATCACCGGGCGGCAGAATTCCCAACTCATCACGCAGTCTGCCTGTACTTCCGCCGCTGTCAACCATTGAGACAATTGCCGTTATATCTACGCTCTCCAGGTCTCTCAAACCTGAAAGAAGTGCAAACTGCCCGCTTCCCCCACCGATTGTCACAAGCTTTTGTTTCGTATCTTTCATGTCAGATGTAATTCCTGCTACGTATTGTACATCCCCCTATCGAATTGCTCAGGCATTTATTCGATAGTAACGATTACCATACCAGACCTCCGCGCAGGTTTCAAAGCATAACTCATCGCTGACCACCATTCAACCGATTAACAATAAATTGTTGAATGAAATAAAGATGTTTAAGTGGCATTTTCATTATTACAACCGCTTGCAACATATCGAAAACTGGTTCACCATGGTGCCGACTTAACGAGGCAACAGAGATCCTGAATCGAGGATGTAACGGTTTCATTCAGAAGCCATTTAATATAATGGAATTGTCTCAAAAGATCAGAGAGGTTCTGGACAGTAGATGAAACAACCGATCATGATCCCCTCGTGTCCTCCGAACCACATGATAAACGGCCACGTATTACCAAAACATAATCCTCTGTCACTGAGCAATAGGTCGTCTCTAAGAGTATAACAGTTACATTTTCCTTATTGACAAATCATTATTTTCCTTCCATAAGCTCATGTATCGGAACAATATGAATTCGAGATTCCGTATCTGCTTTAAAAAAAGAACCACACATAAAGCGATATGATCTCTTTTCTTCAAGGCGAAATCAGACGTACACGTTCTCGACGGATCGAAACGACATGTCAGGAATGAGGCCACACATACGTACTCAGAATATCGGTCATGCAGATCTGTCATATCTTTTATATGACGGAAATGGCCCTACCATAATCTTCCTGCATGCAACCGGCTTCCTGCCGTGGTTATGGCACCCTGTCGCACGGACGCTCAGCTCATTCTACCGGATCATCGTCCCGCACTTCAGTGACCACAGCGACGAGGATCCGGCAAAAGGCGGAATCAACTGGCTGTCGCTGGCAGAAGACTTATCCCTGTTCTGCAAACGGCTTCATGTTGAAAATCCATTGTTGGTGGGACACTCCATGGGTGCAACAATTTCGACGATGGTAACCGCTTTGTATGGATTGCAATCGAAAGGCATGGTCCTGATAGAACCCATCTTTTTGCCCCGCCCGTTCTACCTGGCACAGATGTCAGTGAATGACCACCCCCTGGCAAGGAAAGCAATCAAACGGACAAACACATGGCAAAACGAAGCAGAAGCCATGGAATATGTGAAATCAAAGACACTCTTTAAAAGCTGGAACGAGGAAGTGCTGGAATTGTATGTACGATACGGGATGATACGAACAGATACGGGGACCCTTCAATTGGCGTGTTCTCCGCAGCACGAGGCTGCCCTGTTTATGGGGGGAATGCAGTATGACCCGTGGCCGATCCTCCCGAATGTCATATGTCCCGTGCTCATCCTGGAGGGAGAGAAAAGTGAAAATCGACACTTCATCGATCTCACGGAGGTCGTTTCACGCTTACCACAGGGATCTCATAAAATAATAAAGGACGCGGGGCATCTTATCCCCATGGAACTACCTGAAAAAACTGCGGCAATTATCGGTGATTATTTTCAGAGCATAGTGTCATACTGAATAAAACCGAGTCCAATTACGCCTTGTTTATCCCCGACGCTATTGCTTCTTTATAATACTCATAATACTCGATAACTTTTTCAACATAATATCGCGTTTCCTTAAAAGGGGGAATTCCTTCATAATACCTGACATGCTTGCTTCCGGCATTATACGCTGCAAGAGCCAGCTTGATATCTCCGTCAAATCGATTCAGGAGCTTCCTGAAGTGTCGGACGCCGGCATTGATATTATGTTCCGGATTGAAAATGTCTTCCACGCCAAGTGCTTTTGCCGTTCTAGGCATCAATTGCATGAGGCCCTTTGCTCCTCGTTTTGAAACCGCATTTGGATTGTAGCTGGATTCCACCATTATGATAGCCTTTACAAGAGCGGCATCAATCTCGTAACGGTCAGCAGCTTTTTGTATAATCGGGTGGAATATATATTCAGCTTTTTTCCCACAGATAGGCGATAAATCATCTTTCTGAATGAGAGCTTTTTTTTTCGGTAACGATTTGTGAATCTCAAAAGTAAAGAACGCCTCTGTGACGGCACTGAATTGGCTATGATTTTGTCCCTTATACAGGGGAGAAAAGAACACAATTATCAGAATGGATGCACACACGATCATCCAGCAGTTCGAAACCGCTGGATATATATTGATAGGCAATTCGTCGTCCATTGCAAACCTTTTTATCCGTAAAACCCTGTTTTTTTTAAACGCGTGAAAGTAGAGTAATAAAAGTCGTATGTCAAGAAAAAACGTCTATATCTCGAGATTTACAGTTAACAGTTAGATATTATGGTATTTTTCCCGGGAACGTTCATGATGGAGAGCAAGTAATCGAATCTTTTCCGTATATTAGCAAAAACCCGAGCGAGTTTACTCTCGCAATATGTCTTTATAAAGGTTCCCCCCATCCCCAGTCAAGATCGTCCCGGGCATGACCCTCAATCATCGTATTTTCAACATGTAAACGGATGATCTCAAACTTTTCCTTTTCTATCGTGTCGGGTATTACAATCGGGTCACCCCATCGAACAAGGACTCTGCTGAATGGTTTCGGAATTAAAAATCGATCCCAACTGTCGAGGATCCAGGCACGTTCAGCAGAAATGTATACAGGAAAAATTGTTGCATGGGACAATTGGGCCATCCGTATCAATCCCGGCTTTACAATACCTTTCGGCCCCTGCGGCCCGTCAACCGCATGAATGGCACACTGATTCCGGGTCAGGTCTTCTACAATGGCAGAAAGCGCCTCCTTACCGCCACGAGAACTCGAACCACGGATGGGACGATAGCCGAGGCGAACGACTACCTGTGACATCATTTCCCCGTCCTTACTCTGACTGACGATTGCGGAGGGTTCATAGATACTGAATCTCTCCGCATATCGAATAACACCAAAAAAGCGCTGGTGCCACAATGCAACAATGACTTTTCCGCCGTTTTCCATGTGGTTTACCGGCTTATCTTCATTGATGATTGTGAGCCTGACAAATCTGAGGTAGATGCTGATAATACAATGTGCAGCCGGTATAACAATATTCGACATGAGGGAACCGAATCGATATTTTTTCACGAATGGAATCTCCCTATCACATTCTTATTCGTGGTATTGTATACTATCAGTGTAAAAATCAAATCTCTCGTACATTTTTAAACAGACATTTTTTTCAAAAGGACTTACCGTATTTGATTTTAATGACAATCTTTTAGCATTTTTTCCATCATACAACCTACTTTTTATCGACGCCTCCAGTAAAACATCAGAGTTTTTATAAAGGTTACAAGAGTATAAAAGATTTTTACATATTGCACTAACCTTCTATGGAACAGGAAAATCTTAAGATCTTCAAACACCTGGCTCAACAGGCACGTTATCACGAAGAAGTCACGGACCTGTCTTCAGCATTATACAGATCTTCATGAAAACCTCACAATACAATCGGGACCCCACCCTATAGAAAAAAGTGGAATCCATTTCTTCCTTGTGTTAGTCAGATGAGAATGAAACATAAAAGTCAAAATCTTTGTGTGCTATGAAAATAACTATTTTCTCGAGATTGGCTATCGGTTATATCATCATTCTCTCCATGGTTGTCTTTTCGAGCATCTATGAGCTGTATCAATTGAGCAAAGTGAATGAAGTAACGCGATCAGTGCTGGAAATTGATAATCGTATATTGGATCTGCAGAAAAAATTAACCGATTCGTTGCTTTCGCTGATGCGCTACGAAAAAAAATATATCGTTTTGGAGGATGACTCCCTCCATGAACGTTTTCTCCTTGCTACCGCAGATTTTAAAAAAGATCTTCAGCGTACTTTCTCTTTAAAAATATCTCCCGAGGTACAGCAAATTCTCAAGAGGGTTGAGCGATTTCATGCCATGTACCACTCATTGGTGGTGGAAGAGTTTCAAAACATAAAAAACAAAAAATCTTACGACACAAAAAGGTATGATCTGGAAAAAGAAGATACAATCAATAAAGTTTTTGACGATTTGAAAAAACTCGAGGAATTCAGCCGGCGTGACACGTACAACAAGATTAAACAGTTAGATATAGCGGTGACAGATTCTTATTCGGTAGCTTTGGTCATCATTGCAGCAACCCTCCTCGCCGGGGCCGTAATCTCAGTAATTATAACGGGTAACATTACACGACCTCTTTCGGTCATGAAGAGAAAAACCCATGAAATTGCAAAAGGCCATTTTGATATTTCTCTCCAGCACTCGTCCCTCCCTGAAATGAATGAACTGGCTGATGCATTCAATGTTATGTGTATGCGCCTGAAACAGGTCGATAAGATGAAATCTGATTTTTTGTCTGTCATGTCTCATGAACTGCGGACACCCCTGGCTTCCATTCAGGAGGGGACAAACATGATGCTCGAGGGGATTGGAGGAAAGATTACCGAAAGACAGGAAAAACTGTTAACCATTATCGCAGAAGAAGATAAAAGGCTGATTAACCTTGTGAATTCTATTTTGGACCTGTCTAAAATGGAAGCAGGAATGATGAAATATAATTTCGAACAGGGAGATCTCATACCGTTGTTAAGAAGGACCCTTATTGAGATCACTCCCATCGTCAAGGCAAAACATATCAAATTCAAAGGAAATTTCAGCGATGAATTACCCCTTGTTGAAATGGACAGAGAGATGATAACTCGAGTCCTGAGAAATTTACTGGGAAATGCCATAAAATTCACTCCCAATGGCGGCATCATTGACGTAACGGTGAGGCGACAGGATGGGTGGATTGAAGCTTCAATATCAGATACAGGTCCCGGCATACCCGAAGAAGATTTCGAAACAATCTTTGATAAATATAAGCAGGTAGAGTTCCCCGGTTCTGATAAGAAAAAAGGCACGGGACTGGGCCTCTCCATCGTTAAACATATCTTAACAGCCCATGGAGGTAAGGTGTGGGTAACAAGCACACTCGGAGCAGGAAGTACGTTTACCTTTGCATTGCCATTTTAACGACAGCCCTCTGCTTTGGTTGCACAACAATGACGAGCCTGGGAAAACGTCTCGAAGCTTATGATCACGTTCAACGTGGGAAGAAGCAGTTTGAGGAAAAAGATCTTCAGGGATCGGTTCAAGAATTTAAAAGGGCATTGTCACTGAACCCCGAGAAGACACCGGGGGACAGAGCTCTGTTCTATCTGGGACTTCTATACGCTCATTATGACAATCCCGGCAGAAATTACGGAAAGTCCCTCTTTTATTTTCAGAAACTCATCAGGGATTTCCCAGAAAGCGGATTGAACGAACGATCAAAAATATGGATCAAGGTTCTCAAAGATCTGGAAGAGAAACAACACGAACCTGTTAAATCAATAATCATCAGATCACAAGAAAAAAGTGTTGAGAATAACAAGACACAAGAAAAAAGTATTGCGAATAAGGGGAAGAAACTCCTCGACATGGGAAATTTTAAGGAAGCGATTGAGGAAAGCCGGCAGGTTCTGTCTCAGTTCCCCAATACCCCGCCCGGTGACGAGGCTCTCTTTACTATAGCCCTGATATTTGCAGACTATAGAAATCCCAATAAGGATTATATTAAGTCACTTCTCTACTTCAAAAGACTGATCAATGAATTTCCCCACAGCACGTTGCGGGAACAGGCAAAAACATGGATAGAAGTACTTGATGTAATAGAAAAGGCAAAACAAGTCGATATTGAAATCGAAGAAAAAAGAAAAGAAGTGACTCGATAGGAAATAGTATGAAAACAGGAAATATACTTGTCGTCGACGACGATAGAAACCTCTTGGAATTGATGAAAATACGTCTCGAATCAGCCGATTACGACGTTGACACGGCTTTGGACGAAGAGAATGCCATCAAAAACGCTCATTCGAATGTATATGATATTGCCATTGTGGACTTACAGTTAGCAGAAACCGATGGGATCACCCTCATGGAGAAACTTCATTTGGTCAATCCGGAAATGCCCGTGATCATTCTTACGGCATACGGAACAATCGAAAGCGCCGTGGAAGCCATGAGGAAGGGAGCATACAGTTACCTTACAAAACCCTTTGACGCACGGCAACTCCTGCTTCAAATAGAAAAAGCCCTTGAGAAACAAAAACTGATGGCTGAAATCAGCAGGCTTAAAAATATATTAACCGATAAATATGACTTTTCAAACATCATTGCACGAAGCAGCAAAATGCAGGTAGTTCTCGAAAAGGTTCTCCGTATAGCACAAACCGAATCAACAGTCTTTATAAATGGAGACAGCGGCACGGGCAAAGAACTCATCGCCAAAGCAATCCACTTCATCAGTGAACGGAGGGAGAAACCCTTTGTCGACATAAACTGCGCCGCCCTCCCGGAAAGCCTGCTGGAAAGCGAGCTTTTCGGACACGAAAAAGGAGCTTTCACCGGCGCTATCAAAACACGGGGAGGGTTGTTTACACGAGCCAACGAGGGCACTGTCTTCCTTGATGAAATCGGTGACATGCCGCTCTCAATCCAGGCAAAGCTGCTGCGCGTCCTCCAGGAGCGAAGATTCTATCCCGTTGGCGGTAAAGAGCCTATCGAAGTGGACATAAGACTTATTGTAGCTACCAATAAAGATCTTGAGGAGGAGGTTAAAAACGGAAGATTTCGAGAAGATCTCTATTACCGAATTCACGTTATACCGATTTATCTCCCGTCACTGAGAGAACGGAAAGAAGATATCCCTCCGCTGGTCGAGCACTTTTTAAAGACCTTTTCCCGTGAAATGAACAAAAAAATAAAAGGGATAACACCTCAGGCTTTGCAGATACTGATGCTGAGGGACTGGCCGGGGAACGTACGACAGCTGAAAAACACGATGGAATATGCTGTTGCCATGACTGAAGACGACATGATTACAGAGGATTTGCTGCAGCTTCAAAAGGAAATAACACCCGATGAGATGAAGCCTTTGAAAGAGGCAAAAGCCAACTTCGAAAGGAGCTACCTGGTTCATCTTATGGAGATAACTCACGGTAACGTAAGTCAAGCCGCTCAACTGGCAGGAAAATATCGAGCCGATTTTTACAATCTCCTCAAGAAATACGACCTCAAATCCGCGGATTTTAAAAAACAGTAGCTTTCAACCACGCGGGCCACACAAAATGTATGGAACACCATACAATGCGGCATAAAAATTCATACAGATCATATCATTGCATGAAATCGGGCCTTTCATCACTCCCGATAATTGTCATGCAGGAAATATCATCTGTTTTTCTCCCCCCTCAGGTCACTGATAATCAAGTAATATCATAATGTTATATTTCTGGCATCCTTTTCGCGTATCGTTATGGGAAGAAACCTTCTTTTCGATACATGGAAATCCATGCAATGTGTGATGGAATGCCGGTTAACACTTATTGATTTCGGCACACTGTCTCAAGATATCCATTTTGCAGGAGGAAGAAGTGAAATATTTGGCCACAATATTTTATGGTATTCTTTTTACCATTATAAGTCTGGATCTTCTGATACTTCTGCCCGGCATTTAACTGTAACGTATCTTGATTACATTATAAGCAGCATTGATTTTCCATATAACCGTAGTTACTTGTTAAAATTCGAAAGAGGAATCGATATGGAAAATCACTACACTCACAAAACAAGAATATCTGATCATGGTCAGGGAGAAATTCTCAGGAGGCAAAACACCGACGGCGTACAGACGGAAGCGGCAACAGAGAACCTGCATGGAAATGAATATCGATTAAAGGTTTTTATAGCATCGGCAGAAGGAAAAATCCGTTATTTCATGTAACGAATTACACCGGATTTTACTCGTCTGCAACATCAGGAAATAATTTATCCGAGGAAAATGATTCTATAACAGGTGATGACATGCATTTTTTACATACGCGAGTGATACAGAATTATAAAAACGGTCACATATCCATAAGCGTCAATCCTGGACTTTCACTGCGGACATATTCAAAAATTTCGGACAGTTTTTTGGTGAAATTATTTCGCCTTTTTGTCCTTATATATTCTTTTCCGGTGACAATTCTTGTTGTAATTATCTTATCCGTGTTCACGGGCCTCTACTGGCATTGTTTATCTTATTTTATCGGCCTATTTATTCTCATTGCCGCAGAGGCCTATGTATCACGTACCATTACGCTCAATTATGCACTCAAGAGCAACAAAACGTTCGTCGAACTCCATCGTAAGGGTGTCATAAAAATTATTACCGAGCCGGAAATGTAATGCGCAACATGTGAGACCCGGCATACAGATATTCATACCTTCGTAATCTTATATATGACCTGTCGCTATCGGCAGGATAATCAATACAAGGAGGAAGCACATGACAAAATTTTATCGTTACCTGTGTATCATCACCATCACAACATTCTGCTTATTTCTAATGGTTCCCGCGCATGCCGGGGATACAGCCTCGGTCAAAAAAGATGCAGCCACTCTCGAAGAAAATACATCGACACCCAAAGAGGATACGACGACCCCCCAAGAAGAAGCTACCACCCTCAAAGAGGATACGGCCACTCTCACCGTGGAGGACGGCACTATCTGCAAAGAGGTTGTGGATCATAACCCTGTTGAACCCGGCACCAGTTTCACCGCCTCTGTGGAGAAACTTTATTGTTTCACTAAAATTGTAGGCGCAATAGATCCCACTGACATTACCCATGTCTGGTTCTATGGGAATACCGAACGTGCCCGTGTAACCCTGGCTGTCGATTCACCCCTCTGGCGTACCTACAGCTCAAAAATCATACAGCCCCACGAAATCGGTGCGTGGAATGTCGTTGTTCTCGACCAATCCGAAAATGTCCTGGCAAGTTTCAGCTTTACTATCGTAGAGGAATGAGTTCAACCGATTACCATCACTCCCTTACAAGAATGGGAAAGAGGGGACACTTGGTCGAACCCTCTTTTTCATTCTTGACTTATCAAACCACATGCCTCGATAAGTCATAGCTGTAATTTTCCCTCTCATTTCCGCTAAATCCGGATTTTGCAGCAGCTGCCAACCGAAGACTCCGAGTCAAATTCAACTTGACCATCTCGTCAGCCAAATGTTACACAATAGGCCATTGCAATCGGCGATGGTATATCTCCATTGTCAAATCAATACCGGTTGTATTTCGTATTCAATCGACAAATTGTGGCTTGCCAGATAAAAGGATCTTTGTATGGGAAATTTTTCGGGAACCGTAACATTCATAACCGGAGCATCATCGGGTCTCGGTGCGGCCCTGGCTCGTGAAGTCGCACAGCAGGGAGGCAATGTCGTACTGACGGCACGCCGCCAGGATCGACTGGAGTCACTCGCAACGGAAATTGAGAAAATGGATCGGCGAGCCCTGGCAGTCGCCTGCGATGTAACACAGGATGGCGATCTTGAACAGGCAGTGGCGAAAGCAATCGAAATGTTCGGCCGTATCGATTATGTTGTCGCCAATGCAGGATTCGGCGTGGCAGGGCGATTCGAAAATTTGACCATGGACGACCACCGCCGCCAATTTGAAACGAATGTATTCGGCGTGTTGCGGACGATTCAGACCACCCTTCAATACCTGATCACATCCAGAGGATGTCTCGCAATCATCGGAACTGTCAACAGTTATATGGGGCTACCGCGGCTCTCCTCATACGCAATGAGTAAATTCGCCATGCATGGACTGGCCGATTCTCTCAGGTATGAATTGCGACCTCACGGCGTCAGCGTCGTTTTCATTGTTCCCGGGTTCATTGAAACAGAACTTCGTCAGGTCAACAGACAGGGTGAGTATCAGCCCGATGCTAAAGATCGTATCCCTCGGTGGCTCCGCCTCTCCGCCGGGAAAGCGGCCCGTCAAATCGCAAAGGCACTTTTCAAGCGCAAACGAGAGAAGATCATTACATTCCACGCCGTTGCCGCAGTCTTTTTGCAACGACATGTTCCGGGACTTGTCTACATGCTCATATCGCGTTTCGGAATGAAAAGCCGCCGTGTGTAAAACAGAAAGTTGTTATTACGTAACAGGCCTTTATTTACACACTTCCCCTATCGGACCGATACAAACAGGAAGATTCTCAGATATTGATTCCTGTACTGTCTCGGAAATATTAATGCGAAACATTGAATACAAAATGATTTCAAAAAATATAAAACGGTA
>JAFGQS010000158.1 GCA_016935565.1 Deltaproteobacteria bacterium
CTGTCGATAAATGTTGATTATGATATCCTGTATTGTCGGGTGGGTGATTCACTGTCGGAATCTCAATGTTTTAAATACCATTGACAAAATCGACGGAAAGTATAAAGTCACGTTTTTCAAGAGTACGTCGAAAGGGAGCTGGATGGTTACGTTATGACCGATAGAACAAGTTCGAAGGAATTTTATGATCTTGCCGATCAGTATATGAATGAAAAACGCTATGATGAAGCGATAGAGTTGTATAAAAAATTAATTGAGCTGAATCCCGGTGATGATTCGCTTGTGTTTTCACTTGCCTGGGCTTACAAGGACGGCGGTAAGAGAACCGAGGCTATAACGTGTTTCGAACAGCTTTTTGAAAAAGAACTGAAAAGAAAAGTATTTACCGGGTTTGCCTTTGATGAAATGATCAGAATATTCAGGGAAGAAGGCAACTATGAAAAAGTAGTTGAGCTGTGTGAAAAAGCCGTTACCGCGCAGCCCGCGGACCCGTCGCTATTAACAACCCTGGGAAGTTCCTGTATCAGTGCCGGCAGAGTAGAGAGGGCCATAGAGGTGTTTGAACTCCTCACGCGCATGGAACCGGATTCGCCGACGCTTTTCTGTCTTCTCGGTGATGCCTATGTGGCAGCCGGCAATCTTGATAGAGCAGATGAGGTGTATGAAAAGGCCATCAACATTGAGCCGACGGAAGCACATACTTTTTATAATAAACTGGGAAACGCTTATGAGCAGGCCGGTTACTACGAGCGTGCAGAAAATGCTTTAAGAAATGCGATTGTCCATCAGCCCGATAGGTCTCTCTACCACTCAATACTGGGAGATATCCTGGTCAAACAGGGTAAGCTGGATGAAGCGCAGCAAGCATATGAACATGCAATCGAACTTGATCCGAAGTTTGAGGCTGCATACTATAACAGACTGGCTCATACGCTTGTTCAAGAAAATCATCGGCTTCGGGCCATCGAGATGTATGAGAAAGCCATCAATGCTGATCCGAAAAATCTATACTGTTACAAGTCACTTATCGACCTGTGTACGTCTGAAGGCCTCGATGAGAAAGCTCGAGAAATCTACGAAAAAGCGAAATCCCTGAATTTGATACCATCGTGAAGGTGATCTTTTTTAGAAGCTGAAGGAGCGGGCCCGATGCTCGTTGATTAACATTGAGCGGCGAGGGGCATTTTTTTATTGCTCCATAATATCTGTAACATTATCTCCCGGGGAGAAGATCCGATCCCCACGATCTATGATAGATCCTTTTCCCCCTCGATAGAGTGTTATCCACCTGTGAAATATCACGATAGGGTCCACTCAGCGTGTTTCCTTCCGGTGTGAAATCAACCACCAGTAAATAGTGACCATCTTTTTGTATCACCAGGAGACCATGCTGTTGATCGTTCGTATATCTCACCTGTCTCAACGTTGTCTTATACCCTGCTCTTTCCAGGAGATACTTGCCGAAGAATGCGACATCATAGCAATCACCGAATCCCCGTGAAAAAACCTGTTTTGCCGATTGAGTATTATGCCCTTTTTTATAACTAATATTTTTAGTAATGTAGTAATGAAGCAGCTCCGGGTTGTTTACTCTATCTGTAACAACATCAAAATCCTCCCACCGCGGTCCCTTCATGGTACCCCATACCGTTTTTGTAAAGGTCAGGCTATTCACATACTCCGCTTCAAAGAGTTGAGCGTCAAAGTGTCCGTCCATAATCAACCACAGAAAAGCTTCAAGAGACGGGCTGTATCTGTACGAATCGTTTGTCAAGCCGTCCTGTGTCATTTCGTTTATAATGTGCAGGCTGCGAGACCCGGGTTCAAGCGTACTCCCCGGTTTCTTTTTCCGTTCTGCTTGCATCCCTTTTATATAGACATACATGGTATGTAATGCTCGTGCCTCATCAGGTGTAATTCCGTCATTGAGCTCGGGTAATTTCACCAGTTGCCGGCTGAATGCTTGATTCTTGGAGTGTATCCGCCATAGAAGCAGGTTACCGAATTCTTCACTGTATTCAAAGGGATATGCTTTGAAGCCGGCCTTGACAGCTCGTATTTCGCCGGTTGTAAATTGTTTGGAAAATAATCCAGACCTCGTATCATAGAGAGTAGGTTGTTTGGTGTCGAGTATGGCACATCCGATGATACAGAAAAATGTAATTCCAATATAGAACGATTTTCTTGTATGCACGTTTGAAATCATTACGATTCTTTTTTATTATTTCGTAGATTAACCTGACCACTAGATATATAGAGAAGTCTTTCGGTGATTACAACTGAAATTTTTATCATTTACAATTGATGTTCTAAAAATCTGCGGATAACCTTTCCGCTGTTCCCCACGTCTTTTTTCCTTGAAAGAACCGGCACAAAATGCTAATAAATTTTTCCGTTCATAGCCAAACATCAGCCGGAAATAGTTCGGCTGTAGTTCATGACAGTGGGGATGTAGCTCAGTTGGGAGAGCGCGGCGTTCGCAATGCCGAGGTCAGGGGTTCGATCCCCCTCATCTCCACCATTTAACAATTCAAAGAGGTTCAAAGAAGTACGAAACCCGTTGGAAACAGCGGGTTTTTTATTGCCGTTTGTCCAAAGAAGTGTTAAGAGATATTATGAAATCCAACTTTTTTTGGGGCTTATTTGTTGTCGATCAGCCCCAAAAAAGTATGCAAGCCCCCAAAAGGAGGAAATGGCCATGCCTAAAAGGATTGCACCCCTTTCTGATGTCAAGGTCACCCTCTCATTCCTCCAAAATTCTAAGTGCATTGAGGCGAGACGTATTTCCTTGGATCGGTACGCAACCAATTAAGGAACTGAAGGCACCGGAGCTTTTAGCGGTATTAAGGAGAATTGAAACCCGTGGAGCACTTGATACGGCTCACCGAGTCAGAGGCATCATGGGACGGATATTTCGTTATGCTATCGCTACTGGCAGAGCTGAACGTGATCCTGCCGCTGACCTTCGAGGGGCATTACCACAGCCCAATGAAAAACATCATGCTGCAATAACAGACCCGAAAGAGGTTGGTCCACTGCTAAGGGCAATAGACGGCTATACAGGCCACTTTGTTGTGAAATGTGCCCTTCGCCTCGCTCCGATGATTTTTGTCCGTCCTGGAGAATTGAGACATGCAGAGTGGTCGGAAATTGATCTCGATGAAGCTGTCTGGAATATTCCGGGGCACAAGATGAAACTGAAGGAACCTCACCTTGTTCCTCTAAGTAGACAGGCTGTTGAGATACTCAAGGAATTGCAGCCCTTGACCGGATCGGGTCGCTATGTTTTCCCTTCAGCAAGATCGTCTGCCAGGTTGATGTCTGAAAATGCCGTACTCGCCGCGCTCCGCCGTATGGGATATTCAAAAGACGAAATGACCGGGCACGGCTTCCGGGCAATGGCGCGAACGATTCTTGATGAAGTCCTGCAGGTAAGACCTGATTTCATAGAACATCAGCTTGCCCATGCCGTCAGAGACCCGAATGGAAGGGCATACAACAGGACGGCACACCTTGCCGAACGCAAAAAGATGATGCAGCTATGGGCGGACTATCTGGATGGCATAAAAGCTGGGGCAAAAGTACTACCGTTTCGAGCTCAAAACAGATTCGATAATTAACATCGGCATACTTCTAATCCGTAGGTCCTTGGTTCGAATCCAAGCAGGCGTGCCAATAAATACAAAGGGTTACGAGAAATTAGTAACCCTTTTTTAATATTTAATTTTGTTGAGCTACCCTATAGCCAACCCAATGAAAAATTTAAGTTTATCAGAATTCTGACCTTCGTTAATTCTAAAGATGCTTCCTTCTGGCAAATAGTATCACAATATCTTTAATTCACATTTCGATTGCATTCTGGACGATGATAAGTCAGAC
>JAFGQS010000001.1 GCA_016935565.1 Deltaproteobacteria bacterium
CAAAACCTGCCGGTGTCGGTTCGGTAATAACTTCAACACCAATCGCTGGGTATCACTATTACACTATTACCGAAATGGGATCGATAAAGGAGATGGACAAGTAAAGAATACGAAATGAGAAGGGAAACATGCACTGATTCAGTTATGTATGTTGATAACGGTCAATGTTTCATTATACATAGAGTGTACTGTTTTCTAATAGTTATATGCCCGGGAAGGTTATTATCGGTAAAAGTGCCGTCATGTATAACCATGCGAACGCCTAACAGAGTGCGTCTCGAGAATGAAGCGCCGAATCTGTTTCACGGATTTAATGAGTTAATGAAGTACTATTACAAACCAGGCGCATTGGATCGGAGATATAAAGAGTTGATGGCAGTAACAGCATCTGTTGCCACACGGTGTGTTCCATGCCTTGCCAATCATGCAAATAATGCAATATCGGCAGGTGCAACCAGAGAAGAGGTTCTGGAAGCAGCTGCCATTGGGGTGGAATTTGGCGGTGGACCTTCTTTTGTAACAGTCCGGGATAATCTTTTGGGTTTCCTGGATGAGATTGAGGCTGCCAGATAATTATGTGAGAGATAGAATCAAAATTTATTAAAAAAAGGGGGGGTGATTATGAGTGGTCCAAAACATAAGGAAACGGCGGAGTTCATCAGCAACAATCTGAGACTCAAAACTTTTCCCGTGGCAGTAAAATTCTTGAAGGATGCGGATGAATTTCCTGAAAAAACTCGTCAGCCGTCAAAACTCTTGGGTAAAAGGGTTGCTATCTGCCAGGCCGTTACTATGTCTCGGTTATACGGGTGGACCGTCGGGCTTACGAAGGAAGATCTCGTCTGTGTACCCGCAGCCATAGCCTTTGGTTTCAGTGAATCAACCGATTCGGCATCTTCTCTGTCCAGGCTCTTTTGTGAAGGAAATTACTCACAAAATGAAGATGCCGGTCTTAAAGATGCTTCGTCTATAACACGGCTTGAAAAAGGTGAGTATAAGGCGATTGTACTGTCGCCGCTTCAGCGGGCACTTTTCGAGCCCGATACGATTGTCCTGTATGGCAATTCCGGACAGATTATGAGGGCTATTCAGGCATGTTCGTACATGAGCGGTGAGCGAGTCCGGGGCAATTTCGGCGGTAAGGTGGAATGCAGCGAATATCTTCTGGCGCCCTTTAAGGAACAGGCACCACGGGTGGCAATTCCCGGTATGGGAGACCGTATTTTCTCCTTGACACAGGATGACGAATTAGTCTTTGCACTGCCAGGTAAAAGCCTGAGCGATCTTGTTCAGGGGTTAATGGAAGCGGGAAGTAAGATTGGGGCCAAGTATCCCGTTCCTGTGTTTCTTAATTTCCAACCGGAGTTTCCCAAGAGTTTCCTGGAACTGGGAGAGGAACTTGGCATTCTGTAAGATGAAAAAATAAGGTTCATCTCCGGAAAAGTTGCAGATGAACGAGTAAAAAAATGGGTTTTACTGAGATCCGATCAGCATAATCCACGGGTTCGGGCTATTTTCGTATATGATCTGCTAAAATCTCAGATTGATAATCTTTTACTCTTGACAGGTTTTTTAAGCGGGGTGCTGTTGAGGGGATATTTTTTCTTGACATCGCTGACGTGAATATATATCGTTAGAAAAGTTAGATCTTACTAACTTTAGTTCTGGCTAATTCAACAATATTGATAAATACTTTCATCAGGAGGAATCGTGAGTAAAGGAAACATCAGCTCGACAATGGAAGATTATCTTGAAAGCATCCTTGAGCTTGAAAAATCAAATAAATATGCTCGGGTTAAGGATATTGCCCAGAAAATGCATGTCAAACTCCCTACCGTTACGAGCATGTTACATACCCTTCAAAAGAGAGATCTAGTCAGTCATGAAAAGTATGATCATGTGGAACTGACGCGGAAAGGTAGAAAAGTTGCAAAGGATATCTACAGACGACACACCATGCTGAAGAAGTTCCTAACCGATATATTGAACATAGATGCAGAAATTGCTAATGAAGATGCTTGCAAGATGGAACATGCAGTAAGTCCCGGTACCATGGAGCGTATCGTAAAATTTATGGAATTTATTGAAGTATGCCCCCGGGGAGGATCTGACTGGTTGAAAAATTTTGAAAAGTATCACACGTATGGTCACTCTGATGAGAACTGCCTGGAACGAATGAGGGATTTTGAAAAGCAGTACAGCGCGGAAATAGAGAAATTAGAAAATAAATTAAAATAATTTTTTTGATTGGAGAGTTAGAGAGATCTAACTACGGAATGCAAAAAACAGTACATGGTTTCTATAATGGTGAATAAAATGTTTTCATTAAGTCAGGCAGTGCCCGGAAAAAAGGTAAAAGTAATTTCAATAGCTGGTGGACGTGGATTACATGCTCGCCTCCTTAACATGGGCCTGATTCCGGGTTCAACCATCGAAGTTGTAAATCAGGGCATGATCGGGCCGTGCATCATTGTTCATAATAGTTGTCGTCTTGCAATCGGAAGAGGAGTTGCACACAAAATCATCGTGTCCGATTTGTAGTAGCCGACCGAAATAAAATGAGGAAAGGCACTATGGAAAAGATAAGCATTCGAAAAATGAAAGAAAATCAATCAGGAATTATTACTGAAATAAAGATAGGGGGAGCGCTTGGACGACGCATCCGGGACATGGGACTCGTACCGGGGACGGAGGTTAAGATGACCGGCCGGGCACCTCTTTATGATCCGGTGGCTCTCAGAGTCAGGGGGTTTACGCTGACGCTCCGAAATAATGAAGCGGACCATGTCGAAGTGGAGGTTGACTAACATGGAAACAACCGTAGCGCTTGCCGGAAATCCAAATTCCGGCAAAACGTGTCTCTTTAATGAATTAACCGGTGCCCGGCAGCATGTCGGTAATTACCCCGGTGTGACCGTGGAGAAAAAGGAAGGACAGTATTCACGTGGTGGACATGCCATTCACATTGTTGACCTTCCGGGAACTTATTCGCTTACTGCCTATTCTGTAGAAGAGGTGGTTGCGCGAGATTTTCTGGTAAATGAAAGACCCGGTGTGGTCATCGATACCGTTGATGCATCCAATCTGGAGCGTAACCTCTATCTCACGGTTCAATTCCTTGAAATGGGGCTTCCCCTGGTCATAGCTCTTAACATGGGCGATGTTGCGAAAAAGAGAGGAATAGACATTGACATAGAGAAGCTTTCAATGCTTCTCGGAGTTCCTGTCATTCCGACGATTGCGCGAACTGGCAAGGGTAAAGAAGAACTCATGGAGGCGGCAGCATGCATCGCACGAGAACAAAAACCGCGTGTGCCGCTTAAGGTATCATACGGAGATGACGTCGACGGCGCTCTTCGTGAAATGGAAGAGGCAATAATCACCAACGGGTTTTTGATGGATACATACCCTGCACGGTGGATTGCCCTCAAATACCTGGAAAACGATGAGCAGTTACTTTCAAGGGGGCAAAAACGAAATCCTGTGGTATCGGCACAGCTCGAAGACATCACGAGTCGCGTTTCTGATCATTTGCAGAAGACCCTCAATATATATCCTGAGGCAATAATCGCCGATCACCGCTTCGGCTACATCAACGCTCTTGTAAAACAGGGCGTCATCGAGCGCCGGGATAACCAGGAGCGACTGTATACGTCTGATAAAATAGATAAAATTGTCACGAACCGGTTCCTGGGACCGATTATCATGATCGGCGTGTTAATGGGGTTATATCACTTCACGTTTACCTACAGCGAAGTCCCCGTCGGTTGGTTCGACAGCTTTTTCGACTGGCTTGGCGAAACGGCATCGCTTTATCTGCCCGACGGCCTGTTACAATCACTTGTGGTTTCAGGAATTATTGACGGTGTGGGTGGCGTTCTCGGGTTTGTGCCGTTGATCATGTTCATGTTTTTCGGCATTGCCCTTCTTGGGGATTCGGGATATCTCGCCAGAGTTGCATTCATGCTGGATCGGATATTCAGGGTTTTCGGACTCCACGGCAGCTCCGTTATGGCGTATATCGTATCGGGCGGAATTGCCGGCGGCTGTGCCGTTCCTGGTGTCATGGCGACGCGAACCCTCAAGTCGGACCGGGAACGATTAGCAACGCTGCTCACGGCTCCTTTCATGAACTGCGGCGCGAAGCTGCCGGTCTTCGCACTTTTGATAGCTGCCTTTTTTGCAAAAAATGAGGCCATGGTGATGCTTATTATTACGCTGGTTTCCTGGTCGGGCGCCCTCCTTGTTGCCAAACTATTGCGGTCAACTATCATCAAGGGGGAATCCATGCCCTTTGTGATGGAACTCCCGCCATATCGACTTCCCACCTTCAGAGGATTGGCCATTCATACAGGGGAGAGAACATGGCAGTATATCAAAAAGGCGGGAACGATCATTTTAGGCATTTCCATAATCCTGTGGGCTATGATGACATTTCCAGGCCTTCCCGATTCAAAACTTCAGAAATTCGAGAATCAGCGTGAAGCTGCGAGGGCGGCGATGAGTACAGCGATAAGCCATGAGCTTGAAACTTACAAAGAAACGGCTGTCCTTTCTCGTGAAGCATATAATCTGAAGGAACAACTGGCTGCCATTGATTCACGGGAAGCAGAAGCCGGTTTAAGGAATTCCATTGCCGGCCGGATAGGCACTGCTCTGGAACGTGTATCGAAGTAGGCAGGCTTTGACTGGCGCACCAATATTGCCCTCGTCGGCGGTTTAGCCGCCAAGGAAGTTGTCGTTTCTGCTTTGGGAACTGCCTACTCTTTGGGCAAGGTTGATCCGGAAGAAAGCAGGGCCCTGTCGGAGATTCTTTCTAAGACTCCGGGCTGGAGCCCACTGGTCGCTTTAAGCCTGATCATTTTTACCATTTTTTACGCACCATGCTTCGTTACTGTTGTTATGATTGTGCGGGAATCGGGATCGTGGAAATGGGGGATTTTTTCCATGGTATTCAACACGCTGTTGGCGTTTACATTGGCCGTGATGGTATACCAAATCGGTTCGTTTATAGGAGTATAAGTGGAGGAGAAATATGGAAACATTTCTTGTTTTAACTATTGTGGTTTTCACTGCTGCATGTATTTTAAGAAAATTGTACAACGGATTAAAAAAAGGCGGGGATTACAAATGCTCAGCATGTGCGACATGCGCTTTATGTACCGCGTCGATCAAAGCTACGAAAAGGGATGGTTGACTTGGAAAATATTCTTTATCTTCCGCGTTAAATGTGTGTCACCAACACTGTGAAAGGGGGTGTTATTAATATCGTGATGAACAACAAGGTACATAACGGTGAACATTATCACAGATGCTGTAAACATAAACACGGCCCGAGTAGTTTCTGGTTGCACAATCCGAAACTTGTTTTTGGAGAACTTAAACTTAAAGAGGGAGATTCTTTCCTCGATCTTGGATGTGGGACAGGCGACTATGCGATCCATGCTACTGAAATAGTTGGAAAGTCCGGAGTTGTCTATGCGTTGGATAAATGGAAGAAGCTGGTTGATGATCTGCAGGAAAAAGCCGATTCTCAAGAACTTGACAACATCAAGGCAATGGTTGTCGATATTACCGGTGCGTTACCCCTTGGAGATAATTGTGTCGATGTTTGCTTTTTAGCGACTGTGATGCATACACTTAATCTAGCCAAAGATGGGAATATGTTATTCGGCGAAATTCGTCGTGTTTTAAAACGGGAAGGCCGAGTAGCAATTATCGAATGCAAGAAAGAAGATATGCCTTTTGGTCCGCCAATACACATGCGATTATCAGCGGAATCGGTCGAGGATTCAGTTACCCAATATGGTTTTGAGAAGATCAACGTGGTTGATCTTGGATACAATTACCTAATTCAATTCCGTCTTCAATAATCATATTCACAACCGTGACCGATAAGATCTTCCTTTTTTGTGAAGGGGGTATAAGAAAAACGGCTATGTGAGTCAACGGAATAATAATGACCACACCATATGATATGGGGCGCCGACGACGATGGAGGGAATGTGTCCGGGTATCCACCTGCTTACTGTCATTGAAACCTCTTCCAGAAATATTGACAACAAATTTTTAAGGAGAACACCCCTGCCCCCCTGCCAAATACTGTTACATATAAAAATATACTATACAGTATACCGTGGACCTTCCCATAACCACGCAAAAATTTATCCTTCTTATATAATTAGCATATATGACGAATAATAATATTAATGACAATTAATATAACGAATTATGATTACAGATATTGGCACAAAACAAAGGACCATAACTGTCATTCACATCTCCCATTTTCGAATTCCGCATGGTTAGCTATCGTGGGACAGCGAGAATGTTACGGTCGACCCTGGTGGCGCCTACATCTTGAAGCAGCAATCCGGTACTTTTCATGGGTGATATTGTCGGCGGCATTCTTCATGCCTATCATACTGTTTGTTCGCAACCGGGATAGATGTCGTTTTGTATTAACCATTTCCATAAAGCGTGTTTTACAGTATAAGGTTTGTAAGAGAAATTTGTCGATCATAAACAGAAGTATCAGCAATTCATTGTAACAATGAAGATAAAAATGATTGGTTATATTCTTCTGATTATTATACTCCTTGCAGCTTTTCTGCTCTATTCTGTTCTCAAGGTACGATTTGCTCCCTCGGTTTCCGTTCCGAAGCCGGATTCAAACCGTGCATCCGATATCAATCGCTTATATGAGCATGTGGAATATTTAAGTGTCTCCGTCGGTTCGAGAAGTGTCTTTGAGTACGAAAAAATAGAAGCGGCGAAACATTACATAGTATCTACCCTCGAACATATGGGTTATACACCTTCTTTTCAGCCTTTTGAGTATCACCAAAAGACATACAGTAATATTATCGTAACGTTGAAGGGTGACACAATGTCCGATGAGACGGTCATTATTGGAGCCCATTATGATACGGTTTACGGCACACCCGGTGCCGATGACAATGCCAGTGCCGTTGCCGTTTTGCTGGAATTGTGTCGGGCGCTGAAAGATATTTCGCCGGCACGAACAGTGAAGTTCATTTTTTTTACTCTTGAGGAACCTCCGGCGTTCAGGTCAGAATCAATGGGAAGTTATGTTTATGCGAAACGTGCAAAAGAACGGGGGGAAAAGATTCAGGCCATGATTTGTCTCGAGATGGTGGGGTATTACAATGATAGAAAAGGTGGCCAAGGTTTCCCCCTTCCCTTTATGAGCGTGATGTATCCCTCAACGCCCAATTTTATTGCCATCGTGGGTAATGTAAAATCGAGAAGCCTCACGAAAAAGGTTGAGGCGTCTATACGAAAGAGTTCATCCATACCCGTTGAGACCCTGTCGACGGTCAGCTCTGTACCGGGCGTAGATTTTTCAGACCACCGTTCATTCTGGAAGATGGGATATGAAGCAGTTATGATTACCGACACCGCTTTTTATCGGAATCCGAATTATCATAGCAAACGTGATACAATCGACACACTGGATTTTTCAACAATGTCCAGTCTTCTTGCGGGATTGGTACATGCTGTTGGTGATTTGGTGAAAGTACCGAAAAATGACTCAATGTAGAGTATGCAAGACAACGTCGCACCTCATCTCGGAAGAACTGGGAGTATGTCTGGTTTGCATCCGGGAACGACCGAAAGAGGCACTTCCGATTGCCCTCCAGGCACATGCAAGAAGCAGAATCGCTTTCGGACTGCCGGACAAACCACCAAAAGACCCCGATGGTATTTCCTGTCGGTTATGTGTAAACGAATGTCGGATTCCTGACAACGGAATCGGCTACTGTGGGTTACGGAAAAATGAAGGAGGAAAATTAACGGGAGCATCGCCTGATAACGGGAAGCTCTCATGGTATCATGACCCGCTGCCCACCAATTGTGTCGGTGACTGGATTTGTCCCGGAGGTACCGGTGCGGGCTACCCCATATATGACTACTCCGCGGGACCTGAATGGGGGTACAAAAATCTCGCTGTCTTTTTTCATGCGTGTTCGTTTAATTGTCTGTACTGTCAGAACTGGCACTTCAGGCGAGAAACGCTGAAACCTCGTTTTTTCTCAGTACGTGACCTGGTCTCTTCCGTTGATGAAAAAACCTCATGTATCTGTTACTTCGGAGGTGATCCGACGGTACAGCTTCCCTTTTCACTGAAGGCCTCACGAATTGCTCGGGATGAAAATAAAGAAAGAATCTTAAGAATATGCTGGGAGACGAACGGTTCCATGCAGGGGAAGCTCCTTGATGAAGTGGTACAAACAGCCATGGATACGGGTGGTTGTGTCAAGTTCGATTTGAAGGCATGGAATGACAATCTTCATAGAGCCCTCACCGGCATTACGAATACCAGAACCATTGAGAACTTCAAGAGGGCGGGAGAGAAAATAAAAGAACGACCGGTACCGCCACTCCTGATTGCAAGCACCCTTGTCGTTCCCGGGTACATAGATGAGGAAGAGATTGGAAATATTGCACAATTCATCGCTTCGACAGATCCCGACATTCCCTATAGTCTTCTCGCCTTCCATCCCCATTTTTATATGTCGGATCTGCCGTTGACACCAAAAGACCTGGCATATCGGTGTCTCCAAACAGCACACGAAGCAGGGCTTACGAATGTCCGATTGGGAAACGTGCATCTTCTTGTGTGAGACACACCGGTCAGAAGTGAACAGACTGTTGAAAAATGCCCATCTGCTGCGTCCCCCTCATCCTTCGTTACTGCGACGTACGTACAAGTACGACTCACTCCTCAGGATTTCGGGAGCCTTGCATCTGAACTTTTTTAAACAGCCTCTGAAGAGATTTGTTGTGCATCAATAGCTGTGCCGAAAAACTGATCTGCATAGATAATTCCATAACAGTTCAATTTTCCAGTGCGATGAGTTCAAAAATAAAACTTCCAATACCTGCTTTATTCTTGATTCTGACGGGGATTTTTCTCTCATTTGCCGTAAACCATATTTTGAGGTTATCACCGTCAGCTTCTTTGCCTATATCGCCGATAGTCTCAAGATCAGATTCGACAAGGTAGGTCTCATATTCTTTACCCGCCAGAATGATGATCTCTTTTTTCGAGACTTTTACCTTCACGTCGATGCATCTTTTCCCATCGGTAACAGGTATTTCAATTACTTTACCTTCTGCGAGTTGATGAAGGCGGATAACATACAAAAGAGACAACGGATCAAATGAACTGGGAAGAATAGAAACGGGTCTCATTTTTTCACCGAAACTGCTATAGGCAGCTTCCTTCTTTTCCCAGTCAAAATTCACCACCACATCTCTCGGATGTTTCCCTTCACTTCGTTTTTTATATAAGATTGAGTGCGTTAGACCTTTGTCTATGTATGAATCCTGTCTCTCACGGATTTTGTAAAATAAATCAATATATTTGTTCGTTTTGGTGATCATTGCAAAGTGATACGATGGAACACCATTGATAATGTCAGTAGGAAGGACCTCAAGGATAACCTCTCCGGCAGGTAAAAAGCCCCATTGAGCCCGAAACTTCAGTTTTTCACCCTGATGAAATGGTATTCCATCAAGGGCGTTCGTATGTTCGGTGAGGCAGAAAGGAACAAGTGATATGATCATGATGGGGATAATGATCAACTGCTTGAATAGTGAGCGATAATGAGTACGTGCACAAGGCTGTTTCATTCTTCTTTACGAAAATCACAGTATTGATATTATTTTTGGTAATTCAATAATGCTGGATAACTCGTGATGTGTACAGTAGATATTACGGCATTACGTTTTTCAGGAGGCTTTCAACTGCTTCACTGGCTATCTCTTCAAAGAGAGGCGTTTCTTCATAGGACGACAATCTATTGTACCCCACGCCGAAGCCTTCCCAGACCTGACGATCGGCTGCCGTATCCCAGATCTGACCCGAAATCTTGACTGAACGAAGCACTGACTTGCGACCGAATGTCCAGATAACGATCAGCGAAGCCTCTGATTTTGATTCGGTTACGACGGCCTGGCTGACAAAGATATAGCGACTATTGAGTGTTCCCCCAAATTTCTTGAGAAGAGCGCTGTCAAACCCTACTTTGGGAAAGTTGCTGTTGAATGTTCGATAAATGTCGGTCAATCCATCATCATTGAGACGTTTCAGCGCATCACTGGGAGACACAATTCTGAAGGAGGGACGACGAGATTGAATATTGCTCATGAGGATTTCGTTCAGAATAATTCGATAGGCATCGTGCGCGATGACTGCTTTGTCTTCTTTCGCGCTTTTTTGAGGAATCGTCCGGGCGTAGGGAGCTGCGGGAATCTGGCCGGTCGGTTCTCTATCTTTTTGATATGTATCTTCCAGGATGATGACGGGAAGCAGGGCTAATCCCCCTTTGTTAAGGGAATCATTGCTGAAATCAGGGTTGCGAAAGGATTCCTGGGACCACCCTTTAATTCTCGAAAAACAGCCGGTCACAATCAATAGGGCCATGAGCAATACTATCGGAATATAGAGCCGACGAATATAAGAATTTGCATTCATTGTGGTACCTCCTTTCTTCCTTTCATCTGTTTTTGTAACGAATGAAAGGCTGCGTATCATCTGCAAGATTTCAACAGAATGTCTTATTACTACTCATTGGCACTTATATCGCTCTATCTGTAATGAGTTGAGGGAAAAATGCCGCCCCGTGTCACCATGACCCTGGGCGGCATATCCTCATATTTACATTGTATGACCGTGGTGGTCAATACGTTAGTGTTTGATTTCGATTTTCTTCGCTTCTCTGGTTTCAGACTTCGGGATCATCAGCTTGAGAATACCGTCTTTATAGGTTGCATCAATCTTATCACCCTGAACACCGTC
>JAFGQS010000002.1 GCA_016935565.1 Deltaproteobacteria bacterium
ATGGACCGTTAATTTTCCAGCCTTACGAACTGGCTGTAATAGGGAGAGCCATTCCCCATATCCGTCAATTGTGCTTCAATGAGTTGATTAACTCCACCATTGAATTTTATCCAATCACCCCTTCGATAAATGGCCGTTTCCGGATGGAGTCCTGACAGTATTTCAACTTGAACCTGCAGACGACCCAACGGAGACACAAGAAAAACGTCCTTCGCTGGATCAACGGTTTCAAACATGGAACTGTCAGGCGCAATCCACACTTTCGGTAATCTTCCCTGTTTTTCCGGAACAATCTGAGAATGAATTGCATCCCGCCTGAGAAGACTCAGAAGTCGGAGAGGATAATCAGACGGCGGCTGCAGCTCATCATGCAAATCTGCGGGAAAGCGATAGAGTGCATCAGGATGGTCGAAACGTAAACCTTCATAAACAACAGACGGCCGCCTGGCTTTGAAAAATCTCTTATCTTTCAATTCCTCAAAACTGTTTTCCAGATACGATGAATTCATGGATGCTTTGAGACATCCTTCGGCCACGGGCATAACGATGGGAGGGTCCAGTCTCTTTCCCAGTTCCGTAAGTATCCAGAAGTCATCCCGTGCTCTCCGGGGAGGATCAATCACCGGTGCTGCGTAGTGTACGTAATCATGAAGAAATGATCCGACGATATCCTCCTGCTCGAGGATCAATGTGCTGGGAAGAATTATGTCGGCGAGACTTGCCGTGTCCGTCATAAAAGCATCTACCACAACGGTGAACTCGGCTGAATGAAAAGCCTTCCGGATCGTCTGCGAATCGGGAGCCTGATTGACTATATTGGATCCATTTACCCAGAGCATTTTGACGGTCGGTTCTACTGCCTCCAGAATGCTCCGACCGATGATCGGCAACAGAAACGATCTTCTCCCCGGCATAACAGAGTCATAGGTCCAATCGAGATTGAAATTCCGCAGGGACGAAATATTATAATAACTTCCGCCACCCGATCGGCCGATATTACCGGAAATCAAGGCAAGAGCATTGATAAAACGGACATTCTCGCCGCCATGATGATATCGTTGCAAACCCCAGCCATAAAGCGTCGCTACCGGTCCCGGCCCGGCATAGAGATTATACAAGCGCTCCAAATCTTCCAACGAAACCTGACACATGGAAGAAAACTCGTTAATGGACCGTTTCGTTATAAGATGGCGAAAGGCTTCCCAGTTGTGTGTCCGTTCCAGGATGTCTCCCCGTATGGTATTCCGTTCGATAAACAGGCGTACAACGGCTGCTGCGAGGAAACGATCTGTTCCCGGCCGAATTCTGATATGATAATCAGAGAACGGTCCATTCCCGTCTCCGCCGGGAGAAATGGTAATAACGTTACATCCACGTTTATGAACCTTTTGAACGAGTGATGCCACATGAATCGATGAACGGGACAGATCCTTCCCCCAGTTCACGATACCCTTTGCATGAAGAATATCGGTAATGTCATTTGAATCGAGAGACCCAAAATCAGCAATACAGGCGGCAATTCCCGCTGTATCACAGAGGGAACCTGCCGTACGGCTTGATCCGAGACGGCCGAAGAATAGATTATCGGCACATTTTAAAACACCCTTGGCACCATCCCCATGGATATGGAGTATCGATGACGGCTCATCACGGTAACGCTGAATTTTTTCGGCACATAGTTGGAGAGCTTCGTCCCATTCGATCGGATTCCATTTTTCACCGGCACGCAATAAGGGACTCGTGATCCGATGAGGGCTCCTTAAACGCCGAACATGCTCCTTTATCTTGGCACAGGTAAACCCTCTTGTAATGGGATGATCAGGATTACCGGCAACACGAATGTTACCGCTCTGATCTTCATCAATTATCAGAGAACAGCTATCGGGACAATCAAGACTGCATACGGTAATCTTCATGACAAGCTCCGAAGAAGATTTTGTTTATCATACCCCCAAGAACGAACTTTGACAAGGGTATCAGATCATTTCTTCCATGCTTCCTCATACCGGTCATATCATCTCGAGAGACGTTCAAATAAACCTGCCGCACACCGTTTCCAATCTATCCCACACAACCACCAGACCGACAGAGAACACATGGCATCACAACAGGTAATTTATTTTTTTCTTGAAAACTAACTAATTGGCATTTATCTTATGGGATAATAAACAGTAAACACGAACGACGAATCAGTTGCTTTTTTTTCTGATATTCCCTGATCAGGTGTGGAATATTTCCATTTTCATAGAAAAGGAGAATTCATGAAGCATACAATCGATAGCGCCTACGTCCCTGGTGACGGAGATGCCCTGGTAATTGTTGATGTGCAGAACGATTTCGTTCCCGGGGGCGCCCTCGCCGTCCCCGAAGGAGACCAGGTCGTTGCACCTTTAAATAAAGCCATAAAGATTTTCCAGACCCGCAATCTACCCGTTTTTCTTACCCGTGACTGGCATCCGGACAAGCACTGTTCATTCAAGGAATTTGGAGGCCTCTGGCCACCCCATTGCGTTCAGAATACGAGGGGTGCCGAGTTTGTCTCTGATTTGCAGGTAAACGATAGATCTACCACCATAACAAAAGGTGTCGCATTTGAGCCCGATGAATATTCCGGTTTCCAGGGAGTCGATGAAAAGGGAACCAGCCTCGATATGTGTCTTAAGAATCTGGGGGTCGTGAGAATTTTTGTCGGCGGACTGGCTACCGACTACTGTGTTCTCAGTACCGTACTCGATGGTCTATCATTGAAATATGATGTTTTTATATTTACCGACGGTGTACGGGCTGTTAATGTGAAACCCGACGACGGTGAGATGTCACTGAAGGAAATGACCCAAAACGGTGCACGATTAACCACAACTGAATCTCTTGGAGCATAAGTCCTATGAATCCGTTAACAAGTCCCCTTTTGACAGACCTCTACCAACTCACAATGCTGCAGGGATATATCGATCAGGAAATGCATGATATCTCAGTCTTTGAATTCTCTGTTCGCAGTATGCCTGAAAACCGCAACTTCTTCATCGCAGCAGGCCTTGAATCTGTCCTTGAATTTCTTGAACAATGTCATTTTTCTCAGGAAGAATTGGAATATCTTGTCGGCACGGGGAGATTCTCACAGAAGCTCTTGGACTACCTGGAACGTTTTGATTTCAGCGGATCTGTCCACGCCATGGCCGAAGGAACCATCTTCTTCCCCCATGAACCGATAATTCGCATTACGGCGCCGCTTCCCGAAGCTCAGCTCATCGAAAGCCGCGTCATAAACCTCTTACATTACCAGTCACTTATCGCAAGTAAGGCTGCCCGCTGCGTCATTGCGTCTGATGGCCGTGCCGATCTCATTGATTTCGGGCTGAGGCGCACCCATGGAGCCGAGGCCGGTCTCTTCGCTGCCCGATCAACGTATCTTGCAGGATTTATTGGAACATCGACAGTTCTTGCAGAAGCCCTCTATGGTATTCCCATTTTTGGAACCATGGCCCATTCGTTCATCGAAGCACAGAAAGACGAAAAGGAAGCCTTCATTAATTTCGCCTATTCCAACCCCGAAAACGTGACCCTTCTCATTGATACATATGATACCGTCACCGGTGCTCAAAAGGTCATAGAAACGGCAAACCTGTTGAAAAAAAAGAATATACCGGTACGGGGCGTTCGTCTCGACAGTGGTGATATTGCAGCACTCAGCAAGGAAGTTCGTGCCATTCTTGATAACGGCGGTCTGAAGGATGTGGGCATATTCGTCAGCGGAAACATGGATGAATACACCATCGAGGAACTGTTCGCCCAGGAGGCTCCCATCGGCGGCTTCGGCGTGGGAACACGACTCGATACATCGGCTGACAGCCCATATCTGGACAGCGCATACAAACTGATGGAGTACGCAGGCAAACCGCGGTTAAAAAAATCGGAAGGGAAAGCAACACTGCCGGGACGCAAACAGGTATTCCGTCGGTATGATGATACCATCATGGTACAAGATATTCTGACTATTGAAGGGGTTGAATACGAGGGCCTGCCTCTCATCCGGGAGTATATGATGGACGGTAAAAGAGTTTCCAAAACACTCAGTGTTCATGAAATCCGTGATTACACCCTTGAGCAAATGAAAACCCTTCCCGCCAATCTCAGGAAACTTCAAAAAACAGCGCCCTACCCTGTTCACATTGCAGAGTCCGTTATGAGCATGAAAGAAGACATCGAAAAAAAATTGGGTACAAACGGTTAACACATGTGCAAGTGTTTCCATCACTGCTGCACCAGGTACCGTAGGAAAACCAGAAACACATGGCAACGCAGCCGGGAATCCAATATTTTTTATCAAAGTCTAACCCGGACAAACCGAAAATCGTTATTCGGTATTCGGTTTCCGATAATCGATTTTCGAAGGAACTCATGAAATCGAGGAGAATCAAATCCATGACCATGAAATATATACATCGAGGTATCATACTCCTGGGAATTATCATTCTGTGCATCATAACAGGATGTTCGGACAGGACAGATAAACGCCCTGCTGCCGATAAAAAGACCGGTGAGACAACCCCCGCTTACGGGGACATTCTGGTAGAGGGTTCCATCGGAGATGCCTCAAACCTGATTCCCATTCTTTCCTCAGATTCTACATCTCACAGCATATCAGCCCAGGTATTTAACGGTCTTGTCAAATATGATAAAAATCTGAACGTCGTGGGGGATCTGGCTGGATCATGGGAAATATCAGATGACGGCCTGGTTTTCACGTTCCATCTGAGGAAAGGCGTCACGTGGCATGACGGCCATCCATTTACCGCTGATGACGTGCTTTACACGTACCGAGTAACGGTCGATCCCAAGACGCCGACAGCCTATGCCGGTGATTTTCTGAAAGTAAAGAAAGCCGAGGTTATCGATCCCCACACCTTCCGGGTCACCTACGACAAACCCTTTGCTCCCGCACTGACGAGCTGGGGGGCGGCAATACTGCCGAAACATCTTCTCGAAGGAAAAGACATCACACAATCACCCCTGTCACGCCATCCCATCGGGACAGGCCCGTACCTTTTCAAGGAATGGATCACCGGTCAAAAGATCGTCCTTATCTCCAATCCCGACTATTTCGAAGGGAGGCCCTATATCGATGGCTATATCATGCGGATTATCCCGGATACGGCAACCATGTTTCTCGAACTTCGGGCAAAGGGTATCGACCAGATGAATCTGACACCCCTCCAGTTCACGAGGCAGACGGAAAACAATCTCTTCCGCAATAACTTCAACAAGTATCGATATCTCTCTTTTTCCTATACCTATCTCGGGTACAACCTTGAAAACCCTCTGTTCACGGACAAGCGGATCCGCCAGGCAATCTCTTATGCTATCAATAAAGAAGAAATTATTCAGGGCGTCATGCTCGGACTTGGAAAAATCGCCACGGGCCCTTACAAACCGGAAACCTGGGCGTATAATTCCAATGTCAAAAAATATCCGTATAATCCGGAAAAGGCGAAAACCCTCCTTGCCGAAGCCGGCTGGAAGGATACCGATGGAGACGGTATACTGGATAAAGATGGCACACCGTTTACATTTGAAATTATAACCAACCAGGGCAACGAAGTTCGGGCAAAGTGTGCAGAAATCATTCAGAGGCGTCTTGCCGATATCGGTATGAAAGTAAAGATCAGAATTATCGAATGGGCCGCTTTTATTAATGAATTTATCAATAAGCGACGGTTTGATACAACCATACTCGGATGGACGGTTACACTCGATCCGGATCTGTACGATGTATGGCACTCAAGCAAGACAAAACCGGGAGAGTTGAATTTCATATCTTATAAGAATGAAGAAGTCGATGATTTGTTAGAGAAGGGACGGACGACTTTTGACAGAGCAGAACGAAAACGATGTTATGACAGGATTCAGGAGATTTTCGCTGAAGAGCAACCGTATACTTTCCTGTACGTTCCCGATGCACTCCCCATTATCAGTGCCCGATTTCGGGGTATTGAACCGGCACCCCTTGGCATTGGCTACAACTTCATTAAATGGTATGTTCCCAAAGCCGAACAGAGATATTTGATGACACGGTGAGGTGGCAGTAGCAAGCATGTACTTGCTCATAAAAAAGAGCATTAGAGGAGTTTAAATGCAATGTCATTAACGTACGCAATAGTTCTCCCCCCTTTTTTAAAGGGGGATTCAATGGAATACCATTGACTGTAGTCTCCCCGGATGTCCCTTTACTAAAGGGGGCTTTCACGGAAGACTCCCTCACGTTAATGACATTGTATTGATGATGTATCAGTATCAAACCGACACACGATATACTTAATCTCTGATCTTCAGATTATCCTGCAGATATTCCTTGAATATCCCATAAGCCATCGGTAATTCAGCGGGTTCCCCTTCCCTCCTGTCGATATCCTTCATGCTGTCGGGAAGTTCGGGTGTGATACCGAGCAGTTCTATAATTTCATCCGGAAATTTAGCAGGGTGAGCCGTCTCAAGGGAAACGCACGGTGAAAAATCTCCATTTTTTTCTAAAAATATTTCAAGTCCCCGCCAGCCGACGGCACCATGTGGCTCCAGTATGACACCGTATGTTTCGTATGTCTGTTTGATACACTCTTTGGTTACATCATCAGAAATGCTCACCGAAAAGACATTTTTTCTCATGGTGTCGATATCGGGATATTTATGTACCTTACCCAGGCGATCGACCGTACCGCCATAGAGGTTAAAAAAGCGAGCCAGGTTACTCGGATGCCCCACATTCATTGCATTCGAGAGACAGGCCCTCGACGGTGACACCTTTTCATAAACCCCCGTTTTCAAATAACGGGGAAATTCGTCATTTTCATTTGTCGGCATGATGAGTTTTTTTACCGGTAGCCCCATCCGCCGTGCATACTCGCAACCAAGAGCGTTCCCGAAGTTTCCTGACGGCACCGAAATGACAATTTCATCGCCTTTCCCGCAAAGGTGGGCGTAGGCATAGATATAATATACGATCTGAGGTAGTATCCTGCCGAAGTTGATTGAATTGGCCGAGGTAAAATTGAGATATTCAAGTGACGGATCTGAAAAGGCCTGCTTGACAAGATCCTGACAATCATCGAATTTTCCATCAATGGAAAGAGCTCGAACATTTTTCCCGATGGTGTCCAGTTGCTTTTTCTGCCGTCCGCTTACCTCTGCTCGCGGATACAGTATATTCACATCAATCCCCTCAACACCCTTGAATGCCTCACCGACGGCACTCCCCGTATCACCTGAAGTCGCAACCAGTACGTTCAATCGCTTTCCTTTTCCCCTGAAGTGACTCATCAGCCGTGCCATCATCCGGGCGGCAAAGTCCTTAAAGGACGCGGTCGGACCCTGATCGAGGCGCATGACATATTTCCCATCGATTACTGTTTCCAGCGGAATATCAAAGTTGTACGAATCGTGGACAACTTTTTCCAGTGTTTCATGAGAAATCTCATCATGCAAAAACAATTTCGCCACCAGCAGTGCAATCTCGGGATAGGGCCTGTTCTTCAACGCCAACACATCATCAATTGAAAGCCGGGGAATGTAATCAGGCATAAACAGTCCCTCATCAGGGGCCTGACCACGGAGAAGGGCCTCCTGAAAAGAAACATATCCTTTGAAGGGTATAATATCTTCAACACCCTCCAGGTTTCTATTTGTGCTGTAATATCGAATTTGCTTTTCCATATTCTTGCTTCTTTCCTCTGATTTTATAAAGACTTACACAGGAAAATCGTCCTTTGAATTATTAACAAAATCCAGAAACAGTTTGTGATGATATAATAAGGCGAACCGTTTTTTGTATATTACATAAAAGTTCCTCTCAATTGTATGATCATCCAACGGTATTTCTATGAGGAGCCCTTGTTTCAGGTCCCGTTTAACTGCATGCACGGAAAGAATTGACACACCGAGTCCTGCAATAATTGCTTCCTTGACCGCTTCAGAACTGCCAAGCTCTGATATGATATTGAAGTCCGTAAGATTCGATCCCGCGGTTTCTCGAAGATACTCCTCCAGCGTCGCCCGGGTTGCAGACCCTCGTTCCCGGACAATAAACGGTTCACGGGAAAGCTCCTCTATGGTTATTCTGTCTTTTTTGTGCCATACATGACCGTCAGGCACAACGAGAATGAGTTTATCCTGCCATACTGGATCAATGTTCAATTTTTTGTTAGTTATCAGCTTACCGATAAAACCAATCTCCGCCTGACCGTCCAGAACCATGTTAACCGTCGCTTCGCTGTCACTCATCTGAACATAACAATGTATATCCCGGTAACGATCATTGAAGGCTCTCAATACATAGGGAAGGATGTACGTTGACGGAATCGTGCTTGCACTGATAAATATGCTGCCCGATTCATCTTCTCTGACCCGTCCAACACGATCCTTTGCTTCATCGACGAGCTTGAATATTCGCCGGGCGTAGTCATACATGACCTTGCCTTCCCGAGTCAGAGAAATGCCCGTATTCTTTCTGATGACCACTTGAGCATCGATCGAATCTTCAAGATTTTTGATGTGTTTGGTCAGTGATGGCTGCGTCAGGTACATTTTTTTGGCTGCGCGACTGAAACTCCGCTCATCGACGAGGCGAATGAGGGCTTCCATCTGCTGCATTGTTATGTTCTTAAATCTATCGTATGCCATAGACGATTCATATCATAAGCAATAGTTATAATCAACATGGATATATAACTTTTATGAATTTGACACATTCACAATTATCGCCTAACTATACACGATACTGCTGAAGCGAGCTTCGGCAGTGATTAGTATTTAAGTCCTCTTACAGGCAATAAAAATCCGAACAACTAAGCTCAAATTTCGAAACAATACTGAAAAACGGAAAAAATCAAAATGACAAAAGCCAACAAAGGAATAAAGCGCTGACATAAGAAATTCTACAAGTTTTGTTTGCGATTATTTGAATTTTGAATTTGTTTCGCCCGCCCTGGTGCGACTGAAACAGCTATGAATCAGCCACTTTGAAATAACTCCCGGAAAGTTGATCCAG
>JAFGQS010000159.1 GCA_016935565.1 Deltaproteobacteria bacterium
CTAATTAGTTTCAGTCTGTTTTAAGCGATTTACCCATAACAGCCAAGCGGCGACTTAACCCCTTCTTTTACTCTTCCGACTTCACCGCCCTCACCAGGCAATGCGTAGCGTTAATTCGCCCCACGTTCTCTCCTGATACATCTGTGAAGTACATCCGCTCCAGTTCCTGAGCATCCTTGTGCTCACATACTCTCAAGCCATACTTCTTCAGAAACTGCCCTAGTTCTCCTTCCTCAATCCCGAAATACCACCGCTCACCCGCTTTTGACACCGACTTGACGATCTCTCTTTGCCCATAATACGACCCTGCCCCGCGAAGAACCGATGCTCGAACGTAGTCAAAGACCACCTCACTGCCCTCTCCTGCAAATCTCTCGATTACCTTGAACGTTCCGTCCACCGATTCCGGCTTCAAATACATCAGCAACCCTTCCAATACAAATAGACTTCTCCTATCTTTAGAAAACCACGCTTCTTCAAGTTTTTCTGAAAGCGATTCCTTGTCGAAATCGATCGAGATGAACCGGACATTCGCCGGGATACTCAGCCCTCGTTTCTCATACTGTCCAAGCTTTGCCTTCTGGGTGATCGGAACATCTAACTCGAATATCCTCGCAGCTCCGGTCTCTGTTCGGAAGCGTAATGCTCTGGTATCGAATCCAGCACCGAAAATCAGTATCTGATCAAATCCCTCAACCAGAATCTGCTTGAAAATTGAATCGATGTATCTCGTCCGGGCGATCGTGTACTCGTAGACACCCTTCGGCGCGATGACCTGGCTGAAAAATCTTCTGATCAAAGGGATGTGTAACAGAAGCTTCAGAGAGGTTGGGACAAGCAACAAGGCAATGTGATCATCGCTTCGATAGTGGCTATCGGATTCGAGTGACGAGGCAGCCCGGGATACACAGGTCCACGCTGCCGTCCTGGATGTCGTGGTCTCTATCCTTCTCTCCGACACGTTGCTTTCCTTTGAGTGAGTTGTAGGGTCGGGTCTTGCTTTTTGCCGTCTATTCAGCTTTCCACCTTCCCCCAAAACAAAAAACCCCGCTCTTTTTCAAGAAACGGGGTTGTATCTTCAATCACCCCACGGCTCCCTCCCAAATCCATGATGGGATGAAACGTTATGTTTTTAAAGAGTCGTGTTACCTCCATGAATTGATTGAAAGAATATACGCGCTGTGTCATCAATGTCAAGGGAAATCAACACTCCATGTTGATTTGTTTCGAGTTCAGAGTTACGGGTTTCGAGAAAAAAGGAGTGAGGTTAAGCGAGGCTTACATTGAAAGGCAGGAGTTTTTTGCAGAGCCTTAAAAATCCCCCTCAAACCCCCTTTATAAAAGGGGGACTTCAATGAAGAAATCTGTATATTGGTGGAAGCGAGTTTCGTCGCTCGGGTATCGTGAATCGGGGCTTGCTTTTTACCATGGTGAAAAATGTGAAAAGTTTACCGTTTCGCAATCAGAAAAGATCTCATGCTATTTCATATAAATAGGTACACGACATTTTTTCGCCGCAGACATTAATATGCTGTCCTGTGTAGCAATGGGAAGCCCCTTTCTCATTGCCAGGTCCAGATATGATGCATCGTATGTCGAAAGTTTATGGTCTCTTGCCACGGCAATAATCTCCTTCAGCATCCTCTCAGGAGATTCCTGCTCGACAATGATTGAAAGCTGGGTTATGAGGGCAAGAAATCGTGCACTATCAGCTTCGCTGATACGTTTTTTCCGTTCAGCGACCAGTAGAACGTTTCCAACTTCGAGTGGCCAGATTGACGGCACAGCGGCACTTGATTCTACCAGGCTTTCAAGCACGGCATCGGCATATCGGTTCGTTTCATCTTCGAAACACCATGCCATCACAACGGAATTGTCAACAACAAACGGTCCTGACATTTATCTTCTTCCTTCCCTTATCATATCCTTGAGAGAAAGTCCGTTAAGGCGATGACCTCGGCGAAATGCCCGCAATTCGCTAATAACTTTTTGAGGATCTTCTTTCATTACCGATTCGGGAGGTTGAAGCACAGCTATTGGTACACCGTGTTTCGTGATGGTTATTTTTTCACCTTTCCTTACGCGTTCCAATAACTTAGGAAGATGCGTTTTTGCCTCATATGCACCGACTGTTCCCATAAATCACCATTCAGACTAGTTTTAGACCAGTCTAGCAAAGATACGGTAAGACGTCAATCCATAATTGATGATCTAAGAGTCTTTCCTGTTGTTCCCTGTTGTCGGTATGTGTTACATTACGTGCACTATGAAATGGTCTCGGAAAGTTATCATTTTTATAACGCTTGCAGTGTTTTTATCGATAATGACGCCGGCTTCAGGTTGGGCTAGGGACGTAACGATACGGGTTACGTTTGTTGCCGGGGGTGTCGCCGGCGGAGTTTATTTTCTGTTCTATCTGTCGACGGGAGATGTTTCCGAGTGGCAGCATGATCTGACAGAAAAAACAGCCTTATTCAACCATAGTCCGAGTGGCTGGGAACTCGGGCATCCACAGCTCAAGTTCATTGAAGATGATCGTTCTTCTTCTACGCCATATATGGAAATCATAAAAATCAGATTTTAAGAGGTTGTTGAAAAACACTCATCTGTCCCGACATGTCGGGATTACCCTCATCCTTCCCCCGTTTTCACGGGGGCAAGCTTGCGACGTACCTAATACGGCAAAACCACAAAGACTCAAGATCAAAGGCCAATGGCTCAAGGACTGGAATTAAGACTCAAAATAAAGACTGATTTTACTCTGGATGCCGGAGAGAAACACATAAAACCGGAGGATAAGGGTTTTCCCTTCTCATTCATTCCCGCCGTCACTTTTCCTCGGAGGGCCAGTTTTTGTAAGGGTTCCTGTAAAGATATGCGTTGAGATATTTCTTCTCACCGGTAACTTCTCTCCCTACCCAGGACGGAATGTCAAACATCTGTTTCTCGTATTCCAGTTCTATCTCGGCTATGAGAAGTCCCTCATTATCTCCGGAAAATTCATCTACCTCCCATACCATTCCGGCGTGAGAGATGCGGTATCTCTTTTTTTCCACCGGAGGTCGATCACACAAACGGGCAAGCATATCTTCGGCATCCTCCATCGGAATTTCGTATTCGTATTCCAGGGTATTGAAATCATCTTTCCGAACTTTGACGGTTAAAAAGGCCTCATCACCGGCAACCCTGATTCTCACGACGCCGTCTTCTTGAAGATAGAGATAGCCCTGACGATAGAGAATGCCGACAGCCTTTCCTATCCACGAATCATCGACGACTAAATATCTCCGCTCGATTTCGATTGCCATAACCTGCTTCCTTCCGGTTAACTATTTACACAGAAAGTAACACACTTATCGAAAAGTATCTATAGCTTGCCTTTTTACCATTCATTGCGATATAAGAAAATCACAAAAACGTGCACATATAATAAGGATAAGGAACAATCATCGTTAAGGACGAAAAATTTATTCATCTCTGCCAACCCGATTCCGGTAAATCGTGTGGAGCGTGTTGCGGGCTATATAACTATGCAGACAGTACGAAAGAATCTCTCGTCAGGAGACTGCGGAGAAGAACAGCTTTGTATCGCGAAATCGTGGGTGGACCGGATGACTTGAAAGCCTTCTCGCAATTGATAACCGACTCGGAACCACAGGAAAAAATTTATAAGGTGATCTATTGCTGTGAATACATCGGTTTTCTTGATGAAGATGAAAAAAAAGTTGGCTGCCTCCTCCATCCCATCCAGAATGGAGGAGAAGATCTGAGAGATGTGTCATTCTACGGCAAAGAACTCTGCGACGGACATTTCTGTCCCAGTTACTATTATATTTCTCGCGACGAAAAGCTGGCGTTACTCAAAATAATTGACGATTGGTATCTCTATGGTCTGTGCGTTACCGATATCGATCTGGTTAAAGAATACTTCCGGTTTATCGGTGACGGGGTCGGTGAGATGCCTTCGCCCGATAAGTTTAATGAAGCACAACTGAAACAGATAGCCCATCGTTTTTTTTCATTGAAGCTTTTGTGGCTCTTTCGTTCACCTGAAACAAACCGTTTCGGTAAATATTACTTTGACGGGTCCCAGTATATGATACATCATATAGATTACGATGCCCTGGGCTGTGAGAGATCGAGATTCGATAAGATATTTCTCAGCTTGACGTCACAATTCAACAAGCAGGAAGAATTGAAACAAGGGGAAGGGATCATCCAGGAGAATATTGATGAGTTTATACAGAAATACAGAGAGATATATTGACACGTGTAACCGGAATGCAATAAAGTAAACAATGTTGAAAGGAGGGATCGAGGGTGACGAGGACTAATAAAAAGGTGCTTTATTCGAAAGAAACGATTGAAAAACGTGTACAGGAAATCGCTCAAACATTATCCGATGATTATCGGGGGAGGGACGTCGTCTTGATCTGTATTCTCAAGGGGGCTTTTATTTTCTTAGCCGATCTATCGCGACACATGGCAATACCGCACATGATTGATTTTATGAGGGTGGCGAGCTATGGTTCGGGGACGGTGAGTTCCGGAAAAATAACGGTTACGAAAGACATCGAAACTGACATAGAAGGAAAGGATGTTGTCATTGTCGAGGATATTATTGATACAGGCATAACCCTGGCATTTTTAAAAAATAAGTTGCAGGAAAAAACCCCTCGTTCTTTAAAGATCTGTGCTCTTCTGGATAAGAAAGCGAGGCGGGAAGTAGAGATCGATGCGGATTATGTTGGATTTTCCATGGATGAAGGATTTGTTGTCGGATATGGACTTGATTTTGATGAGAAATTTCGCAGCCTGCCCGATATTTATGTCATAGAAGGATGAGGGCCGGGAGGAAAAAGATAGTGATCATACAGTGCAAGAAATGCGAAACAAAATATAAGTTTGATGAATCATTAATAAAAAATGACGGAATCTGGGTTCGCTGCGGTCGCTGTAACGAAATCTTTTTTCAGGAGAGATCTCAGGAAGAAGAAATTATTTCACTGACCGAATTGAGGGCCGAAAAAGAGACAAATCGTATAGAAACGCAACGGGAAGAGGCTTATTCAGAAATTTTCGGAGAAGATATATCGAAAACTGAGAAAGCGGCCGACCAGGGTTTTGAAAAGATGCCCGTCAGTCCTGAAAATGAGATTGCTGAAGAAAGCGATGCGTTCGATATCGGAATAGGTGAAGAACCATCTTTTGTCAGGGATGATGAAGCTGTACCGGAGATGGAACCCTTTGATATTGTCGTCGATGAAAAAACGCTGACAGGAGATGAAAAGACATTCGGCCATTTCGATGAAATCGTTCAGGAAGACATTTCTGATGTTCATGAGGGCGTAGCGACAGAGGGGGGTGAACTTGAAAAGGAGAGGAAAGGGGCGTGGAGTACGGGTAAGATCATAGCAATCATAGCGTTTACTATAGCACTCCTGCTGGGCGTTTCTCTTTGGATTTTTCCTGATATTCGCACACAGCTTTTCAATACGGTATCGTCGATGCCGGTTATAAAAGATTTTCTGGGAGAAAGTACTCAACAAGGGGCTTTCAAGGTCAATGAAGAAGCGATATTCTTCGAAAACGTTCGAGAACGTTCCGTTAAAAACTGGATTGTTGGTGATATACTTGTCATTGAAGGTGTCGCCATTAATAATAACGAAAACCATGTTTCGAAGATTAAGGTGAGAGGAACAATATTAGATGTTGCGGGAAATATTTTAGATAAAGATGAAGCCTATGCCGGTAATATCCTGACCGATGAAGAACTCAAGAATCTCACACAAGATGAGATTACAAGTGAACTAGCCAATCAATATGGCCGAAATTCTGCGAATAGAGATATACCACATAAAGGTAAAATTCCGTTCATGATAGTGTTCGATAATCCCCCCGAGAAAGCGAGCGAGTATCTGATAGATCTTGCAAAGGTCAGTGGTGTTTTGGAGTAGCAGATCATCCAATCAGAGTATTATTTGTCCATTTTAAACAGGAATTCATCGTGATACCAGACAATATTGACGTAACGTTGGGGAGGTTCGCGTGTCACCGCTTAAGAAGGCCAGATTTGCATTCTTTTTACTGCTGCTGATATTTGTTACCGGAACGTTCGGGTATCACGTCCTGGAAGGATGGCCTGTCCTGGAATCGTTCTATGCAACGGTGGTTACCTTAGGAACGGTAGGATACGGCGATTTTTACCCTAAAAGCACGGAGGGAAGAATATTTGCAATATTCCTCATTGTTTTTGGTGTGGGAACAATGGCCTATACCTTTGCAATGGTCATGGAAAGCTTCATGGAAGGACGTTTGAGAAAACTGTTAGGGAGGGGTAAATTGAAAAAGCAGATAGAAAAGATGAAAGATCATTACATTATATGTGGCTGTGGAAAAATCGGCTATCTTGTCTGTAAGGAGCTAGCTGAAGAGAACGTTGACTTTATTGTTGTTGACAGTGATCAACAGATAATTCAACAAATGGAGGAAGAGGGGTTTGTCTATATAAATGGTAGTGCAACGGAAGATAAAACCCTCACTGAAGCAGGTGTAGAAAGAGCAAAAGGTATTGTTTGTGCACTTCCCACTGATGCAGACAACCTCTATGTCGTCCTGGCGGCAAAAGAACTGAATCCAAAGGTTTATATTGTTTCCCGATTTGAAGATGACGCATCGGAGCGGAGATTGATGAAAGCCGGTGCTGATCGGGTCATATCTCCATACAAAGTCGGTGGTTTGAGAATGGCACTGGCTCTTCTGCGCCCTGCGATGATGGACTTTATGGAAATTACAACGGGGAAACAGACTCTCTCACTTCGCATGGAAGAATTACGTATCTGTGAGACATCGCATGTTGTCGGCAAATCCCTGGCGGACTCGGGGTTGAGACGAGAGTACGGTCTCATCGTCGTTGCCGTGAATAAGGAGTCGGGCGAGATGGTATTTAACCCCTCTGCGTCGTATGTCATTGAGAAAGAGGATAACTTGATCGCTATCGGTGAGGAAGAAAACCTGACTAAGTTTGCCGAAGTGTGTCGATTATAAGTTTCGAGGGAATGACACCCTTTCTTATAATCACCGGCGGATCAACAGTCACATCGACGATTGTGGAACCCTTTCCACCGGGAGTCCGGCCGCCGTCAATGTAAAGATCAATCGTATCTCCCAGACTACCAACAACTTCATATACTGTCGAACATTCTTTCTCACCCGATATATTTGCGCTGGTTGCCGTGAGAGCCCCCGAGAGGGTATTTGCAAGACCGGTTGCAATCATATTGCTCGAAAGCCGAATGCCAATCTTCCCTGATCCTGCTGTAAGTTTTCGAGGTATATGCGGAGAAACAGGCAGTAAAAGAGTCAATCCACCCGGCCAGAACCTGTCCATGAGTTTTTTGCCGGCTTTGGGGATACTGTTTGCATATTTATTGATGTAACGACGTTGACCGATAATGATGGGAATCGGTTTGTCAAAACTCCGGCCCTTGATGGTATAAATTTTCTCAATAGCTTCTTCGTTGTCACCGTCTGTACCCAGACCATAAAACGTTTCCGTTGGAAAGGCAATAACACCTCCCTTTTTCAGTATACTTCCGACTTCGGCGATCAGCGATTGATCCGGTCTGTATGGATCCAACGTAATTATTTCCGGCATTAGAGTATTTCCTGCGCTTCTTCGATGGCTTTGGCCATGCGCTTGGTGTAACTCTCTAATGTTTTATGGAGTGTGGTATCGTCCAGGGCAAGCATCCTGATGGCAAAGAGAGCCCCGTTTTTCGCACCTGCTTTTCCGATTGCCATGGTAGCAACCGGTATCCCCCCCGGCATCTGTACCGTCGATAAGAGTGAATCAAGTCCGTGGAGAGATGTTGAATCGATGGGAACACCGATAACCGGGAGAATTGTATTAGACGCAATAACACCGGCCAGATGAGCAGCAGCCCCGGCCCCGGCAATGATTACTTTTATCCCCCTTTTTTCTAAATCTTTCGAGTAGGATCGTGTTCTTTCAGGTGACCGATGGGCGGACGTCAGATAGATCTCATAAGGGATGTCGAACTCATCCAGAATGGACGTAGTCTCTTTCATAACGGGAAGATCGGATTTACTTCCCATAACGACACTGACTAAAGGGCTTTTCTTTTTTTTCATATCGTTTTGACCCCTCGATTTTTATACGTCTTTTTGTTAAGAGCTCCATCGGCCGGATTTCGAGACGCACGAAACGATTCGCGAACTCCGATTAATGACGAAAATGTCTCCTGCCTGTAAAGATCATTGCGATACCGTGTTCATCAGCTGCCTGAATTGCCTCTTCATCCCGGATTGATCCACCGGGTTGGACAATAGCAGTTACGCCGGCTTCAGCGGCCATATCGACTCCATCCCTGAAGGGGAAAAATGCATCGGATGCAAGCACCGTTCCTTTGGTCGGAAGGTTTGCCTTCATTCTGGCGATTTTGACCGAATCGACCCTGCTCATTTGACCTGCCCCCACGCCGACCAGTTGATCCTTTGTTGCAAAAACAATGGCATTTGATTTGACGTGTTTCACCACATGCCAGGCAAAATTGAGGGCTTGATATTCTTCTTCCGTGGGAATTCTTTTTGTTACGACCTGGGCATTCCTGATGTCCTCATCCATTTTATCTCTTTCCTGAATGAGAATTCCCCCGACGACCCGTCTGTAATCATAATCGGTTACCGGTTGTCCTGCGAGTGGTACCTCCAATAATCTCAGGTTCTTTTTTGTGCTCAGTATTTCTATTGCATTGTCATCAAAGCCGGGTGCTATAACAACCTCCAGGAAAATTTTCGCGATTTCCTGAGCCGTCTCTTTATCGACACGTCTGTTAAAGGCAACGATTCCTCCAAAAGCCGATACCGGATCGGTTTCCAGGGATTTCTTATACGCTTCCGCTATCGTGCTGTCGGATGTTGCCGCACCGCACGGGTTTGAATGTTTCATGACTACTGCTGTTGGTAATTCAAAGTCGGATACCATCTGCCATGCGGCATCACTGTCCATGATGTTATTGTAGGAGAGTTCCTTACCCTGAATCTGACGAGCATTCGATATCGCCGGTGAAAGTGTATCCTGCTCACGGTAGAAAGCTGCTTTCTGGTGAGGGTTTTCTCCATAGCGAAGGTCTTGGGCCTTGATAAACTGCATGGTAACAGTGTCGGGAAAATCTTTCTTGCCTTCCGGTTTTATGGTGCCGAGATAGTTTGAGATCGCCGCATCATATCGTGCCGTCAGCTGAAATGTCTTGGTAGCCAGGGCAAAGTTAGTGGACTCGGCAATCTTTCCCCCGGTCTTTTTCATTTCATTAATGATCTTCGCATAATCACCGGGATCGGTTACAACGGAAACGAAGCGGTAATTTTTTGCTGCAGCCCTGAGCATGGTCGGACCGCCGATGTCAATGTTTTCAATAGCATCGTCAAGAGTACAATCCTCCCGGGCAACGGTATCTTCGAAGCGATAAAGATTGATAACGACCATATCGATAAGACCAATCCCCTGCTCATTCAAGGATTTCATGTGGTCTTCATTATCCCTGAGTGCGAGAAGCCCTCCATGAACTTTGGGGTGGAGGGTCTTCAGCCTCCCGTTCATCATTTCAGGAAATCCCGTGTAGTCTGATACATCCGTAACGGAGATGCCGTTTTGTCTCAACTGCGCTGCTGTTCCACCGGTGGAAAGTATTTCCACTCCGAATTCCTGTAACTCCTTAGCAAAATCGACAATTCCGCTCTTATCGGTGACACTGATAAGAGCACGTTTAATCTCAATTTCCATTCTAAATCTCCTTACTATATTTCAAAAGAATCCACTCACGCTGAATACTGATCGCTGAAAGCTTGACTTTATCCCCTGATTTTCTTCATATGATCTATTCTCCTTTGCACCAGGGGTTTAGTTCCGATATCGGGCCTGTGGTCGACGGGGCCCTTCACGGCCGATATGGCCTTTTCAGCAATTTGTTCCGCTTTCTCAAGATTGTCGGCTATACCCACCACTCCAATGGCCCGTGACGTTGTCATATATAAACCGTCATCTCTTTTATCAACAGACGCATAGTAGAGTTTTGCGTCTTTAACGTTTTCCACTTCGATTTTTTCAGATGTTGATTTTGCATCGGGATGATCCTTTGGCAGACCATAACCTTTCGGTACAATATACTTGCAGACGGTTGCTTTCTTTTCGAATTCAACCGTTAATGTATTTAACGTTCCGTCGATGATCGTTTTGCAGATATCGACAAAATCCGTCTTGAGAAGGGGGAGCGTATTCATGGCCTCCGGATCTCCGAATCGGGCGTTGTATTCGAGAAGCTTGACGCCATCTTTTGTAATGATGAAACCGCCGTACATAACTCCCTTATAATATTCTCCCGTTTCCTTGTATATTGCGTCAGCGACCTGTTGCGTTATGGAAAGACCTTCCGTAACGTCTTCGGCAGTCATAAAGGGCAGTGAATGGTCCTCGGACGAATAGGAACCCATTCCGCCCGTGTTGGGACCTTTATCGTCAACGAATCGTCTCTTATGATCCTGTACGGGCGGCGTCGCGACGACTGTCTTGCCGTCACTGATGCACTGGAGTGAGAATTCTTCACCTTCGAGTTTTTCATCAACGATGACACAGGAATGTTCTTCGAGGATTTTTCTGCAATGTTCAAGGGCTTCTGTTTTCGTCTGAAAATGGTCCCCCTGTACCATCACACCTTTTCCCCCGGTAAGACCATCCGGTTTTACGACAACTTCATCCAGAGCGTTGATAAATTCTTCGACACCGTCCATTGAGGAAAATACTTTATATCGCGGATTTCCCGGTATGGCATATTTGTGCAGCAGATTCCTGGTGAATGATTTAGAAGTTTCCAGTCGGGCAAGTCTTTGTGTCGGCCCAACAGAGGGAATGCCTGCCTTTTGCAGAGAATCGACAACGCCGTTATTAAGAGGATCTTCGGGTCCGATAACGGCAAAATCGATTTTGTTGTCCGTGGCGAATTGATTGATGTCGTCTAAGTCGGAGTAATCTCCGATCTTAACTGAGGAAGAAAGGGATGCAATGGCTGGGTTGTTTGACTTCATATATGAAAAGAGTTGCGGATTATGCTTTGAGCGAATAATGGCTTCCGCCATTACATGTTCCCGTGCACCGTTCCCGATTAAGAGCACATTGGCCATTGTGTTACCTCCTTCTTATTAAACAGATTTGTTGGGTCACTTAGATTCGTTTTCTATTCCTGATCATTGAAGTTTTCATATATCCAAAAAAGATATATTCGTCAAATGACTTTATTTCGTATTTTGATAGGTTGACTTTTCTTCGAAATGAAGGTAGCGTACAAATGCAACGTTCTAATATTAAAAGTCTTGAGATAAAGTAATATTGGATTACGACATAACATTTAAATTTCTTTTCATATGTTTTCTTTTGCTCCTTTCGGGTTTTTTCTCCGGTTCCGAAGCTGCTCTCTTTTCTCTCACCGACCTTCACCTTCATAAAATGCAGGAGGATAAAAACCCGTTCTTTTCTTTTATTCAGAAACTTTTGCTATTTCCTCGTCGATTGCTCATCACAATACTGGTGGGTAATGAGTCGGTCAATATCACAATTTCCGCTATCGCAACCTCTATGTTCATATATCTGCTCGGGTCGGAGGGAAAATGGATAGCCATTGCAGTAACAACGGTAACTTTACTCATTATCGGAGAGGCTATTCCGAAAACTTTCGCTGTCAACTACCCCATGCGGTTTTCAACGTCTGTATCACTCCCGTTGACATTATTTTCAAAAATTGCACGTCCCGTTGTCTGGGTACTGGAAAAAATATCGGAGACGTTTGTCTACTTGTTTGGCAAGACAGATGACCAACAAAGTCAAGGGTTGACAGAGGATGAATTTATCACGCTCGTTGATGTAGGACATGAGGAGGGGATCCTGGAAGAATCTGAACGGGATCTTATACACAAGGTATTTGAGCTTGCCGATACCGATGTGGCTGATGTCATGACGCCGAGGGTGGACATGTTTTGTCTTCCCGTTACCATGAATATTGATGAAATGAGCAAGCAGATTATTGCGGCTCGATATTCTCGAATTCCGATATATGGAAACGACCGGGATGATATCCTGGGCATCCTTCACGCGAGGCACGTGTTAGAGAAACTCTTACAGGGTAGAAAAACGGAAAATGTCGGAAAATTGCTGAAGAAACCGTTTTATGTTCCCATGGAAAGGAGTACGGAGAGTGTACTCAGAGATTTTCAAATGAGAAAAACACAGATGGCGATTGTGGTGGATGAATATGGCGGAATCGAAGGCCTGGTAACCCTGAGCGACATTATGGAAAGTCTTGTGGGCGAAATCTATGACGAGTACGATGAGCGTGAGAGATTATTTCACAGGATTACCGATGGAACCTTAATCGTATCGGGGTCACTGGATATCGAGGATTTCAATGAGCTTACGGGAACGACAATTCCGATAGAAGAATTCGACACGATCGGAGGATTTATTTTTCACCTCTTCGGAGAACTGCCGGCGAAAGGCGACGAAGTTGATTTCAGTAACTATACCTTCAAAGTGGAAAAAATCAGCGGGACACGAATTATTAAAGCCAGAGTGATAAAAAAAGAGGAGCCGCATGACGGGTAATCTTCTTACCATTGTAATCATTGTTCTGATTATGTGTTTGGAAGGATTATTTTCGGGAGGCGAAATTGCCCTTGTTGCTACGGATATACATAAGATCAGAAATAAGGCAAAAACGGGTTCCCGATCGGCGATTATGACAATGAAACTGCTGGAAAGGCCTGAATGGTTTCTCTCAACAACACTTACGGGAACCAACCTTTGTGTCGTTACCAATACGGCAATCGTGACATCTCTGTTTATTTCTGTTTTTGGGGCAGGCCGGGGTGAGCTCGTGTCGGTTTGTGTCATGATTCCCCTTCTTCTGATTATGGGTGAAATTGTACCCAAAAGCATTTTCCAGCAACATGCGGAGGCAATCGCTCTGCGATTATCATGGTTTATCTGGATCAGTTCTCTGGTTTTCTATCCCGTTGTGTTTATAATATCCAGGATTTCCCGGGGGGCTCTCTATGCTTTCTCGGAAGAACAAAGAACATATTACCTGCCTTATATTACCAAGGCGGGTCTGGAATTCGTCCTCCAGCGGAAGGCAGATAACGGCGATATCATGACATCGGAAAAGCAGATGATCCAGAGAATTTTCGACTATTCCGAATCAACGGCTGAGCAGATCATGGTTCCCCTGTCCAATGTAACCGCTCTTTCCACGGAAACGACGCTTCGAGAGGCCGCTCTCATTATTCCCGAAAAGGGATATTCCCGAATACCTGTTTATCGTGACAAAGCCTATGACATTATCGGTATTCTCAGTTCTTTTGATCTCTTGGAGGTACTGTACGGAGATACTCCAAAACCAATTTCCGTATCGGAAACCGATTCCGTAGAAACCTGTCTGAGGAAGGAAGTTTTGTATGTTCCCGAGACAAAACCAACGGATGAACTTCTTTTTGAATTGCAGCGACGGGGCGAACACATGGCAATTGTTGTTGATGAATACGGCGGTGCAGTCGGTGTCGTTACCATAGAGGATATTTTGGAAGAAATCGTCGGTGAGATAGACGATGAATATAGTGATGACGGTCGTATGCTTTACAGAAAAGTCGGCCCGGGAAAGTATCTTCTGAGTGCTCAGATAAAAATTGACTATGTGCGGGAGATTATTCCTCTTGAGATTCCCGATGGTGATTATGAGACGCTTGGAGGGTATCTTTTACATAAGATGGAGAAAATTCCTCAAAGGAACGAAAGTTACCGACAGGGAGACATTTTATTTATTATTGAAGATGCCGATATGAAATCAATAAAGGAAGTTCTGGTTATTTTACCGGAAAATGTCGATAAGCTGAAATAGGCGGAAGCAAAAACCTGCCGGTGTCGAGTGATCTCTTAAGAAAAGTTACGGCAGAGGAAAAGGATGAAATGAACAATAACAACATGAATGCAAAATTAGCTACTATTATATTGGCTGCCGGTAAGGGAACAAGGATGTGTTCTGATCTCGCAAAGGTGCTTCATCCGGTATGCGGTCAACCGATGATTTATTATTCTGTTGACTTGGCGCAAAAAATCGGTTCCGCAATAATCGTCCTTGTTGTTGGTCATCAGGCCGAGGTGATACGGGAGAAATTGAAAGACAATGACCTTATATATGTGTTGCAGCGTGAACAGTTGGGGACCGGTCACGCCGTCCTTCAGGCTAGAGATGCCTTTCGTCATTTCGAAGGAGACATTCTTATCCTCTGCGGTGATGTTCCCCTACTGTTGGTCAAGACCATAGAATCGCTTATTTTCTGTCATCGTGAGAGCAAAGCCGTGGTGACAGTGCTGACGACCCTGCTGGATGATCCGTCGGGATACGGAAGAATCATTAAGGGAGAGGATGGTACGATAATAAAAATCGTTGAGGAACGGGACGCCACAAGTAAAGAAAAGAAGGTCAAAGAAATCAATTCCGGCATCTATTGTGCGAGCTGCCGGTTTCTCTTCAATGCTGTATCACTGATCGGGAATGATAACGTTCAAAAGGAATATTATTTGACGGATATGGTTGAAATAGCCCACAAGATGGACTTTCAGGTAAACGCATTTCTTTCTTATGATTCACGGGAAGTAATGGGGATCAATACTGTAGATGAACTTAAGAAAGCGTCATGGATTATGGAAGAGCGGCGGAAAGGCAATTTTTAATGGATTGAACCATGATATATGTCTGACGGGGGAAAGACTTTATTGCCCTGATCCGATTATACACCGCGACAGCAGTCGTATAAATTGAGTCTCAACCCATAGGATACATCGATGATTTCTTTCAAGCGTTCCATACCGAAATTGATGAATCGTATATGAGTGCTCACAATAGTGTCTAATGTCTGGATACTTGATTTTGTTTAGCTATTGTCTGGAATTGCTTTTCGTTATGTCAAACAGTCTCAGATCTATCGGAGCGATACTCTAACGGTATAGGGTTTTATTCTTTAACGGTTTATTGCCCAAACGAAAAGATGTTTAGGGAAAAACTGTCGAGATGTAGTGTTTCATAATGTATATTTTTTCTTGCAAAAGTAAATTTGCAGGGATATGAGTGTGCACCTAATTTGTTTAATATAAATTTTTCCGTATATCGTTGTGGTGATTACGGAAATAACGAAACGGAGTGACTGCCCAGACCTTATGAACTGTTTGTGGTGGGGACACTTGTTGAGGAAAATGCCGAGGATGTCCCTTCACGCTGACTGGAAACGTCACAATTTCGATGACCTATGATTCGAAATTACCAAAAAGAAAGTAATGAACCGGCATCTGTGGGAGAGCATCCTACAGGAAAGGATTTTCAGCAGTGCTCGTTTGTTGTCGAATAGCGGGAGGGCTATGGAAGACAATAAGAACTCAAATTCTATCTTTTATATGAAACAACAATTGAAGCTGCTCCACAGTTGGCTGTTTTCTTCTGAAGTAGTCCGCTGTTTTATCCTGTCAATATTAGTGGGGATCATTGCAGGCTTGGGTGCCGTTTTTTTCAGATGGCTTATAAAAAGCTTTAACTTCGGTTTCTTCAGTGTAGGCTCTGAAGCATTCGGTTACTTGGGTCGGTTTTATGTCGTCCTGCCGCCGGCGATCGGAGGGTTGCTCGTCGGATACATAATTTATTTTTTTGCAAGGGAAGCACGAGGGGAAGGACCGTCGGAAGTGATGGAAGCCGTTGCCGTCAAAAAGGGCCGTATACGGCCACGGGTGTCCCTGGTCAAGCTCTTGGCGTCCTCCATATGTATCGGTAGCGGTGGTTCTGTGGGCCGTGAGGGTCCTATAGTACAGATCGGGGCTTCTTTCGGGTCGACCATCGGACAGTGGTTCAAACTACCCGATGAGTGGGTGAAGACACTCCTTCTCTGTGGTGCTGCTGGCGGTATCTCTGCAACCTTTAACGCACCCCTCGGTGGTGTTTTTTTTGTAATGGAAGTAATCCAGCGGCGATTTATGGCGCCGAATCTCGGATTCATCGTCGTTGCATCAGTTACGGCAGACTTTATTGCCCACCATTTCTTAGGGAAGAATCCGTCGTTCATCATTCCTTCCTATAATATGACAAGCTACTGGGAAATAATCCCTTATATGGTACTTGGTATCATTGCTGCCATTACCTCTCTCTGTTTTATACGAGTTTTTTACAAGTGTGAGGATTGGTTCAGAAGGTTCAACGTGCCAGAATATGTAAAACCGGCTCTCGGCGGTCTGATTGTTGGCATCATCGGCTTCTTTTATTTTGATGTCTTTGGCGTGGGATATGGTGGGAGTTATGGCATTGGGGGTGTCTTTATTGGAAGAGGCGGAGTCGATCTGGCACTTGCCGGGGAATTAGGCCTTTTTACCCTTGTAATGCTGGTTATACTGAAGATCGTTGCCACGTCGGTAACAATCGGTAGTGGCGGCAGCGGCGGTGTTTTCGCTCCATCACTTTTCATCGGCTCCGTGTTGGGAGGTGCCTTCGGGATTATCATTCACAGTTTTCTCCCGGCAATCACTGCGTCTTCCGTTGCAGAAACCTCTGGTGCCTATGCGGTCGTTGGGATGGGGGCGTTCTTTGCGGCAACAGTGCGAGGGCCAATTACTGCCATAATCCTTCTCTTTGAAATGACAAGAAATTACACTCTCATTCTGCCGCTGATGACCGCTATTTCAATCAGTATGTTTCTGTCCAGCGCATTTACGAAGGAATCTATCTATACCATGAGGCTCGTGCGGCGGGGTATCGATATCCATCAGCGTGAAGAGGTTGATATCCTGAGGTCCATTCTGGTGGGAGATGTTATGACAAGGGAAGTAGAAACAGTATCCGAAAATATGATGCTGAAGGAATTGCTTGAATTCACCCTTTCGAGCAAACATGTAGGATTCCCCGTACTGGATAGCAAAGGGTTGCTTGCTGGAATCGTAACCATTGAGGATTACAAAGAAATTTTATTTGAAGAAGGGCTGGAAAATCTTGTGGTTGTGAAAGAGCTTGCAACATCGAACGTGATAACTGTTACTGAGAACGAAAATCTGGCTGCCGCTATGAAAAAAGTAGGATTTAAAAATATAGAACAAATTCCAGTTGTTGATCAAAATAATCCTCGGAAAATAATAGGGATTTTGTCTCGGAGAGATATTGTTTCTGCTTACAACAAGACACTTATCGATCGAACTCTTGCCGGGGGTATACCGAGGGGGGACGAATCCGGGTAAAAGACGTCAAACCCTGATCATTTGTTTCTTCTTGCCTGTCATATTTTTCATTCATTAATATCAAAGTCTGAAGTTTAAATATCAAATAAAATATAAAGATCACGATCGGTTTTTCATTTGGCATTCGATAGTTTGAAATGGTCATGTTGGCTTTTTCGAAATTTTCCTTGTAACATTCAAACATCGATAGTAGGGGACGTATGAAACAAGAAAGCGGCGGATATGAAAATCGGTAATTTGACATTGAAAAATAATGTATTTCTGGCACCCATGGCCGGTATCACAGACCTTGTGTTCAGAACACTTGCCCGGGGATATGGTTGTGCGCTCTGTTTTACCGAGATGGTCAGTTCCAATGGACTCACCAGAAGGACTCAACGGAGCTACCGGTATCTTGAGTCATCTGTCGATGATAGACCTCTGGGCGTTCAGATATTCGGGGCTGATCCGGATGTCATCGCAGATGCAGCGCACATCGTTGCCGATATGGGAGCCGATCTCATTGATATCAATATGGGGTGTCCCGTAAAAAAAGTTTTGAAGACGGGTGCAGGTGCCGCCCTGTTGAAAGATCCCTTAAGAGTCGGGGCCGTGTTGAGGAAGGTTCGAGCGTCTGTCGATGTACCACTGACAATTAAGATTCGATCGGGATGGGAACGGCATGGAATCAATGCTGCAGATATTGCTGCCATTGCTGAAGATTACGGTGTCGATGCGGTAATATTGCACCCTCGAACTGTCGAACAAGGATTTAGTGGTTTTGCTGATTGGGAACTTATATCCATGGTGAAGAAGCGATTGACAATTCCCGTCATCGGAAGCGGCGACATACGGAGCGCAAAGGATGCATTGCGAATGCTGCATGTTACAGGGTGTGACGGTATTATGGTTGGCCGAGGAGCTCTTGGTAATCCCTGGATATTCAGAGAAATAATTAATTCTCTTGCGTCCGAAAGTATGCCCCTTCCCGTAACCATAAAAGAGCGCGAGGAAATGATGCGTCGGCATCTGAATATGACGATTCGTGACTCCGGTGAAGATCTCGGTGTGAAAAAATTTCGTAAACACCTTTTATGGTACACAAAGGGATTAAAAGGTGGTGCTCAGTTCAGGCAATCAGTTGTTTCTGTGCGGGAAAAGGAATTTTTACTCAGTGCAGTTCATGCGTATTTCAGTTCACTTGAAGAACACGATGACATGGTGATATGACTATTAGTGTGTTGTATCGTACGATGGCAAACATGACATTTTGCTTACAAAATAAGCGCTTGACTTTTATAATGTGGCTTGGCATACTCTTTTCAAATACAGAATTCTTCTAAGTTAGAGGGGGCAGTAAAGGTTACGAGATCAAAGCAAAGAAAGGTAAATTATAGACTGTGGAGTTAGGTAAATTTAACAAACTTGAGGAAAAGATCAAAGGTATTATTGAAGAAAATACCGTGCTTAGACAGAGAAATCGGGATTTAGAAGGGGTACTAAAGAGTAAGGAAGGAGAACTGGAACAAATAGAAAATAAACTAAGAATCTTGGGTGAAGAACGAGATTCTGTAAGGGCGAAAGTAGATTCGCTCCTTGATATGCTTCAAAACATACCAGAGTGAAATATGGGGAACAACGTTTGAAAAAACGGTTTAACATAAAGGTAATGGGGCAGGAATTTTCAGTTTTGAGCGATAGAGGGGATGAGTATGTTGAAGGTGTCGTGAAGTATGTAAACGACAGAGCCAGTGAATTAGGATTCGTCTCGAAAGGTATTCCCAATATAAGTACCGCTATATTGGTTGCTTTAAACATTGCGGATGAGTTGTTTAAATTGAAAGAAGAGAAAGAAACTTTTTATAACCAGTTGGAGAACAGATCTCAGAACCTGATTAACTATATAGAAGAAAGAAGATAAGATAAAAAATAAGTTATCCCCTGCGATGTTCGTGATTAACGTAAATTTTTTGAGCCAACACCTTAGAACCGGGAGCTTTTCCTTGTGAGTGGTGAGCATGTCCGCCGATATCCCGTATAGGATAACAGTGGAAAGCCTAAAGCTACAATAAGGCACCCACCTTGTAATGAGGTTCAAAAAAGGTAGTTAAAACGGCATAGGCGGGGGAACTTCTTAGCTTTTTCAAGGGGAAATTTGTCTTGCTGAATTTCCGGCAAATAACGAGGCTTTTCCCGGACAACTAGAATACTTTATTGCCCTTCTAAACAACTCTCCTTCATAGTTACCCCATATTACATACGAAACAATGTTTACTGGTCATGATATCGTTTGAATGCGATACATGAGAGGAGGTGAAAAGGTTTTGGTAAGCAATACAATAGTATTAATAATAGCCCTCGGAGCTATTGTAATCGGGATTATGGTCGGATATATTTTGAGGAAAAGAATTTCCGATAAAATATTAGAGTCCTCCGAGAATTTATCGTCAAGAATTGTCGATGAAGCGAAGAAAGAAGCCGATACAATCAAAAAAGAAGCCATTTTGCAGGCAAAAGATAATCTTCTGAAAACAAAGAACGAGTTTGAAAAGGAGACCAAAGAGAGAAAAACAGAGTTTGATAACCTGGAAAGAAGACTTCGATCGAAAGAGGAAAATCTGGAAAAAAGAATGGACTTGCTCGTTCAAAAGGAAACCAATATCGAAAGAAGAGAAAAAGCGCTCATCAACAAGGAATCTCTTTTGGAAGATAAGCATGGCAAGCTAGATAGAATTATCGAAGAACAGAGACTTCAACTGGAAAAAATTGCGGGAATTTCATCTGAGGAGGCGAAAAACTATCTCGTTCAATTGATGAAGGATGAGGCGAAACGGGAAGCTGCCGTCATGATACGAAATATTGAGGAAGAAGCACGACGAGCCTCAGATAAAAAATCCCGTGAGATTATCGCATATGCTATTCAGAGATATGCCGGTGATTTTGTGGCGGAGAACACGGTGTCGGTTGTTAATTTGCCGTCGGACGAGATGAAAGGGAGAATCATCGGACGTGAGGGAAGGAATATAAGGGCAATAGAGGCAGCAACGGGAACTGACTTAATTATTGATGATACCCCCGAAGCGGTCGTTCTCTCCAGTTTCGACCCCATACGTCGCGAAGTTGCCAAATTATCTCTGGAAAGATTGATCACCGATGGAAGGATTCATCCCGGCAGGATCGAGGATGTTGTCAAAAAGGTCAAAGCTGAAGTGGATGCAACGATACGCGAAACGGGTGAGAGAGTATCGTTTGATGTGGGCGTACATGATATACATCCCGAATTATTGTCTCTTCTTGGGAAACTGAAATACAGAACAAGTTTTTCCCAGAACGTTTTGCAACATTCAATTGAAGTAGCACAGCTAACGGGTATGATGGCCGCTGAGTTGGGTCTAAATGTAAAGGAAGCAAAACGAGCTGGGTTACTGCATGACATCGGAAAGGCAGTTGATCACGAAATTGAGGGTACTCATGCAGCCATCGGGGCTGATTATGCGAAGAGGTTTGGCGAATCGGAACGTATCGTGAACGCGATTGCAACACACCATGATGACGGACGTACTAATACATTACTCGGCGTTCTTGTCCAAGCGGCAGATACGCTTTCGGCAGCTCGACCTGGAGCTCGTAAAGAAATATTGGAAACGTATGTAAAGCGTTTGAGTGAACTGGAAACCCTGGCCAATTCATTCAGTGGTGTAGATCAGTGTTATGCAATTCAAGCAGGAAGAGAAATTCGTATTCTTGTTGAAAATGAGAAAATATCGGATGCTGATGCAGTTATGCTCTGCAAAGACATCATAAAAAAAGTTGAATCTGAATTGACCTATCCCGGTCAGATAAAAGTGACTGTTATACGAGAAATGAGAGTGTCTGACTTTGCACGGTAAAGACACGGAGAGACATGAAAGTACTTTTTATAAGTGATATTATTGGTAAGCCCGGCAGGAGGGCTGTCGCTAGACTGCTCCCATCGATAGTAAATGATAATGAGATAGACATAATCATAGCAAATTGTGAAAATGCAGCCGGTGGGTTTGGGGTAACGAGAAAAGTAGTCGATGAACTCTACAGAAACAAGATAGATGTACTAACGTCAGGTAATCATATATGGGACAAGAAAGAAATATCCGAGTTTATCGATGATTATGAAACACTTCTTCGGCCGGCCAATTATCCTGATGGGTCTCTGGGGCGGGGAAGTATAATAGCAAACTGTATTTCGGGCAGGCCTGTTGGTGTGCTTAATCTGGAGGGAAGAGTATTTATGAGACCCCTTGACTGTCCTTTCAGGGCGGCGGAAAGGGAAATAGATAAATTAAAGAAGAAAACAAATATCATCATTATTGATATGCATGCGGAGGCTACGTCTGAAAAACAGGCGCTTGGCTGGTTCTTAGACGGAAAGGTAAGTGCTGTCTTGGGAACACATACTCACGTCCAAACGGCGGATGAGAGGATATTGCCCAAAGGAACTGCCTATATTACTGATGTGGGGATGACAGGGTCATTCGATTCTGTCATCGGAATAAAAAAGGATATAATAATTCAAAAGTTTCTCACATCATTCCCTGCACGGTATGATCTTGCCAAAAAAAATGTATGGCTTCAATCCGTCGTTATAAGTATTGATGATGCGAGTGGTAAATGCTTCGGTATTAAACGATTAAATATCAGCCTTGACGCTTCAAGTTCCTGAAAAAATTAAAGAAGATACTAATTGTTACCTATTGTAAGCAAATATTCATATTCCGATTAGATTTGCGATGAGCGTTCGTGGGGGTTTTTGTTGTGAAAAACGTATATGATGCACTACAGGAAAGAGGTTTCATTGAGCAGGTAACGGATGAAAAAGTCAGAGACTTACTCGAAACAGAGGAAGTTACCTGTTATATCGGATTTGATCCTACTGCGACGAGCCTTCATGTAGGGAGTCTTGTTCCAATCATGGCCCTTGCTCATATGCAAAGACATGGGCACAGACCGATTGCTCTCATTGGTGGCGGAACTGCCCTTATCGGTGATCCCAGTGGTAAGACAGAAATGCGTAAAGTCTTGACGAGAGAACAGGTAAATGAAAATGCACAGTTTCTAAAGACACAACTCTCGCGTTACGTGGATTTCGATAAAGGGAAGGCTCTGTTGTTGAATAACGCTGATTGGTTAACACAACTCAATTATATAGAATTTTTGCGGGATATCGGCCGACATTTCAGTGTCAACAGAATGCTGGCCGCGGAAAGTTATAAAATGCGACTGGAAACGGGTCTCAATTTTATTGAATTCAATTATATGCTTCTTCAGTCTTACGATTTTTATTATCTCTTCAAGCATCATAACTGTGTACTTCAGATGGGAGGTAATGACCAGTGGGGCAATATTGTAGCTGGAATAGATCTGACGAGAAGGCTTGAGGGCAAACCTGTTTATGGAGTCACATTTCCCCTCATCACAACGTCAATAGGGCATAAAATGGGCAAAACGGAGAAGGGAACCGTATGGTTGGATTCGGAACTGACGAGCCCCTATGATTACTTTCAATACTGGATGAATAGCGACGACAGGGATCTGGAGAGATTTCTTGCCCTTTTCACCTTTTTACCGATGGAAGAAATCATGAAAGTGAGAGAACTTATTGATGCCGAACTTAATATGGCGAAAGCCGTCCTGGCCTTTGAAGCGACAAAGATTACTCACAGTGAAGATGCAGCGGCATCAGCCTGGCAGGCATCGGCCAGTGCATTCCGTTTAAAACCCGTCGATACAGTCCTCTTTCCATCAAGCTCAATACCGAGAGTTAAAACTGAACACGATATATCTGCAATCACCTCTATCGCGAAATCAAGGGAAGAATTAGAAAGGGGTCTTTCTCTCATTAATCTTTTATCCGAAGTGGATCTCTGTACGTCCAGGGGGGAAGCAAAGAGATTGATTACACAGGGCGGTGCGTATGTAAATGGCGTGCAGGTCCGTTCGATCGATGAAAAAATCGGATTGAGTCATATCGATGAAACGGGTGAAATCCGACTTCGAAAAGGTAAGAAAAAATATGCCATAGTAAGAGTCGAATAATCGGGAAAATAACATTATAATCAGCAACTAAAGATTACTATAATAGGACTGTTTTTAGATAATTTAACTTTTTATAAAATAATACTTGACACCGCGATAAAGAAATTGTAGAAACTGCGCTTTGCCGGTCAGATAAATGTTTTACCGGATTTTAAAAGAAATAGTTCTTGACAAAAGAGACGTTTTCAACTAAATATATAAGCTCGTTCTTATATGATCTTTCACAATTGAATAGCTGGATAATAGATTTGTGGGCCCTTTATGATTACATAATAACATCGAGAGAAATCTCGATGAGAATTCAAACTGGAGAGTTTGATTCTGGCTCAGAACAAACGCTGGCGGCGTGCCTAACACATGCAAGTCGTACGAGAAAGTCCGCTTCGGCGGATAAGTAAAGTGGCGCACGGGTGAGTAACGCGTGGATAATCTGCCCTTTAGTTAGGAATAACCCACCGAAAGGTGGACTAATACCAAATAATGCTGATTTGCCCTGGTGAATCAGTCAAAGGTGGCCTCTGTATACAAGCTTCCGCTGAAGGATGAGTCCGCGTACCATTAGCTAGTTGGTGGGGTAATGGCCTACCAAGGCGACGATGGTTAGCTGGTCTGAGAGGATGATCAGCCA
>JAFGQS010000160.1 GCA_016935565.1 Deltaproteobacteria bacterium
GGTTTTGGTATGCAAACATACGGAAATAAAACGTTCGTGGAATTAGAAAAATATAATAAAAGAGTTCCTTCCCAATACCGTCAAAAGACGATTATTGTATCACCTCACAATACATTGCTCGATATAGCAGTCAGAACCGGTCTGGTTGGTCTGCTTCTCTATTGCTATATATTATTTTCATGTGCCCGTATGGGCTGGATGTTAATGAGATTGAAAGACAGCCATGCCGCTGTTGACTGGAGTATCTATCTGTCAGCTGCTTTTCTCGGCGTATTTATTCAGGGGTTATTTTCAGATGGAACGTTCGGTCCGCAGGTAATTGTACTCTATACAATATTTGCAATGATGACCATCTTATGGCGAATTAGAAAGAACAACAACAGCCCGGTTGAAAGGAGATGCGAAACAGAATGAAAATTCTCGTTACAGGAGGGGCTGGATACATCGGTTCCGTGTGCGTAGATGAACTGATCAACCAGGGACATGAAGTCGTTGTTGTGGACAACCTTCAGCAAGGCCACCGCGAAGCCCTGCATCCGGCATCAATTTTCTACGAAGGAGACTGCGGAGACCCATCTCTTCTCAATAATATATTTCAAGCCCACCCTATTGACGCGGTCATGCATTTTGCCGCCAATACCGTTGTGGAACAGTCCATGACTGAACCGGCTAACTTCTTTCGTAATAATTTGATCAACGGAATTACACTCCTTGATGTCATGCTGAATCATAATTGCACCCGATTCATCTTTTCCTCTACCGCAGCAGTATTCGGCGAACCACAATATAATCCGATCGATGAACAACATCCAAAGGTCCCGATTAACTCATACGGAGAGTCAAAACTGATGTTCGAAAGAGTACTTGATTGGTATCATCGAGCGTACGGGCTTAAATTCATCGCCTTACGATATTTTAATGCCGCCGGAGCGAGTGAACGATTGGGTGATGCAAAGCGCCATGTGACACTTCTCATCCCCGTCATCGTGCAAGTCCTGCTGGGACAGAGAGACAAGCTGTATATCTTCGGCAATGATTATCCCACCAAAGATGGTACTTGCATTCGTGACTACATCCATATTGTGGATCTTATCCAGGCACACATTCGGGCACTGGAGACGCTCGACAGGCATCCGAACGCCACATATAATCTTGGGAACGGTAAGGGATTCTCAAACCTTGAAGTTGTAAAAACAATGGAAATGGTTACCGGCATTGAAATACCCTTTGAATTTGCCCCCCGACGGCCAGGTGACCCGGTTATGCTGGTAGCATCCTCGGATCTGGCACGGCAGGAAGTGGGCTGGAACCCACGGTACACGAAACTGGAAGATATTATAGCCTCGGCCTGGGAATGGCATAGGAAGCACCCTAACGGCTATCAATAATCCTGTGTGTAGTATAATCTTACTAAATGTAGTACATTGAAAAGAGCGTAGAAAAGCGAGTGCCATCGAATATCAGAAAAATAGCTGTTGTAATTCCCAAATACGGTCTTGTGGGAGGTGCGGAAAAATTTGCTTTTGAAATGACCGAACGCCTTGCATACAACCATCAATATGATATCCACGTATTTGCAAACAGGTGGCAGTCGAATTCACGTGTGATTACGTTTCACAAGGTCCCCGTTATAAACTTTCCCAAATTCTTGACGACCATCAGCTTTGCCTATTTTGCCGGACGGAAAATCTCTTCGTTGGGTTTTGATTTGATACATGCCCATGATAGAATATTTGATGCTGATATCTTTACAATGCATGGTCTCCCTCATCATACCTGGGTCAGAGACATTCGGAAAAAACATATGAGCCTTTTTGATCGCGGAACTCAATGGGTTGAAAAGAAACTCGTTAACAATGAACGGTGTAACCGGTTCATTGCTGTATCGTCCCTGGCAAAAGAAATATTTCTTGGAGAATACGATATCACTCCCGAAAAAATACAGGTTCTTCATCCGGGAGTTGACATTGAACGATATGGCGGGCGGGACCGGGAAGTTTGTAGACAAGAAGTCAGGCATTATTTCGGTCTTAATGCCAATGATATGGTGATCGTATTTGTAGCCATGAATTTCGACATAAAAGGCCTTGATTATGTCATGACAGCCATTGGAAGATTTAAAGAACTCCATCCTGACCGAAGTATGAAACTTCTGATAGTAGGGAGAGATAAGGAGAAAAAATATAAGAAATTGGCACGGGATCTTGAAATATCACAAGACGTCATATTTACCGGCGTTCAAAAAGAGAATATAGAAAAAATATACATGGCGTCGGACATCTTTATGATGCTTTCAAGATTTGACACTTTCGGCATAACTGTTTTAGAAGCCATGGCCGCCTCACTGCCTGTCATTATCAGTGATCATGTAGGAGCCAGGGATATCGTTCGAAACGGAATCAACGGATTCATTATTGAGGATAACACCGACACTAAAAGAATAGCTCAAACGATAGCCATTCTGTCTGATAAAAAGATCAGAACAAAAATGGCCCAAGAAGCTCACATAACAGCCAGTAATAACAGCTGGGACATGGTGTCAAGAAGGATGAATGAAATTTATGAAACATTCTTCAAAAAATTGAACCGATTAAAACCATAACATATTCCATTTCCTTGAAGCGCCTTGTTCTTCATCAAGATTAGATATTTAAGTTGATAGTGAACAGTCAATCATTATAATTTGATGATGAAAGAAAGACTGTGTTAACTACGTATATCTTTGTTGAAATCAACAGCAATATTTAGTAGTCATTGCCGTGAAGAATTAATTATCCATTGTAAGTGAATTTATTGATGATAGACATTATTATTCCCACATATAATCGGGCAAAATTCCTGGTGGAAACACTGAAGAGCGTCCAATCGCAAACATTTCACCAATGGCAATGCTGGATAGCAGAAGATGGACAAACACAGGAAACGCTGAAGGCCATAACCCCTTTTCTGAAAGATAAGCGGTTCAAATATTTGCCGGGTGAACATGCCGGCAGACCCAGCAAACCGAGAAACCGTGCCATTCGCGAAGGAATTGCAAAGTACATCGCCTTTCTGGATGATGATGACATCTGGCTGCCTGATAAATTACAGCTTCAGATCGAGTTCATGGAACGCCATCCGGGCTGTGTACTGTTGGGGTGCAATGCGTACAGATGGTCCGGTTCAGAAGAATGGAACAGTTCCACCCCGCTCTATTTTCAAAAACGGAAGTTCTCCGGCCACATACCCTATGATTTATTCGTACAGGAAAATTACATCATTCTCTCCTCTGCCATGATTCGACGTGTTGCTTTGGAGAGATCGGGATTATTCAATGAAAGTCTTTTAATATCGGAAGATTATGAATTATGGCTCCGCATTGGTGCTCTTGGTGAAATATGGAATATTTCGGATCCTCTTTTGTTATATCGTGATGCCGGACCGACCTATTATCCTAAATATAATAGACAGGAAAATTATAAAACACGTGCAAGCATTCTGTTATCTGCTTTAGAGGGGGTGGACAATATACCAAGTCCACTATCATATCCTGAAAACAGGAATTACGCTGCTGCCTGTGATTGTGAAAAAAAATTCTATTTGGCAGGACCATGCTTTTTAGGAAGGCTGAGACATGAACTAATGTTAAAAATAAAACGGTGTTTGAATCGCCCTTTATAGGAAGAAATTAATGGAAAAAAAGAAATATCCCATAATCAATGTCCTATTAAAACCCTTTGAACTGGCACTGCAGAAAAAGTCATTATCCTGGGAACGAGACGTTTTGCTCGCACTGCACGAATCACGCATAGAGTGGTCGGAGGAAAAAGCCGCATATCCCGTTGAATGCATCATATTTTCAAAAGACAGGGCATTGCAACTTCACGCTCTCCTGACAACGTATTTTCAAAAGGTCAGTCCACCTCCACCGGTTCATATTTTATATCAGACATCCGGTATAAGCCACCAAAAGGCCTATGAAGACGTAATTACTCTGTTTGCCGGTGATAACACATATTTCATCAAACAGAAAGACGATCATTCATTCCGTGAAGATCTCCTTCACCTGCTTGAGTCACTTCAATCAGAAAAGGTGTTTTTTCTGGTAGATGATGACCTCTTCATAGAAGATGTGAATATGACGGATTTTGCCAATTTTGACACGGATAAATTCGTCCCCAGCTTACGCATGGGGCTTAATTTATCTGAATGTTACACGTTGCAAAAAGAACAGCCGCAACCGGAATTTTTGCCATCTCCGTTTAATGACCCGGACAAGATAGTCTGGCGATGGGATCAAGGTGTTTATGACTGGGGCTACCCTCTTTCCGTTGACGGTCATTTATTCTCTACCAGAGAAATCATTGTTCTGACGAAGTTCATCTCATTCAATGCACCGAACTCATACGAAAGCAATCTTCAGGATTTCTGCTGGCTTTTTTCCACTCGCTCGGGCACAGGCTATCGGAAATCAAAGATAGTAAACATCGCCTGTAACAAGGTACAGGCAGAAAATGACAATATCTGTGGCAATGTTCATCAGGATTACTTGCTGGAGCAATGGCACAGCGGATTGCAAATGGATTACAGACAACTATACGGATTCGTCAATAAAAGTGCGCACCAGGATATTACGTTTGATCTGATAGAACGATCCAGTATGTAAATCACGATGGCTGACGGTTACGATTTTTTGAATTCATAAACAAATTTCAGAAACTATTTCTGCGAATGGCTTGATCATGATTCCGCCGATATGAAAAGAGTAAGGAAGCATAATTCACAGTAAATGGGGAATCTTCGAATGAATGTCATAAAACGTCTCTTCAGAGAAAACCGGGAGAAGAGGGAATACAGGAAAATGATAGATGCCTGGTTTGCGGATGATGGTGACGGAACATTGCGGTTGGATTATGATCTCAATGAGGATTCCCTTGTTTTTGATCTGGGCGGATATCGTGGACAATGGACAAGCGATATCTATGCCAGATTCAATTGCACCGTTTTTTGTTTTGAACCTGTCGACTCATTTGCCCATCAGATAAAAAAAAGGTTTTCTAAAAACAAAAAAATTCATGTCTATCAGTTGGGCCTGTCCAACGAAACAAAGAAGGTCATGATATCACATTCTGCCGATGGATCATCAATTGTAAGAGGACAGGGTGATGAAGAAATCAACTTGATAAGAGCAATTGATTTCATACGTGAAAATAATATACAGAAGATTGATTTGTTAAAAATTAATATAGAAGGTGGGGAATATGATTTGTTGGACCATCTCATAAGTTCTAAGTTTGTCTCCAATATTGACGATATTCAGGTACAGTTTCATAATTTTTTCCCCGAAGCAAAAGACAGGATGAAACAAATACATGTAGGGCTCAGTCGTACCCATTATGTGACATGGCAATATGAGTTTGTTTGGGAGAATTGGAAAAATAAGCGAAAGAAATAAAAAATTGGCAACTTCCATTACGAATAATTATGATTGAGATAAAACTTACCTTCCCGCCACCATGGCCCCTGAAACGACAGACACCGAATCACAGCGCTGTGTGGGATAATTGCCGTTTTTTTATTAACCAACCGATAAAAAAATGTGATTATTGGGTAGTGTTCGAAGGGCTCACGAAAACGGAAAAAACAATTTGTCCCAAGGAAAACATTATTCTTATCACTGGAGAACCACCAACGCTCAAACAATATCGTCAACACTATATAAACCAGTTCCATACTGTCATTACGTGCCATCAGGATATGAGGCACCCGCACGTTATCCATCAACAACAAGGGTTTCCCTGGCATATCGGAAGGAAACAACAAAATCATGTTAATTTATCATGGTCAAAGGACTATGATGAGCTGGTGGCTATGAGCACTTTCCCGAAAGTCAAGCAAATGTCTGTTATTTCATCAATAAAAGACTTCAGCGAGGGACACAGACAGCGATTAGAGTTTGTTAAAATCCTGAAAAATCATTTTGGCGATTCCATCGATGTTTTTGGAAGAGGACTGCAAGAAATCGAAGACAAGTGGGATGCTCTTGCCCCATACAAATACCATATTGCTCTTGAAAATGCATATCTGGATGACTGGTGGACGGAAAAATTAGCAGATCCTTTTTTGGCGGGCTGCTATCCCATCTATTATGGATGCCCTAATATAGAAAAATATTTTGATCAGGCGGCACTTACTCAAATCGATATAACGCAGCCGGAACAGGCAATTCAAATCATTGAATCATGTCTCAATGAATCAAAATATGAACATGCCCAAAAGAAAATCGAAGAGGCACGGTTATTGGTACTCAACAGATATAATCTTTTTCCGATGTTATGTGAATATGTCAACAATAATGAGATAAATCTCCGGGACGTTCAATACGGAACGGTTATCATCATAAAAGAATCGTCCAGATATCTCTTCATGAAATCTCTGTTTCGGCGATTATTTTCCCATTAAAACATTTCAGCCAAACATTGCCTTCACAACTTCCTGATATCTTCTAAACGCTACTTTCGCGTTTCTCCAGCTGTTTCAGATGTTTTGTCGTATCATCAATGAAATTTTCAATAGCCTTGCTGACCTTCTCAACCTTCAATTCTTCGAGACATCTGCTTCTCCCCTTGCCGTCGCACCCTTTTTGATAACACGGGGCACAACTGTAATCAGAAGGAGTTATAACCGAATGAATGTCTCCCTGTGGCGACCACTCTCGCCAGTTCGTGGGGCCATAGATCGTTATTGTCGGGGTACCGACTGCAGCGGCGATATGTGGCGCAGCGCTGTCAACTCCCATATGGAAATAGCTTAGACTCAACAATCCCACCAATTCATCCAGTGTAGTCTTTCCGGTAAGATTAAAAACTCGTCCGGAACACATTCTTTTAATATGATCTGCTTTTTCTCTTTCTACGGAAGATCCGACAATGACTGTCGGAATTTTATACTTAACCCAGATCCAATCGACAATTTTCCCCCAATTATCGTATCCCCATTCCTTGTATGACCACCGGGAAAATGGATTCAAGGAAATCCACCGTTCAATCTCAGAGATTCCTTCCCTGTCAAGTATCCGACGCACCCTTGCTATTGTCCCGTCCTTAATCCACAGCCTCGGCTTTGTATCGGAGGAAACGATACCAAATGCTTTCACAAGTCGCAGCGATTGCTCCGCAGCGCCATGCTCTTTCTCTTCCGGCACCGTGGGATCGACCAGATGCGTAAATAATCGATTCCGCCAGACCATGGTAGGATGTCGAGCTGAGATCCGTATGGGCGCACCCGAAAAAAAAGTAAGATAGGCACCCCTGTCGTCCAAGCGAAGATCAAAAACAACATCAAAGCGTTCCCTCCGGATACCGCGTATGAAGGTAACCTGCTTTCGTGCCCGCTGGAAAATATTTCCCCTGTACCGTTTCACCTCGAAAAGCCCGTCGATAAGTCGGTTTGCCTCAAGAAGTGATCCAAACCCGTCTCTGAGCAGAACAGAAATCTTTGCCTGGGGATATGCATCCTTTACGGCCTTGAAAGTAGGTGTTGACCAGACAACATCTCCGATATCACCGAGCTGTATGATAAGTATATTGGCTATTTTTCTGTTAAATGTTTTAGCACCTTTTACTATCATCACTCTCTGTTCCATAAAAATCGGTCATGTCCGGTTCACAC
>JAFGQS010000161.1 GCA_016935565.1 Deltaproteobacteria bacterium
AATGTATATTCTGCAAAATCGTAGCGGGCACGGTACCGGCGAGTGTTGTTTATCAGGATGATCTCTGCACAGCCTTTATGGATGTTCAACCGGTTAATCCCGGTCATGTTCTCATCATTCCAAATGATCACGCATCATACTTGAGTAATCTTGATGAGGATGTCGGATCCCATGTGTTTCGAATTGCGCAACGCATTGCAGCGGCGTTATATCAGTGCGGGATTACCTGTGAGGGAGTGAATATATTCCTTGCAGACGGCGCGGCAGCGGGCCAGGAAGTCTTTCATGTTCATTTTCATGTTTTTCCTCGATATGAGGGAGACAAATTCGGTTTTATCTGGGGTTCTGACATTTCCACCGTGCCGGAACGGTCCGAACTGGACTCTGTGGCCCATCGGTTACGACATGCATTATAACAAAACTCATGAAACGGCATTCCGACGATTCTTTATAAAGAACAAACATCGAAAATCACGGAACATTAGCAGTGTTTCTTGAATATCAGTCAAAAGAGATGACCGAATTCAATGGCGGTGTTCCGTTTGATTTCTGCGGTTATTTTCGTTTCGGAATTGTTATACCGAGAGATTTGATTTTTCTGAAAAGGGTACTCTTGTGAATGCCGAGTTCATGTGCTGTTTGTGTTCGGTTCCAGTTGTTTCTCCGAAGGACGTTTCTGAGAAATATTGCTTCCATTTCCCTGAATGACATGATGTCAGAATGTTCGGATAAGTCCATGCCATCAGATTTACAAACCGGGTCCGGGAGGTGTTCCTTCTGAATTAATGCGGATTTACAGAGAACGAAGGAACGTTCGATCAGATTCTTTAACTCTCTGATATTTCCGGGGTAATCATAAGACATAAGGCAGGCAAGCGCTTCGTCGGTCATGCCAATGATCTCTTTATTTTGTAGTGTATTAAAAGTGCTGATGAAATGATCAACCAGCAAAGGGATATCTTCTTTTCGTTCACGCAGGGGCGGCAGGACAAGGCGGATAATGTTAATCCTGTAATATAAATCCTCCCTGAAAGTTCCCTCTTTGACCATATCATCAATTATTTTGTTTGTTGCGGTGATGATTCGAACGTCTGTTTTTATGCTCTCAATAGCTCCCAGGGGTTCGAAGGTTTTATCCTGGAGGACACGCAGTAAACGAACTTGAAGGGCGGGTGATATATCTCCGATTTCGTCAAGAAATATGGTGCCTTTATGGGCGAGTTTGAAACGGCCGGGTTTATCCTTTTTCGCATCGGTAAATGCCCCGGCCTTGTAACCGAAAAGTTCTGATTCAAGCAGGGTGTCAGGCATTGCACCTGAGTTAACGATGATAAAGGGCCCGTTTTTTCTTGGACTCAGATTGTGAATTGCCCGGGCAAAGAGTTCTTTTCCCGTTCCGCTTTCTCCCTCGATGAGAATTGTACTTGAGCTGTCTGCTACATCAGGCAGGATGCGAAACAGGTCATGCATATGATGATTCTTCGAAATGATATCTTCAAATGTATATCGCTGTTTGATTTCCTTTCTCAACTTTTCCACATCACTCATATCTCTGAACGTTTCAACACCGCCGATGACATTTCCCTTTTCATCTTTCAGAAGAGCCGTTGAAATGCTGATTGGTACCTGTTCACCCTCCGCGTCAATAATTTGTATCGTTTTATCGACAACTGATTGACCCGACGCCATGGTATGTTCTAACGCACAGTCACGTTCGCAGATATTTGCTTTCAGGACATCCTTGCAACGCCTGCCTATTGCTTCTTCTCTCGGTACGCCGGTGATGTCTTCAGCCGCTTTGTTAAATGATGTAATACACCAAGCATGATCGACTGTAAAAACGCCATCGGTAATCGAGTCGAGTATTATGTCTCTTTCCTTTATCGATTTGACGTTTTTCATAAGAGGTGATACTCCTGTATGTGAACTGGCATGATATGTCCTCGGCAGTTAACGAGAAAGCAGCGTTTATTATCGAGAGGGAATCACTATAACAGAAATGGGTGTTATGTGTCTTTTTTTATCAATTTTGCTTCTTTTTTTTGCTGCTTCGCCAGAGCTTTTAATTCTTTCTTTTTCTTTTTTGCTTCTTCTTTCGCAAGTCCGGAATCCTGATCAGTTTTTGTTAATACCTCTTGCCGCCGAGATGTCCCTGCCCCTATTTCGGGTTGTGATACCGGGGATTCTTTTGATTTATGATCCGTTGTTTCCGGGACAGTCAATTTCTCTGTGCCTGTAGCCGATTTATTTTTTCTGACCCTGGCCCGATTCATGAGGTGTTTTGCCAGGCTCTTACCGAACTGTCCGATAAAACCGGCGAGTAATACGATGAGTATCCATTTTAGGATTTTCAAATAATCAATGTCGTTCATAAATCAATACATACCTGTCTTGTTATGAAGATACGTATCTTTCCATATCTGTCAAATTTTTTCCGCACGTGGTACCGACCTTTTTGTGTCAGGTCGTGTTTAAAATACTGTTTTCTATGAGATCGGCAATTCCAGTTACATTGTTGATGTCGAAAGAGGGGATACCGATATTAAACGGTTGATCACTTGCTATGGCGACATAATTATTATGCGGGATATATAATAGTTCATGTCCCACTTCACTGCGAAACACTTCAATCTTGGGATATGCATTACCCTTGAACCCTTCGATTAATATTATATCAACATCGTGAATATAGTTTTCTATCAATTCACTGATTTCATAATCTCTTTCAGTATCTTCGATAATGGCAACTTGTATTGGAGATGCAATAACGGTCATCTGTGCGCCCGCTTTTTTATGACGCCAGCTGTCTTTTCCTTCATGGTCGATATCAAATCCATGGCGATTATGTTTGATCGTGGCCACTCGATACCCGCGTTGTCTCAACTCATGGATGAGTTTTTCGATAAGTGTTGTCTTGCCGGAACCTGATTTGCCGACAATAGATACAGCGGGAATCACGCTTTCCAATCTCCTTTTATTGTGTGTTTTTCTGAATCGGTATATTAACAAATTTCAAATACGGACGCATTAACGGTGTGCCGCCGCCTTCAGAAATAATCTGCAATATTTTATCATAATTGGTAATTGCAGACCCTCCCAGATGTGTTAGACGAGTGTCTTGAAAGATGTCACAGCACATCGGTGTCGACGGACCGAGAAGCACTGCATGCCTCGATGTGCCAAGACGATTGATGATGTCTTCAAGTGTACCGTTGATAATTGAGGTGGCGGTAATAATGGCGACGGTGCAATCTTTGAGAATTTTACCCGTTGTGTTGCTTTCTAAGACTTCGGATCGGGCCGGATCTCTTTCGATAATTGAGAGCTCGGCCCTGGTTTCCTGTATTTTCTGCACAAGGGGTTTAAAGAGTCCCACCATGGCAACATGATCATGATGTGAGAGATTCATCAAATCGATAGAATCATCTTCTTCCTCAGGAACTTTCAGGTTAATGAGGGCATTTGCCGTTGCAAGACCGACTATCTTGTCCAGTGGGTTTTTCCCCTCAACCAGGTATCGCAACAGTTTCGATGCCTTTGAGCCCTTTAATGTGCCGGCCCGGTCAAGTGTCGTGCATCCCGATGGTATCTCGTGCCGTAAAACAGCGGCAACACCGATCATGGTTCCTTCCAGTTTAACTCCTGCATAACCAAGCCCGATACGGATATCTTCGACCCGACAATCGAGAGACCTCTTCAGAAGATATTCGTAAAGACGCCGGGATATTTCGCCTTTTTGCAACATTTATATATTCCTTATGCGTCTATTGTTAAAATAAGTTTCAATGCCGAAAAGTCGAAAAAGTTCAGTGTTTATCTTTCAGGGTTCGCCCCTTCATCTTCCATGCTGTTCATCAGGTATTCTTTAATACGGCTTTCGCCGATGATTATTTTCTTTTCCTCGCTTCTGTTAACAACAAGAACCGGCAATTGTTTGATATCCATAAAATTCAGGAATTCGACATTCTTGCTGGCCTCAATTTTGTTGACCTGTATGTCGCATTCTTTGCACAGTTCATCAATATTCTCACAGGATCTGCATGACGTGTTGTAAAATAATGTTAACATACTGTTTCCGATGTTCTCCGTGCTGAAGTGCGCCTGTGAAACGGGCATAATCAAATAGAGGAAGATAAAAACCGCGAAAAAGCCGGCTAATCCTGATACCACCTCTCGATGACCTTCCAGAAACCACAACAGTGCAAGGACGATAAAGATACCGAAGACGACGATACAGAAAGCACAGACGGCTTGTATCCTGAAGGCCTGATATCCCACCAGGAATCCCTCTGCCGAGAGAGCAGCAATCAAGAGAATAGAGACTGCTTTATCGAAGTATTCTTTGTGTTGAGACGTGTCGTTTTTCGTGAGGAGGGCAAGGACAAGAAATATGGCAATACCCGGTAAAAGTATCGATATGCTTCCATAACGAGTCTGCCGGATTGCTACCTGGCATCCTTCCGTTGTGCATATGCTTGCATTGAAGAGTTGGAATGCCAGCTCTGCACCAACCAGAATCAACCCGATGAGACACACCATAAAGAAAAAAAATCTGAGATTTCCTTTTCCGCTGTTCATCCTATCGCTTTCTCCTTTTTTTCAACCAGGGTATTCAAGTCTTCACTGATCGATACTACGTGCTCTGTATTCTACGAGTCAAAAATTATACAGGAAACGTTTTCGCAAGCAAGAATAAATTAGTTCGGTTACGAGCATAATGAATTCGGTGACAAAACGGCTAAAAAAGTATTGAATGTAGAGTTTGATGATTTGTAAGCTTATCAATTCGCTTTTGTCAATTATTTTTCTGGTCACTTATATTTATCTTGACATATATTTTATTTGTGCTACAAGTTGCGAAAAAATAACACGGGTAGCGATGTATGTCTGAATTAGTGAGATTCGGTGTATCCCTTGAAAAAGGGCTTCTTGATAAATTTGATCTTCTTATACGAGAGAAAAAGTATACCAACCGTTCGGAGGCACTGCGAGACCTGATCAGGCAAGAGTTGGTAAAAAAACAATGGGAAGAGGATAGTGAAGTCGCCGGTGCCATAACCTTCGTTTATGATCATCATAAGCGGGAACTGGTAAATCGAGTAATCGATATTCAGCATGACTTCCAGAATATCATTGTTTCATCACAGCATATTCATCTTGATCACGACAACTGTCTGGAAATTGTAGCTCTTCGTGGCAATGCCAGGGAAGTGGAGATGGTAGCCGATATGTTACGATCGGTACGAGGTGTCCGGTACGGTACGTTGAGCATGTCCAGTATCGGCAGGGATATTGATTGAAAAAATGAACACTGGCGGGATTGCAGACCCATCGGTGTTATTTTTTGCTTAATAGTAGCACGAATTTTGTTTTCATAACACATGCGTATGTGAAATTGATAGATGGCGGTGCGTTATGAGTACTTTGACGATGACGATATGGCTGACACGTCACAGTCGTGGTCAATAAAAAACAGGTACAGCATAGGGGTGGGACATACACGTTCTTTAAAGATGATGATACGGGTTTGTCTGCCTATTCGAGTCTG
>JAFGQS010000020.1 GCA_016935565.1 Deltaproteobacteria bacterium
GCTCAGTCGGTAGAGCACTGGACTGAAAATCCAGGTGTCGGCAGTTCGATTCTGCCCTGACCCACCATGAAAAAGCAAGGGGTTAGCCAAACATTGGGTTGACCCCTTTATTTTTTTATTTAAAAGCAAGCAGACTCAGTCTCCAGCCTGCACGATCTTTTCTGAAACTTCCGGATAGTATTCATTCATGCATCGGAAATTCACGATATCCATTTTTTATGGATTGCTGTCACTATCCTTGTGAAGTGGAATATTTTCTTCTCAGTGCCCAGGACGGGTATTTCGGCATGATATGTATATCCCTCTTAAGCCTGAATTTCTTCCTTTTTTTCACCTTTTTTCGGGACAGGACGGAGGAGAATTCCGGCCATTTCAATGGAAATGGCTCCATACTGGCATGATTCCTGATAACACTTCAGACAGCGTATGCAATCGACTTGATTGGCACCCTCATAAAATCGAACGCCCATAGGACAATCCTGATAGCACTGCTTGCAGAGGACACAGGCATCGGGGTCGTGAACCATTCTGAAGATACTGACTTTATTAAAAAGGGAATAGATCGCCCCCAAGGGACAGGCAATCCGGCAAAAGGGACGACGAATAAAGACCATCAAAATCAGAAACACCAGGAGAATTATTACTTTGTTGTAATACAGGATTCCGATCAACTCCTGCAGCGATGGTTGAAGAAAGATCATCGGAATACCCGCCTCAAGTGTTCCCGCCGGACAGATATATTTGCAAAACCATGTCATACCGTAACCAAATTGATCGACGACCAGAACAGGAAGGAGGAAAACAAAGAATACCAGAATAACATATTTGACATAGATTAAGGCTTGAGGAATTTCATACTTTCGAGAAGGAATCTTGTGGATGAGTTCCTGTATTAGACCGAAAGGACACACCCATGCACAGGGCATGCGCCCTACAAGGCTGCCGATAAGCCCCAGCATGCCAAGAACATAGAAGCTGATATGATAGTGTCCGGAACTGAAGCTTGGTCGCACGGTGGCTAAAATACTCTGTATGGAACCGAGCGGGCATGCACCCGATGCTGCAGGACAGGAATAACAATTGAGGCCGGGTACGCACATGGATTTGAGCCTGCCCTGGTAAATATTCCGGGTAAACGGAAATAAAAGGTAGGCATTACTGACTAATGTTGCAACACCTTGGACCCAACGTCTCAGGTTCCACATTATCCGATCCCTATGCAACTAAGACAGACCCTGACAGCCTTTTCCCAGACCGCGGATACTTCTCCCACGTTTATCCCGACGAGGAATAGGAATAGAAAGAAAAGGAGAAGCAAAAAAGGAGTCTTTCTTGATTTTGTGTCTTTCATGCTCGTTTGCCCGCTTAGAATAATAGAACATCCGATCTTCGTTAAGGAATGCATGCTTCAACCAGGCGAGAAATCTTCTCTTCAAGAAACTTCTCGGAACGCTTCCCTATTATCCTTTCCTTAACCTGTCCATCTTGCATAACTAAAATGGTAGGTACGCCGAAAACGCTGTATTCGAAAGCCATCTTATCACCACCCCAGTAGACCGGAAATTTGATATCGAGCTTATTCACGATACGTTGCATATCCGAAGCAGTGATATCAAGACTGATAGCAACCAGCTTGAGACCTTGGTCCTTATATTTCAGATACATCTCATTGAGGATGGGTAATTCTTCACGGCATGGCGCGCACCATGCCGCCGTTGCAACAATCAGCAGGGGGCAGCCCTTCCCGTTCATTAATTCTTTGATTCCTGACGAATCGATGGGTATAACCTTATTTTGAGAAATGGCGGGAGCAGGGCTGATGAGAATAAGCGTGGATAACGATAAAAACAAAAGCTTTTTCAATGCATTCATTGTCTATCCTCACTTTCTCAGTCGGACGCTTCTATAAAAAACTCAGGATTGATTAGATCACATTACACATTTAACGCAAAAATATATTTAATTCGAATAGTTCGTCAAGTTATTTTTTTATGTATACGCAGAATCTCAAAACCGTTTGTTTGTCAGATACGCCCCGCTGATAACCATTGCCGCCCCTACGATGAGAGACACGTCAAGTCTTTCCTTAAGGATAAAGTAAGCAAGGATCACAGCGCTGATGGGAACGAAATTTATAAAAATTCCCGCCCGTCCGGCACCGATTTCCTTTATTCCCTGATAGTACCACGTAAATCCTAAAACAGATCCGAAGAAGCCAAGATAGCAGATGCCGAACCAATCAACAGGAGTATAATTTATACAATCGCCGATCATTCCTTCAAGGTATGCGGGGAAAAACAGGGCAACGGACCCGATGATGCAGGAATACGTCACGGCGGCCATAGGAGACAGGTCCTCCATGGCAACTTTTCCGACAAGCGAATAGATCACCCAGCTTATGACACATCCCAGGATATACAACTCGCCCGGGCCCAGTGCTCCCTGAAAGATCATCAGGGGGTCTCCCTTTGAAATGACTACAACAGCACCGGATGCACATAAGAATATCCCGAAGAAATTTCTGATATTCAATTTTTCCCCGAAAAAGATGAAGGCAAAGAGAGCAATAAATATCGGGTTTGTCGCAATGATCAGGGATGCACGGCTTGCAAGAATGACCTTTAATCCTGAGAAAAAGAAAAAATTGTAGGCAAACACCCCCGTCATTCCCAGGAGAACAACGGGTACAATTTGATTCTTTTTCAAGAGAGGAATCTTGCCTTCGAAATATTTCGTAAACACAGTGAGGAACAAAGAGGCGACCACAAACCGTAAAAATGAAGCACTGAAAGGTCCCACATCCTGGGCGACAACTCGTGCAGCTATGAATGTACCTCCCCACAAAACGGCAGTTAAAAACAGCTTAAAATAAACGGTCATCCTTGAATCACCTTGTAAAGGGAAAACAGATTTTACCGGTACACAGAGATACTTAATCGATCAACCGGAAGGAACGTCTTTGACGGAATTACTGAAAATAAGTCCGGCACCAGAATTGGTGTTGTATCAATATCATCGGGCCTGTATTTTTATTGGCTGATCATACTCCGGCAATAACGTACCGTACCCTGTAAAAATCCCCTTCTTTTCATTCTTTAACATCTCTCGTAACTGCATTCATCCGTTTTCAAATCACAAAAATATTCCTGCAAGCCAGAAGAGAAACATGCCGAGGATCACGGTCCCTGCAAGAGACCTGGTTTTCAATGCAAAGATGAATGTCGGTATGGCAACCAGTAATTCGTGTCGAAATAGCTCCAGGTGGCGGGGATCACCGGCAGTGACGAGACATGGTAGGACGAGGGCACTCAAGATTGCTGCCGGTATAAAATCAAGCCACTCGATGAGCCACTGAGGCAATTGACGACGTGACAGGAATGCGAGAGGAAACCACCGGGGAACATAGGTAACAATTCCCATTCCAATGAAAACAACAAGATAATCAGTGTTCATCATGAGCCCTGTTCCCTCTTCGTAAAAAATCTCGATTTCCGCAAAAAGACGCCGATTGTTGCTGCAATAACCGATGCAATGACGATGTAGGCATTACCCGGCACTATCAGTGAGATAAAAACAGCCAGGAGTCCTGCTATCAACGCACTTATCACATACAACAAACCTCTCAACTGAAAGACCAGCAGGCAGAGGAACATGGCGATCAGAGCATAATCGATACCAAACGCACCGGCAGGAATAAATTGCCCGCCGTATCCGCCGGCTACTGTGCTGCCGATCCAGGCAATATTGGCGGTATGATTGAGAACGAGAGCCCGACGCCAATCCCAGCTTTTGCTCCTGAACCGTGTCAGGTTCATGGCAAAACTTTCATCGGTGATACCGTAAGCAAAAAGCGTCAGCCAACCACTGTTAATGCGTTGGAAATAGATTGCAAGGGATGAACTCATCAGTAAGTGTCTCAGATTTACCATAAAAGTGGTAACGACGATCGGCATGAACCCGGCTCCGGAACTGAGCATGGAGACGGCGATAAACTGGGCACTTCCGGCAAATACCAGAAGGGACATCACACCGATTTCCAGGGGGTGAAGGCCCGCTTTCTGGGCAATGACACCGAACGCCAATCCGATGGCAAAATAGCCGAGACAGATGGGCCACGCAGCCACCATACCATCCCTGATGACAGGCATCCACTGAACCCGTTGTTCCTTTGAATGGGAGTCCATACGTTATCGATCCTGAAATATGCTTATTGACGAGCAGAAAACATACTATGTTGAACATGTTAAGTCAAAAAAGATTTTTATGTCCCTTTTCCGAGTATTGACATACTTTTATCGCTACGGTATAGCTACCCGATGAAACGGAATGTCAACCGCTCTGACACCGTAATCCGTAGTTTTGAACAGTGTTTTTATCCTTTTAAAGGAAGTGATGCCATGCAAAATTTTGTATTCGACAATCCTACCAAAATCATTTTCGGGCAGGGTATGATTGCCCGCATAGGGAATGAGGTCAAGCGATTCGGTTCTAAAGTTCTGCTCGTCTATGGCCAGGAGAGTATTAAAAAACATGGAATTTACGACCGGGTCATCTCATCGCTCAACGATGCAAACCTTTCAATCGTGGAATTTCCCGGCGTCAAGTCGAATCCTGTTCTCTCCCATGCGCTCGAGGGAATAGAACGTGCCCGGAGCGAAAACATCGACGTTATTCTTGCCGTTGGAGGAGGAAGTGTCATCGATACGGCAAAAACGATAGCAGTCGGCGTAAAGGCAGATCCAGATGACGATATATGGGAATTTTTTACGTATAAGAAAAAAATACGGGATGCCCTTCCCGTACTGACGGTGGTTACCGTCTCCGCCAGCGCTTCGGAAATGAATCCCGCTGCAGTTATGACAAAAGAAGAAGGTGCTCAAAAATTCAGCATTCGTTCTCCCCTCATACAGCCGAAAACGTCGATTCTTGACCCGACAGCCCTCTTCACTCTGTCACCGGCATACAGTGCTTATAGTGCCGTCGACATAATCACCCATATGCTGGAGGGATACTTTAACAACTCGGAACCCGACAGCCCCCTCCAGGACAGGCTGGTGGAAGGAATCATAAAAACGGTCATGGAAAGTACGGAGGTCATCCTCAACGACCCCGAGAATTATAATTCCCGTGCTAACATAATGTGGTCGGCAACATTGGCATTCAACGGATTGACAACGGCGGGCGTTGGCCTTATCAGCCTCCCGGCTCACATGATTGAACACTCCCTCAGTGCACTCTACAACATTGCACACGGTGCCGGGCTTAGTA
>JAFGQS010000162.1 GCA_016935565.1 Deltaproteobacteria bacterium
AATTATATTAACCTTCCATGGCATTCCATTCTTTAGAAAGGCATGTTTGGAAAGTATTGGAAATAATCGCCGGAATAAAAAAGAAAAATCCTGCGTCCAAACATTCAAATCAATATGTACTGATATCAGTTTTTCTGAAAACCAGTCTGTTGTCTAACCTTTTTCTGCTCATCTTCAGACAGAAGACAATGTTTTAGACAATCACTCTGACATTTACCATCACAGGGCTCAACGTGGATTGTTACGCTTGATTCGGGAAAGTGTTCGACAATTTGTTGTTTTATTTCGTGTGTTATATTGTGGGAATCTTCGACGGTCATATCCGGGGCCACCTTCATATGAAACTCGATGAAACGGTCACTCCCTGCTTTACGAGTGCGAAGTCTATGATATCCATGAACTTTCGGGTACATTGATGCTATAAGATAGCGTATATGATTTTCCTCGTCAGCGGGTAGCTTCGTGTCCATTAAATCACGGGCGGACTGCACAGTCAGTTTATAGGCAGCGCGTATAATCAAGATGGCAACAGCGAGTGCTGCAATCGGATCTATCCACTGTAAGGACAGATCGGGGCGAAAGTATTTTCCGATCCAGATGATAAAGAGACCAAACATGACGCCCAGAGATGTGTAAACATCGGTGCGAAGGTGCCAGGCATCCGCCTTGAGAGCAATGGAGTCCGTTTCTTCTCCTACGGTGAAAAGCATGTGAGATACAATCCAATTAACAATTGAAGAGAAGAGCATAACGCCCACACCCCAGGAAAGAGCCTCAATCGGAATGGGATGGATAATTTTTTTAACGGCTTCATAGATGATCCAGCCGGCGGCCAGAAATATTAAGAAAGCTTCGATAGTGCCGGATATGTTTTCTATCTTACCATGTCCGAAAGGGTGATCGTGATCGGCAGGTTTTCCAGATGTTTTAACGGCTGCATAAGCTATAATAGCCGCCAGAAGATCCACTCCTGAGTGAATAGCCTCCGAGATTATCGATACCGAACCGATTACGAGACCCGTAGCCAGTTTCAATATCATCAGAGTGGTATTTGAAATGATCGATAACCGGGCAATACGTAGCTTTTTTTGCTGTTGAAGATCCATAAAGCCATTCCTGTTGCCCTGCCACATTATGATTGGACTAAGTTTTTCATTACAATCGTCTATTCAGGTCTTTATTACGGGCAAAGATTTTTTGTGGTCTGTACATGCTGATGATATACAAGTTAACGAGTGAGAAGATGACCATGCCGGATATAATCTTGATTGTTCAGGATGTGATAGGTTATACGCAATTTCACCTGTTGTATCTATGGTTCAGTTTAATGTATGATTACTGAACTCATCCTAGGGGAAGAACTGTTTTCCCGAAATATTCATTCCAGACCTGGGCCATTGCCGTGTAGATGGCCGAGAATCCGCAAACAATGCCTTCATATCCGGCGAAATGCTTGATTGCTGTGCTTCCTGTAGCATCTCCCCACGCCAAGAGCCAGAACAAAATGGTCAGTGTGGCAAAAACAAACTGCAGCGCTTTGTTGAGCCTCAAGGTGGCGATGAACATAAAGAACGTAAAGAGTCCCCACATAAACAGATAGCCTGCCATAGCGCCTGCCGTTGCTCCCTGCCACCATCCCCACTTATTCATAAGCAGGAGAAAAACGAGACTGAGCCAGAAGAGACCATATGATGTGAATGCCGTGGTTCCGAATGTATTATTCTTTTTCCATTCCATAATACCTGCAATGACCTGTGCCAGGCCACCGTAGAAGATACCCATTGCGAGAATCATAGTATCAAGCGAAGTAAAACCCGCGTTATGAATGTTTAGGAGCACCGTCGTCATACCGAAACCCATGAGTCCCAAGGGTGCCGGGTTTGCAGTGGTGTCCATAATTTTTACTGTTCCACTCTCCATAAACCTATTACCTCCTTAGAAATTTCTAAATAAGTGCAGAACGATGAAAATCTTGTGGTGAAATTGCGTATAACATTATTTCTATTGGTGAGCGATCAGTACTCAGCGCTCAGGTTTCAGTCCTTAAATAGATGCATTATCTGTTTCTTCGGAGTTTGCTTTTCATATTATATTCGACCTCTCTCTTTTTGAGGCATGAATCACGAGAGCCGATCTCCGAAGTGCCAGAATATATTTATCTCTTTGACTGAATGCTGATGGCTGATAGCTGAAGGCTATTTAAACTACCTCAATCGTTGATGGTGGTTTTTTCGTAATATTATAGGTGACGCTTACAACGCCACTCACTTCTGTGGTTATCCTGTCAGCCAGTTTTTCAAGTGTATCAAAGGGCAGCCGTGTCGCTGATCCCGTCTTCGCATCTTCACTATCCCAGCATCGTACTTCAATTTGCATTCCGTAGTCTCTTTTACCATCCCGCATACCTGTTACTTTATCTTCGTGGAGGACGGCGAGATACTGGAATGCCCCGGTATTACTCAATTCTTCCTCAACAATGACCGTTGCCTTTCTGACCGGCGCTACTCTCTCGGGCGTAACTTCACCGATTACCCGTGCGGCGAGAGCAGGACCCGGGAAAGGCGGCCTCTGGTAAATTTCTGCGGGAAGTCCGGTAATGCGACCAATTTCTCGGATGGCCGGTTTCCTGAGCTCAATTAACGGCTCGATAACTATATATCCGAATTGTTCTTCCGTATCGATACCAAGCTGTTCGAGAATATTATGCTGCCTTTTGACGCCTGCAACCGTCTCTTCTATATCGGTATAATTCGTGCCCTGGAGGAGATGTTTTGCCCCGCTTTCTCGTACCAGCTTACCGAAGACATCTTTATAGAATGTCTGAGTGATTGCTTCTCGCTTTTCTTCAGGGTCCGTAAGTCCTTTCAAGGCATCAAAGAATTGTTTTTGAGCATCGAGGATTTCGACGGCCACGCCCAGTTCTTTAAACCACGAAACGATCTGTTGGGGTTCATCCTGCCTCATCAGGCCGGTATCGATAAAGTACGATTTCAGCCGGTTCCCAAGTGCTTTATGGGCAAGCATGGTGACAACAGAAGAATCGACACCGCCGGACAGGGCATTGATAGCCTGACCATCACCGACAGTGGCAGCGATTTCTTTAATTTTTTTATCGATAAACGTATTTGAATCCAGATCCTTCAGTTCGATTTCTTGTAAATTCATCATACACTCCGCTCCCTTATCGATTCGTTTTGTAAAGTAGGCATCTTTACTGTAATTAGAGAATTTAATCAACCCTTTTTATCTTTTCCATCTTTATGACAAACATCAGTAATGACGGTATAATGAATATGACAAATATGGAGGAGATGGCAAGACCTCCCAGGATCACGCTTCCGATTCCCCTGTATATTTCCGAGCCGGGACCCGGAGCGACAACGAGCGGCAGCATTCCGAAGATACTGGTGAAGGTACTCATGTAAATCGGCCGTAGTCGTGATCTCGTTGATTCAAGGATAGCCTGGCGATAATCCATGCAAAGGAACCTGATATTATTGAGGGACTGATAGACGATTAATATTGCATTGTTGACAACGACGCCAATCAGAATGACGAAGCCGAGCATCGTCAAAATATCCAGGGGCTGAGGCTGTATCAGAATATTTACCAGCATAAGACCGATAAAGCCCCCCACCGCCGCGAGGGGAAGGGTAAACATGACGACGAGAGGATAAATGAAGTTGCTGAAAAGAGCGGACATGAGAAGATAGATGATGATCGCCGCCAGGATAAAATCCCACTGAAGGGCTCTTCTCGTTTGTGTCAGTTTGTCGGCCTCGCCGCTGAGTGTAATCGTTACACCTTTGAGTATTCCCTGACTCTTCATTTGAGGGACAAGAGTGTCTCTTATTCGATCCATGGCCTCTTCGAGTGATATGGCCTTCGGGGGTGTCACCTGGAGACTGATCGTTCTCTGTCTTTCAAGGTGTCGAATCTGCGTTACCCCTGTCGTCCTTTCCAGTTTTGAAAAAGATGAAACGGGGACAATCTTCCCCTTGGGTGTCGATAAAAGAGCCTGATATAATTCTTCAGGCGTTGAGAAATCTCTGTCCGATGCCTTCAATATAAGATCAATTTTTTTGTGACCTTCCTGCTTGAAATCACCGATCTTTCTCCCATCCATTAAAACATCCAGATCAATGCCCAGTTCACTCGCGGTCATACCGGCCGCCCTGAGACGGTCCCTGTCGGGCATGATTATGACTTCAGGATAGAGAAGTTCGATGGATGGATTCGGCCTTATCTGGGCTCCTGTAATATCTTTACGTATCATTCCGAACATTGTCCCTGCAACGTGTACAATCGTATTTAAATCGTTGGCACTGATGTCAACATCGATCGTTCTCCCGCCGCCGAGTCGGGTTTGAAATATACCGGCCTGATTACTAACGCCGAACATTCCGGGAATACTCATAATCGTTTTGGCAAACAACGGAACAAGTTCTCCTGCACGTTGTTCTTCCGTACTCATGGAACCCATGAACATGAATCGATCTGCCCCGATATAGAAAAGATCTCTAATGGCAGGAAAGCCGTTATAATCTTTCCCCAAGTGTGGTTCGACCGAATCGAATATATCAAGACCGATATCCTTTCTTTCTTCGTAGGAGAGTCCGGGAGGAGGAACCATAATGCTGTAAACGAAGTTTCTGTTTCCCTGCGGGAGATATTCCATTTTTGGAATGAGGAGCCATGTCAGTACGATGGAAAAGAGAGTCAACGTTGCAATGGTCGCTGTTCTTGTCTTCCAGTCTTTAATGGCCCATCGAACCAGGGACATGATTTTGTCAACGAGAGACCCCCCCCATTTTGTTAAACGGGTTTCCGTGAATCTGTTATTATTCTTTCTCAGACCGAACAGTTGATTGGAAAACATGGGAATGACCGAGACAGCTACGAAAAGACTTATCGTGATGGCCCAGGAGACGGCGATGGCAATATCCCTGAAAAGTTGTCCCGCTTCTTCTTCAATGAACACCACAGGAAGAAAAACGGCTATCGTTGTGAGCGATGATGCAAGGATGGCACCCCATACTTCTCTGGTTCCTTCCCATGTGGCTTCGAAGGGAGCCTTTCCCATCTTTCTGTGACGGTCGATATTTTCAAGAACGACAATAGCACTGTCCAGCAACATTCCCACGGCAAATGATATTCCCGCGAGGGAGACGACATTTAGCGTCCTCCCGAAAAGACTCATGAAGATAAAGGCTCCCAGAACACTGATAGGAATCGCAGTAGCGACAACAACGGTGGATGCGAAACTCCTGAGGAAAATGAGAAGAACCAGAATAGCCAGTACACCGCCGATGAGAATATTTGTCTGAACCAGTTTTATTGCACCTTTTATGTAAGGCCTCTCGTCATAGGCCCAGTGAATGTAAATGCCGTTGGGTTTTAATTTTTCCTCATTCAACCATTTTACGACGTTTTCAACCCGATCGGTCATTGCAAGAATGTTTGCACCTGGTTCGGGTTTAACACCGATTCCTATTCCTTCACGTTTGTTGTGGAGAATTTCGGCGGTTCGTTTCTCATATCCAAAACGTACCGTTGCGATATCGGAGAGATTGATCCGTTTTTGTCCCGTTGATATGATCACCATCTTTTCAAGTTCTTCAGGCGATTGAAATTCAGCGACCGTTCTGATCCTGAAGTCTCTCCTGCCGACACCAAGGTTTCCCGCTGAAACATTGATATTTTCCGCTTTAAGAATATCTGCCACATCACCAATGGTAAGACCATATGCGGCGAGCTTTTCCGGTTTGAGGATAACGTGCATCTCCCTTGCAGTACCGCCAAAGTTGAAGAGCTCGGCAACGCCTTCAACTCTCTCCAGATATTGTTTTATCTCATCTTCAAAGAAGGTTTTGTACTTGTATATGGGAATGGGGTTGTCTTCTAACGATTTCAATACCAGCCAGATAACGGGAGATGTGGCGGCTCCCGTGGCATTAATGACGGGCCTTTCGGTGTTTTCGGGGTATGACCTGACCTCATTCAACTTGTTTGAGACGCGGAGGAGGGCGTCATCCAGGTCGGTACCGAGTTTGAATTTCATTGTAACCGAACCCCTGCCGGTTGAAGACTCACTTTCCATTTCTGATAGATTAGGTATTCCCTTGAATACCTTTTCCTGTTCTTCAATAATTTCACGCTCGATTTCGTAGGGGGTAGCCCCGGTCCAGATCGTTGTGACGGTAATCTGGGGTATCGTGAGATTGGGGCTCAACTGATAGGGCATTCGAGAGAGGCCGATGATTCCGAAGAGGAGAATAATGAGAACGCCGACAATAATCTTAACCGGTTCATTGATTGAAAATTTAATGAGGTCCATAGATTACTTGACTTCTTTGAGGATAGTAACAGGTTGTCCGTCTCTGAGTCTTTCATTTCCCTTGACGACCACCGTCATTCCTTCCGTAATATCCTTCGAATTGATAGCTGCACTTGTAGCCGTATAGCCGGTAACTTTTGTCGGTATAACCTTTGCTTTACCTTCAACAATCGCCACAATGACAGTTTTCCCGGACGTATTGAGAATGGCATCTCTGGGGACCAGAAGTGCCGAGATCTTTTCAGCCTGTGGCAGTTTGACTCGTGCTTCCATTCCTTCCAGGAGTGATGTGCCGTGTTTGACTCTAATTTTGACAGGGAATGTTCTTGTTGAAATATCGCCCCGGGGAATGATTGCATGAAGTTTGCCCCTGAGTTCATTCCCGACCGACAGAATGGTAATATCCATTCCGACTTTGAGGTATTTAATAATCTTTGCGGGAACTTCGACAATTATGTCAATGACATTATCCCGAGCGACTGTTGCGACGGGACTGCCCGGTGAAAGCCATTCTCCTCGTGCGACGTGTTTTTTGATAACGACGCCACCAAAGGGCGATTTGACCTCTGTTTTATTGAGTTCAATCTCAAGTTGTTCAACTTCCGCTTTGAGGGATGCCGACCTTTTTTCAAGACCCTTCACCTGAAATTTCTGATCATCGTATTCCTTTTCTGCGATTATATTTTTCCGGTATAGATTTGCTGTTCTATCTAAATCTTTACTTGCCCGTTCGAGGTCGGAAAGAATCTGTTCATGTGATGCAACTTTTGCCTGGAGTGTCTTCATAAGGATGGCTGAATCGAGCTTTACGAGTACCGCTCCCTTTCTGATGTGCTGTCCTTCCTCAAATTGTATGGTTTTAACCGTTCCGCTCACCTCGGCGGAGACATCGGAAACTTCAGGATAGTATGCGGTTCCGATGAATTCAACTTCCGGCGCAACGATTCCGGTTGTTACTCTCGAGACCACAACGTTTGTTGGTGGCATCTTTTGTTCGGACAAAAGAGGTGACGAAAACGACAACAACATTAAAAGGATTAATGAAACCCTTAAAAATAGAACACCCACGAAATACCCTCCATCTTTTTAAACCAGCACCTCGATTAATACAAAAATCATGCACTTTATCTCGAAATGTTGCAAGTATTTTTGAATCCGTCATTTATTAACGGGGACGCTTTCCTTGTCTCTGAGGCAGAGATACTGCAATAATTTTTGATGTAACATGGCAGGACTATTGAGACTTGTTTTATTGGCTGTATTGGTAGAAACAAGTTTTCCGTCACGATTATTGACAGCAACTTTGATGAGAAACGTCCTGTTTGCCTGATCAATCTTGGGGTTTACCGCAACTATTTCACCCTTTACGGAGTGTGCCTCCGATGTGACTGAAAGAGTAACGGGGATGCCGGTGCTGATATTTCCCTCATAACGTTCGGGAAGTTCCATTTTCATTGTTACACATTTAATTGTGCATACATGACATGGAGACAGTTCAGCCTTGTTCTGGTTGCAATCAGAAATCATCAAGCGCTTTTTTACGGCAGGCTAATAAAAAAATGCTGATAGAGGGTTGGGAGTCGAGAGGGGGGACGTTACAGCAACCCCCCCTGCTATTTACACGAAATGATGCAGAAACGGAGAAAGGTAATATGTTGAAATATTTGTCTGCTAAAATGAAATCAATACCTGAAAACAGCAGCCATGGGTGCTTCGTCAGGCACTTCTTTTGGATTTACGGCATATACGGTACCTCCATTCGATATGGTGCGGACCGCAGCGAAATCGAGCAGGTCTGTGTTACCGAACGTTGCCCCCTGTTGCAGCAATACTTCATCGGTATCCTGGTCGAAAATACCCCACTGTTGCAATCCAAGTGCTACAAATAAGATTCCTGCTCGTCCGTGATATGCTGCCTGTACAATTTCTTTAATATCAGTGGAAGCACGACCGGTACCGGAATACAGTTTGTATTGTTGGAGAGCTTCTTCCTTTTCCGCTTCAAAAAAAGGTTCCACTATATCCCAGGCTTGGCCGTGAAGATCATCAACACTTGATCCTTCAGGACTCCCTGAGATCCATTTGTCTGCCAGGTAAGAATAGGTGTTGGCTTCTTTATAAATAGGGTACAGGTAATCCACCCCTGCAAATACAAGGGGGAGATTTTTTTCCTGAATGAGAGTTCGCAAACCTCTGTCAACCTGTTGAAAATATCGTAACACATCATCTTTTGGATCATCTGAACCACCCCCGTGGCCCTGATATGCCGCCGGATGCATCCGGGTATGAAACTGAGGTTCTTTCTCGATAACGTCAAATCTGAACAACTCAGCGAGGCTCTCGGGAATGTTTTCAAGATCAACTTCCTCGGCACTGTATCTGTTACACTTGATGAGTTTGGCATTCTTCTGGGTGAGTGCAACAATGTAAAAATTTATATCACCGCTGATTACCGGGATGAGCGGCTTAATATGGAAACGGTCGGTTACAATGACCAGTTCGTCAAAATTGATTGGAAGCCTGAAAAAGTCAAGAGATAGTGCAGAGAGAAATAAGGCAAGTCCATCGCTCTGGTTCTGCCAGAACGGAGCTTCTCCCAAGAGTTCCTGAGCCGGTTTGAGAAATTCCCTTGCTTCCTGGGGACGCAGATCACTTTCCATTAACTTTTCTTCTGTTTTGCGGAGCAGATTTTTGAATCTGATCTGGTTTTGTTGTGTCTCTGTTCCCCTTCGATGTGTCGGCATAAAAATCGATACACATAAACCTTCCTGTTTTTCCATGAGTGTCTTTACTATATCTCTGGATAGCTTGTTCATCGAAAAGACCTCCCTCTTTAAATTGAATGATTGTAAGGGAAGGATAGAGCAGTGCTTTATCCTTTCATCTCTTCCGGAAGCCTGTGCCTTTGGTTTGACAGGTTTTCAGTTTAAACTGATGCTGACTGGTCAATGTTGACATTTAGAGCAAGGCCTTCAAGGCATTTACTATGTGCTCAACATTTTCCTGCGTGCAGGAATGACCCATCAATCCAATTCGCCAGATCTTTCCTTTGAGAGGTCCGAGGCCACTACCGATTTCAGTGTTATATTCTTCCAGGAGTCTTTTCCGGACTGATACATCATCAACGTCTGGTGGAATAACGACAGAATTGAGCATTGGTGTCCGGTAAGATTCTTCTACGAGCATCGTTAACCCCAATTTTTCGAGAGCCGAAACGAGATCGCGGTGATACGCACTGTGTCTTTCCCACCTGTTCGTGAGACCTTCTTCCAACACAATCCGTAGTGATTCCCTGATCGCATAAACCATACTGATCGGCGCCGTATGGTGGTAAACTCTATCCGGACCCCAGTATTTTTCAAGCATAGTCATGTCCAGATACCAGGATTGCACCTTTTGAGAACGGTTTCTTAACGTTTCAACAGCGAGGGGGCTGAAGGTAATAGGTGCAAGCCCGGGTGGGCAACTGAGACATTTCTGGGTACCTGAATAACAGACATCAACATTCCAGTCATCAATTTTAAGAGGAGCGCCGCCGAGAGATGTAACAGCATCGACCAGGAAAAGAGCGTCCTTTTCGTGAACAATCTTTGAGATTTCTTCAAGGGGTTGCAAAACACCCGTGGATGTTTCAGCATGGACTATGGCTACAATCTTTGCCGGGAATTCTTTGAGTGCCTCGGTGACGTCATCGGGATCGATCGGAGTTCCCCATTTTGTGTCAACCCTTTTAAGGATTCCACCGCATCGCCCGACAATATCACACATGCGTTCTCCGAAGACGCCGCTGACGCATACAAGTACGTGATCACCTTCTTCGATAACATTAACAAGTGCGGCTTCCATCCCGGCGCTTCCCGTTCCCGAAATGGGTATGGTGAAACGATTTTTCGTCATGAAAACGGACTGAAGCATTTCCTGAACTTCTTCCATGACAGCAAGAAATGCAGGGTCAAGGTGCCCTACGACAGGACTTGCCATAGCTTTCATGACTCTTTCTGGTACATTGCTGGGACCGGGACCCAGCAAAACACGTTGAGGAAGCGAAAGGTCTTTGTATGCTGTATCCATAGAGTACTCCTTCCTTTCTCTAAAATAGATATAAAGCCGTCACAGCTAGTACATCGTGAGACGACTATTACCCCTGGCGACGGCGGGCAAGAACGTCCGGGTTAACCAGGTGATCCGGTACCTGTCCCTGTATGCCTGCCAGGAGATTCTCCGCTGCCATGACGGCCATCCTGCTTCGCGTCGCGATCGTCGCACTTCCAATGTGCGGAACGATCAGACAGTTTGGAAGCATCATCAGTTTGTGATCCGACGGCAGTGGTTCCGGATCGGTGACATCGAGAGCGGCGTATGCAATATTTTCCGAACTCAACGCATTATAAAGGGCATCAGTATCTACAACGGGACCGCGAGCGGTATTAATCAGAATCGCCGTATTTTTCATTTTACTAAAAGCATCGGCATCAATCAAGTGATGTGTCTCGGGCGTAAGGGGAACATGGAGGCTTATAAAGTCTGCCTGTTCGAACAATTCGTCGAGCGTACTGCACAACCTTGCACCAACCGTTTCTCCCCTTTCGGCCCGCCCATGGTGATCGTAATAGATGACCTCCATATCAAATCCGCTTGCCCTCCGCGCAACCTCGGTTCCGATTCGTCCCATCCCGATAATGCCGAGAGTTGCGTGGTGAATATCTCTCCCGAGGAGTTCCATCGGTTTGAACGTTTCCCATTTATCGGCCCGGATGTAATCAATACCTTCACCGAGACGTCTGGCGGCGGCCATGAGTAAGGCAAAGGCGAGATCAGCGGTTGTTTCAGTCAGGGCACCGGGTGTGTTCCCCACGAGAATACCACGATCGGTGGCTGCCTGAATATCGATGTTGTCATACCCGACGGCATAATTACTTATGATCGTGAGCCGGTTTCCCGCCGCGTCCATGACTTCTCCGTCAATTCTGTCCGTAAGGAGTGGTAGAAGTCCCACAACACCACGGACTTTTTCTAACAGGATGTCACGGGGAGGGGGCTGTTCATCGGGCCACACCTCTGCATCGCAGGCATCGAGGACCATCTTTAAGCCTGCTTCCGGTATGATTCGGGTTACGAATACCTTCGGCTTATCCATGGTACCATGCCTCCTATTTGTTTTGTAAGGCGGCATAGACGGCATCGTGAAGCGGCGTTTTGATGCCCAGTTTTCTGCGGCTTCTGACAACATATCCCGTAAATGTTTCCATCTCCGTTTGTCTTCCTTTCTCAAAATCAAGCTGAATGGACGTTCTCGTTTCGTAGGGAAAGCTCGATGCAACATTTAATGATTGTTGGACAATATTTTCCGGAAGCGATATGTCTCTTGCTTGAGCTACGGCTTCAACTTCCTTCATCAGTCCTTCCAGCATGGTCCTGTGTTCTTCATTCTCCATTATGGCACCCAAAGGTTGGTTTAACATGGATGAGATGCCTCCCAGAGGGCCAACGAATATATACTTTGACCACACATCGGTTATAATATGATCAGAAAGAGTTGCCTTGATGCCGGCATCTTTCATAACGGTCTCTACTTCAGAATATCGATCAATAGGACCTTCCTCTGGACCAAAGAACAGAGCGCAGGGACCCCCCACATGTTCAACGACGCCGGGACTGACAATCCGTGTGCTTATGTATACGCAACCGTTCATGATGATTCCTGTATTTACAATGGTCTTGAGTCTTTCCACATTGTCAACACCATTTAAGAGCGGTATGATAACAGTATTGTCGTGGAGATTACCCGTAATCATCCGGGCAGCGTTTTCAAGATCGTATCCTTTCACACAAAAGATAATCAGATCAAGGGGTCCCAGTTCTGCGGGATCGTCCGTTGCAAGGGACGGTCTTGCGATGAAATCGCCTTCCTTCGCGATTACCTTGAGACCTTGTGTTTTAATTTTCTGCAAATGTTCTCCTCTCGCAACGAAGAAAATATCATGCTCTTCCGAACCTTCGTATTTCCGGGCGAGCATTCCCCCGTAATATCCTCCGACACCGCCTATTCCTATGATTGCTATTTTCATTATTCCTCCCTTAAGCTATAAAATGAATTCGTAATAAATAATATAAAATCTCATCATGAAAGGGTAAAAGACGATGAAACATTTTTGTTTTTATTTATGTTCCGTACCTTCGTGCTTTCGTGATCAGTTATTGTAATTATTTTTTTATTTCCTGTAATTTTCAACTTTCGAATATCGATATTATCAATTGATACGTTGGTGCCAGATATTTTGCAACCTGTCCTTTTTGAGGAATCATAAATATGAACCCCTTTCTCTGTTTGGGAGTGATCGCGATATGTCTGATAACGCCCGGGTCGGGGTTATTATAGATGAATTCCATAAGGAAATCATACATCTTTGCCATCTCATAATACAAGTAAAAATCGTACGCTCCCCATTTGACTTCCTCTCTGTACAACCGGTGGGCAGCCGTTATTTCTGATCCTCGTAAACCGGAATATTTTGACTCAATCAGATGACCTTCCCCGGGGGGATCGTGTCTCATGTACAGTGTAATAAATAATCTATCATATTTCATGATGAGTTTCGATATGGGCATATAAAGCCATGCATGTCTCGGAAGGAGGGTAATGGTGGCGTCAATCTCGGAGACAGGGCCTTTTTCTCTGAAAAAGAGATTGGCATGGTATCCCACGAATCCCCCGATATTGGTGAATGTCTGATCATCCGGCTTGATCACGTCCAGGAGGTCATTAAATGCTGATAGAAATACCTCTTTATTTTCTTTCTTTCCCCGTGAAAAACCGATTACAAGCATACCGGCAAATGCAAAAAGAAGGAAGAGAAATGGTAGTGATGCAAATGCATTCATATTAAATCATTTTTTCTCTGGTGTGCTTAACAGGATCGCTCCTCTATTTTTTCTCGATCCCCTGTTGCTTGATAACGGAAGGCAACCATTTATAAATCGGGGCAAAGTATTGCGCCACCTTTGTTCTATGGGGAATCATAAAAACGAAGCCCTTTTTTTGGTCTGGAACGATTGCTATATGTTTGATGATAGCTGGTTCGGGATTCAGTTCCATAAATTTTACAAAATGATCACGAACTTTTAAGTTTCCATAATAGAGGTAAAAATCATGATTTCCCCATTTTATCGTTTCTTTGTTTAATCGTTGCTCATTTGTTATTTTCGGCCCCCGAAAACCGGCGTACTTCTTTTCAATTAAGTGGCCTTCACCTGGTGGGTTTTGTTTCAGGTACAGCGTTATGAATAGCCTGTCATACTTACTTATAATCTTTGATATGGGAAAATAAAGCCATGAATGCCTTGGAAGAAGGGTGATTGTAGCGTCAACTCGGGATACAGGCCCTTTCTTCTTGATAAAAAGATTTGTATGATAACCGACAACTCCTCCTATATTGGTAAAGGTCTGGTCGTCGGGTTTCACGACATCGACAAGATCATTAAAAGCGGAAAGAAATAACTTTTTATTCTGTCTTCTTCCCCAGAAATAACCAAAGCTCAGAAGAAAGCTGAAGGCAATGAAAAGGAAGAAAACAGGTTGTGTTAAAATTTGTTCATGTTCAAACATTTTACCTCTTTTTACAACAGGTTTGATGTAATATCTTCCGGAATATCGTACAGCTTTCCATCTTTACCGCCAAGGAGTGTCTTCGAGAGCAAGACACGGTCAACAGGAATATCTTTTGCCGTTTTGCTCATGTTTTTCTCAATATAAGCGGCCATTTCTATATTTTCATCGGTGACCTTATTATTGATCAGCAAACGAAGCGGAAGGTTCAGGTCATTAAGACCTTCGATCAGCCTTTGGGATTCCTTGAGGGAGAGGATATCAGGGTTAAAAACTAAAATGATAGAACAATTTTCTCCTTGCAGGGTTTTGTTCAAAGCCTGATAGTTATTATTCAGTTTCCGGAGCCTTTTCAGGATATCATCATCTTTTTCGCTGTAGTTTAACACAGTTTCTTCATTTGATAAAGGCCCTCTTATTCTGTGGATCGTATAGCGTTTTTCCAGGATCTTTTGCCTGATTTGAATCAGTCGATCAATCCAGGTTATTGTAACCCTCGGCAAGGCAAGAAATCTGAGCGTAAGCCCCGTTGGGGGTGTATCAAAGATTATATAATCAAAGTCAGTCTCATTGCTGATAATCTTTTCAATGCTGGTTAAGAGGGCATACTCCTCTATGCCGGGTGAATACTTGAGCACGGAAAAGTAATTGTCGAGATTTAATGTCTGAAGATATTTGTAGGTACCGGAAAGAACATTTATTTCCCTTTGAAGGTATTCCCTTGATAGTTTTTGAAGATCGATTTCTTTAAGAAAAAGAGTGTTCGCATAACGACTTTTATTGTCTTGAAGAGCGACACCAAATATGTCACCCAGGTTGTGGGCCGGGTCCAGCGAGACAATCAGCACGCGGCTTTTTCGTGAGAGCTGCCACGCGGCTGCTGCTGCCATGGTTGATTTCCCTACGCCCCCTTTTCCTGTGAAGAAGAGAATCTTCATTTAATCGATACCTATTGTCCCGCACATTTCCGCTAACATGTCACCAGCGTCCTCGGCCCTCCGGTTTAATATCTTCAGCTCCCTTTCCATGAATGGCAGGAGCTCGACAGCCAGAAATGTAGGCGGTGAAGGGAGGCCGACAAAAGAACCCAGCAGCAGGAGCGCGAAAATATTTTCGAGTTCCTGAGCTTCCACAATTGTAAGAGCAACAGCATCTTCACGATGTGATGCATGAAATCGAGAAAGGAAACGACGAAAAAAACTGAAGACTGAAAAACTCATGTAGGGTTCCGTAAAGGTTTGTCAAGCATGAAGACTTGACCCCTTTAATGGCTTTAATGATAAGCCCGGCACACAGCCGTTGTGCCGTGCGCCGGGTTATGGAAATGCTACTCTTTCTTATATGCCCTGGCAAAGTCGACAATGAAAATAATATTCATAACCAGCATTATGGCCAAGATAACAGTAACCGTCCACCCGGGAACAGGTTTCGCGGCGATAGAGCCCGGCATTACAACTGCCATGAACCAGACGATGGCAGCTGTTACGGTGATCCAGAGCAGCCAGGCCGGGATTACGGCGACACCGGCAAATGGCGATTTAAGTTTCTTGGCAACAAAGGTCGCGCCGGTCATGAGGGCGATTGCCGCGATCAACTGATTTGCCGCTCCAAAGGAAGCCCAAACGATCAGGAAGTTTTTACTCCAGGCAAGATAGATTCCGATTGCTGCCGGAATTACAGAAGCAACCCAGCGGTTTGTCAGCAAGTTGTATGCTCCAGAGGCGCTTTCTTTAAGAGGAGCAGCCATTTCCGCGACGCAGTAACGTGCCAGCCGGTTCGTCGTATCCAGCGTGGTCATGGCAAATGCGGCGACCCACATTCCGGCAAGAACTTTAACGAACTTAACGGGAATAAAACCCAGCCACGTTGAGGAAACCATATCTGCGTAAGACTGGACAAAGAGGTTCGCCGCAGCCAGTTTCACGGCCCCGGTCGTTTTGGTAAACATGGCCCCCCAGTTACCCGCATCCAGAGTCACCGCTACATTCATCGCCGCACCCGTATTTTTAAGGGCGGTGTATCCGAAGCCGGCGATGGCAACTATGACAATAGTGGACAAGAATCCCTCAGTGAACATTGCTCCGTAACCTATAAAGAGAGCGTCGCTTTCCTTTTCGAGCTGTTTCGATGTTGTTCCGGAGGCAACGAGAGAGTGAAAACCGGAGAGTGAACCGCAGGCAATAATCAGAGGGATGGCCGGCCAGAAAGGTGTCGCTTTGCCCCCGAGCATGATCGGCGAGAAAGATGAAAATGCCGGAATCTCAAAACCCCTGAACGCGAATATGGCGGCGAGAAAACCTAAAAGTAGCCCTGCATATAAGAGGAAGGAGTTCAGATAATCTCTCGGCTGTAATAAAACATTAACGGGAATAGCGGCGGCGATGATGATATAGAAGAATAAAAACACCATCCATGTGTCGAAACTTGCCTTTACGGGGAATTCAACTCCCAGAAAGATAGCGGCAATCAGCATGACAATTCCGATCAAGGTGGCTCCTGTGAAGTTCATCTTAACACGATACATCAGAATACCGAGGATGATGGCTGCAACAATCATCCATATGAAAGCCGAGGCAATAGCAGGAGTTTTAACAAACATGCCACCGACAACGGCTCCGAAAGCAGCGACTACCAGGATAAGAAGAAAGAAAACGATCCAGTAGAATGCAACACCCGTTCTCTTGCCCATGAGGTCTGAGGCAACGAACTGGATAGATTTACCGTCATATCTGATGGATGCCATCAGTGCCAGGTAGTCGTGAACGGCTCCGATGAAGATATTGCCGAACCATACCCAGAGCAGACCGGGGAGCCAGCCCCAGCATATGGCCAGCGCGGGACCGATAATCGGGGCGGCGCCGGCGATGGAAGCAAAGTGATGTCCGAAGAGAACCTCTCTCCTCGCCGGGACGTAATCGACCCCGTCAAAGAGGCGCTTGGACGGTGCCTCCGTGGCATCGGAAGCCATGACGACATCCTTCTCCAATTTTTTGCCGTATGTGAAATAAAGAGTTAGATAAATGAGAAAACCGATAACAATAATAAAAGTTGTCATACACTCCTCCTTTCGGAAAGTTAATGGGTTATGAATGAAAAAACTACAACTCTTTATAAAAAAATCAAAAAAGCCCGCTGTTAAAGACGGTGAAAGGGTATGCAACAACTGTATTAAATGCTAAGATTTTATTACATTTTTATCTTCAATGATTAATAAAACTACTCCTTTCATTTTACAATGTCAAACTTTTTTTAATAATTTCACCATGCAATATAGGTAATACACTATGAATCACAGTACAATAAGGGAATCCCTGATTTCGGAATTCGTTATTTCTGAAATTTTGTAAGAGAATTTCTTCCAGATATCCCGGCATGAGATTTAATACGTCAAGAAAATAAGAATATGTTTATAGTCAGCGAGAGGTCAATGTATGAGACGGTATAATCTGTTCCTAAAAGAATGATATTAAATTAAGATATTTTGACCCCTCCCAATCAGGTATTTCCCGATGGATACATAACGTATGGTGATTTATCATATTATCATAAAAGAAGCGGATACATATTGAGGAAGAAACAGAGTGCGCGACGAATCATATATTCGAATCATATATTTTCTTGACAAATAGATCATTGACATTAATATTAGTAGCATAGGCTTTTTAAGGGTGAAGATCACTCTGAACGGAAATTCAATACGAATATGCCGGCATTTCTCCAGCTATTTCATGCGCGGTTGTTAGCCAGCACGTGACGCTGATCGATTATTTATAACTCTTACGACTTTCTATTCACCCGGGAAGTGAAAATACGTAATCAACATAAATTAAAGAGCATTTATTATTCCTATTGTTGAGGTGAAAAAATGACGCAAAACGAAGATACAGGTTCACGGGTTGCCGAGGAACTCAAGATCGGTCGTAAGGTGCGGGAACTCAGACAAAAAAAGAATTATACACTGGAGGATCTGGTTACAAAAACCGGACTTTCTAAATCGATTCTAGCTCAGATAGAAAGTGGAGATGTCATCCCTCCCGTATCCACGTTGATCAAATTAGCGAAAGCGTTTCATGTCGGCATGGCTTATTTCTTCGAGGAGGTTGAGAGAGGTTTAAAAATATCTGTCACCCGGAGTGGAGAGCGGATCAAAATTAAGCGGCGCCCACACCATCATGAAGGGGAGGTCGATTACGTGTATGAGTCCCTTGAAACGAAAAAACCCGACAAACACATGGAGCCCCTCTTTGTGGAGTTTCAACCTCTGAATACAGCCGATATGGTTTTCATGAGTCATGAAGGTGAAGAATTTCTGTATGTTCTCGAAGGGACGCTTGAATTTCGCACGGATGACAGAACAGAGGTTCTGCAGCCTGGCGATTCCATTTATTTTGAATCGGAGATCAATCACAGTTTCCGTTCTTTGAC
>JAFGQS010000163.1 GCA_016935565.1 Deltaproteobacteria bacterium
GCCATGTCACTCCCTCTTGAAGAATACCAGTCGGAAATTCAATTCGAAAAATAACGGCTTCCTACTTCTTAAAAGGAATCGCATTGCATGAGTCAAGAGCAGAATTGAACCCCTTCGACCCTCAAAGAAACATATAACAAAAAATGGTACGATGAGTTGGTTTGTAGCTGTGAGTTATTGTAGTCCAATCTGTCAATTGAGGGTACCGCTTTTAATTATAGACCTCTTTTCCTTCTGTATGAATAATGTCGCAGTCCAATCACTTTTTTTTACAGGCATACCAGTTCTTCTTAAAATAATCTAAAGCGTCTCCTACATAAGTAAAAACGTTAGTGTTCCTATCAGCAAGTTGAACATTCGTCATTTGATCCACCGTCAGCCCCCGGAATGTCTTCATGGATGTATAGCCTGTGCCGCATCCCGGATTAGCTGAACAGAATTTGCACTCAGGTTTATTTTTCTCGCAATATGCTTCGCATTGTCTTCTACTGTCTTTGAATGCACACGCATGCCAATTCTCTCCTTTTCCCGTGAACCTTTTTAATACCTGAAATCCCTTTCCGCATCCGACTGCGGTCGAACACTTTAGACAAGGGTCACGCGGCCAGCGATCATCCTTGTGTGCGTGACACCACGTAATGCACTCTTGTTTATTTATCTGGGAAAGTTTGTCACGGTTTGCACACGCATACCAGTTCTCTCCTCCTGGGCCGCCGAATTTCTTGATGGCAGTGTAGTCTGCTCCACAGCCAACGTGGTCCTTGCAGTATTCACACCGATTATCCTTCTTGCACCACGCATCGCAGTCAGTTTTGTTCTTCCGGGATTCACGTCCGTAGTCACTCAGACCGCAGGCATACCAGTTGCCGGTACCTTTCTTGAATGATTTTATTACTTTCCACGACCTCCCACCGCACGTGGTATTTGCATGGCATTTGACGCAATCCGGCTGGTTAGCCTTGCACCATTTTACACACGCCGCCTTGTTCTCTGCGCTTTTCGAAAATGCATTGTCCGGCACTGCCAGCGTCAGCAGGAGCATTGCTAAAATTCCTGTGAAAACCCATAGCTTTTTCATGGCTGTCCTCCTTTGTTCATTGTTTGTTATATGGATGCTCCCTTCAGGTAAAGATGCAAAAGAAGTAAACAAGATTTCATACATTAAAGAAGCTTCAAGTCCCGCTAACAGAAACGATGGAGAATCATGGATTGGATAATCAATAATTATTTACACGGAGAAAGACAGGTGAGCACCATGCTAAAACATCAGTCGTGAAGTCAGTTCAGCTCCCAACAGAACATTGAAAGCCCTGCCAGGAGCATGACAGGCATACTTTGACGTGCATTTGTCTTCCCCTTTGTCTCAAATGACTCATTATTGCTATGTATAATGTAAAAAAAATCAACAATTGTCAATTAATTATGGCGATTAATTAAATATTTCAAGAGTTTATTGATGAGATTTTATTGCCGCTGAGTGTAAAAAAACAGTACGATAAAATAGTACTGCATAACCCTGCATACCGCAATGTTAACTTAAGGTTATTAATTTGGGGTCTTGCCTTTTGCCATCTATCCAGCTTGCCAATCCCCCAAAACAAAAAAACCCGCTCTTTTTGAGAAACGGGGTCTTATCGCCGATCACACCACAGCTTCCTGCATATGATGTACCCAATATTCTTACCCTAGATACATCCGTCAATCCTTCCATGATATCGAATCGCCGGAAAGAGTTATTGATTTCATGGTATCAGGTCGAACATTGACGATTTCCGGAACCATAGACGCGCGAACGGGAGAGTTGAATCGTGAAAGCAGTACAGGAGGGCTGTCATTTCCGCTTTCATCTACATGAGTGATAAAGAGTTCCGTATACGCTGAATTTGCCTTGGATGCAAAAACAATCCAGCGACTATCTGGAGACCAACTGTGCCACGAGTTCATGATATCAAGATTACACGTCATTATACGCGCTGCCCCTCCCGATGATGGGATTATCACGAGTTTACTCTGCGGTTGAATTGCCAGGCCCGTCGGACTCTGGGTGAATACAATCCACTTGCCATCAGGAGAGTACCGCGGAAAGTAGTTGCTTTTGCCATTGTTACTTGCACCAGCAAGCGGTTCGGGTATCCCTCCCTTCCCGTTGTTGAACGGTACCCGATATAAATCAAAGTGAATTTGATATTTCTTGTTAAGATCCGAGATCCGCTCACCCGAGTTAATGGTTATATATCCCTTGTCTCCGACGATTTCCTCAAGCCTTCGATCTGTCTTTGCACGGGCAAATACCACGTATTTTCCGTCGGGACTCCACACCGGACATGTCTGGACAAAGCAGGGATTATCGGCACCGGGCAGAGAGAAGAATCTATCCTCTTCAAGAGAATAACAGGCAATCAGACCGCGGATGGGAAAGAAAAACTGGGAAAATTCAATATCGGGTATCATGGTAAAGAACGACTTTTCTTTTACCGTACTGACAATGAATTTACCGTCGGGTGAAATCCGGGAAAACAGTCCCATACTTTTTATTCCGTCTGATTCCTGAAAATCATTCCATGATATGAAATCATCACGATTCACGATCATGCTTTCTTTTACCTGTTTTACGACGTAGGCCCCTTTATCTTTATTGACATCCATATCCATTCCGAGCAGGGTACCATCCCGAGAAATGCAGTGACAGTTGCCGCAGACGGGGAGGTTTTTCATCACGACGGGAGGCTCTTCATAAGATGATACCAAACCAAGACGCCACACTGACAGCTTGGGATTTTCCTTCGCCGTGGCAAAAGGAAGAGGCATATGTTGATAGAAGATGGGAACTGCCATCTCATCTTTCGATGTCGTTATGGTGATGCGACCCGTTGCGAGAACGCTGAGCCGTTTGGTTCCACTGAGACCTGAAATCGTAATCGATGCCGGCCGTTCAAGAGATTGTGCTTTGATAATATCCCACGTATTCTTATCCGGAGTCCAGGTTGGTTTATCAGTCAAAAGGTACAGGGCATAACGGCTGTCTATGAAACGAATAACGACAAGCCACGTCACTACTCCCGGATAATTTCGTTCCCAACTGATGACCGGTGCTGCCGTATCACGAGGGAAGATAGTACCGTCAAAAGGTTTGAAGATATCGATTTGCGGATATTGTTGTTTACTGTTTAATTCAGAAAATACGAGACTGACGGTTTTTCTGATTTCGTCATTGGATTGTAAGCTAAAAGATCCCTCGCAAAGATATATATCTTCATCCAGTGACATTCGTTCGGATATTATGCCGCACGAACATGATATCAAAACGGCAATTGCAATAAGGAAGATCCATGGAATGTGTTTGTTTATTCTTTCCATGTATCCTTTCCTGTCGACCATAGATATCCCGCTATCGCTTCAATATAAAAGTGGGCCGAAATTATCGTTAATCTGGATTTCCGATCCGGCATTGTTGCCATGAATCGCCGTCAGATTTCCAATGTGCTGCTCGATTGCTCACTTAATCTCTGACATCGGTTTCGACTTTATTTCGTGACTTGCGATACACTTGTACGTAAATCCGCTTTTCATAAAAATGTTTACATAGACCCCAGACTTATCCAACGCATCGTCAACACAAAATGTCTCGGCAATAACCGGCCACGTTCCGGGTTCTGCGTAGTATATGGAACTCATGGTATTCGACCATCTCTGTGCCGCGCTTGAAAAGCCGATTCTCACCGCTGCCGAGGGATCGACGTGGTCAAGAAAATACGTGACAAGAACGAGCTTTTGACCGGAGGGTGCCAGTTTTAAAAATTTCTCTGAAGAAATCGACTCTTTGACGACGTTGGGCAGTGCTTCCATACCGCTAGTGTATTTCTGTGGGTTCTTTTTTACAGCATCAAAGGGGAAAAGATAAACGAGATGAGCCGGCATCTCGGGATAATATATCAGGCTTTCCAACTTCTGTATATGGATGATTGAAAAATCCTTCGCAATTTCCCGGGCACATCCCCTGCCGAAGAGACCATCCGGGGTGAGTCCTTTCTGTTTCTGATACTGTACTATCATATCTTTACCTCTGTCCTTCGACTCGGACAGTGCATTTTTATTCTTTATAAGCCATTGTTGAATTGCCGAAATCTCATGGCCATCAGGAGTGGTTGTTGTGAATGTCATGTAACAGTCATGCATGTCCCTTCTCCCGAATCGATCGACAAAACCGACCAGGAGATTGAAAGTCTTACTGCCGTCAGGATTATCAGCGTAATTTTGAACCATTACAAATCCCGGAACAAATGCTGCCGGATCGAGCTGTCTTTCGAATTCAATCGATGAACCGGCATCAACTTTCACAAACGGCAGAGATTTCAGCATACCCAGTTGTGCCATGAACGCGGTAACAATCGCCTGACTTTGAATCGTATCAACGGTATTCAAATCGTACGCTTTGAAATCGTTTTTTTCTTCGCCTTTGATAAGAGACATGGGATTCACTTTTTTCAGGTCGATATTCTGACAGCCGCACACAATGAGCGACGCGATAATAATCACAATAAAAACGAACTTCCTGTACATGGTAGACTCCTTTTGAAGCTTATATAGGTAATAGTACTCAGTTGAGAAGTATATGCCGGTTATTACTTTACACCACGGAAC
>JAFGQS010000164.1 GCA_016935565.1 Deltaproteobacteria bacterium
GCAATGGCAACTGCACTTGTATCAGATCCTCCTCTTCCCAATGTGGTAATATTGTTATCTTTATCAACACCCTGGAAACCTGCAACAACCACAACATTGCCGTCGTTCAGTTCGTTTTTGATTTTCTCTGCGTCCACACTGATTATTCTTGCCATTGTATGAATCTTGTCCGTTACAATTTTAACCTGATGCCCTAAAAGCGATTTAGCCTTACAACCCATTTTATTAAGGATCATAGCAAGGAGGGAAATCGTCACCTGCTCACCAGTAGAAACGAGAACATCATATTCCCGTTCAGTCGGATTTTCAGAAGCGCTATGGGCCAACTGGATCAGTCTATCAGTTTCGCCGGCCATTGCGGAAAGTACAACAACGATACTATTCCCTTCTTCCCTGGCTTTGATAATCCTTTGTGCCACAGTCTCAATTTTTTCTATGGTACCGACTGATGTACCGCCATATTTTTGAACAATTAAAGCCATGAATTAAACTCCTCCCTTTACCAACTCCTTGAATAGGGCTGCTGACCTTTTTTTATTTCCAGAAATGTTGATCGTGCGTGTATTTTCATCTACATACATTAGATGGATGAACAAAGTATCATCAGGAAGTATGTCCCTGATTTTCTCGGCCCACTCAATGATAATGACTCCGTCACCGTAGAAATATTCTTCATAACCCATGTCGATCAAATCCTGCAAGCCGGATAATCGATAAATGTCTAAATGATAAAGAGGCATCCTCCCCGGATACTCATTAATCAGCGTAAACGTAGGACTTGTTACATAATAACTTTCCGGAACGTTGAGTCCTCTGGCAATACCCTGGGTGATGCACGTTTTACCTGAACCCAATTCACCGATAAGGGCAACAATGTCTCCTTTTTGAAGGAACCGACCGATCATATGTCCGATATGTATTGTTTCATCGGCCCCTTTTGAAGTCAGGGTTAATGTTGATGTTGATGCAGCTTCACCTATCATGATTTCAACCCATCTATCAATCCAAAATACTTCTTTCACTTTGAATGTTCGTATCATGAACTCTTTACTTCGACCCGAAGCCCCCTTCAAAGATTACAATCGCAGTGGCATAGTGATTGGTATGAGAAATACTCACATATGTACCTGTTATTCCTCTATCTTTTAATATATGCTTTGCATTCCTGTGTAGATGTAATTCGGGTCTCCCGTCATCACTATTATGAACCTCTATATCTTTCAAGGCGATACCGCCTCCGATCCCGACGCCGAGACACTTTAAAAAAGCCTCCTTCACGGCAAATCGTGCAGCATAATGAATGGAAGGATATGCTTTTTTGCTACAGTAAATAATCTCACCTTCGGAGAATACTCTTCCCGTAAATTTCTCGCCCCACTTTTTCAGGATTTTCTCGATCCTTTTGACCTCAACGAGATCTATACCCACTGATTCAATCATCTCATCCATTCATAATGGCATCGGCTATACGGCATACCCTATTTATAAACTTCACATCGTGGACTCTCACGATATGGGTACCATTCATAATTGCAGCCGTCACAGTTGCCGCGGTACCTTCAATACGATCGAGAGGTTCACCGCCTGTAATATCTCCTATAAATCTTTTACGCGATGTCCCAACCAGTATCGGCCTTCCCAGGGTCTTGAATTCTTCTAAATATTTCAGCAATATCAAATTATCTTGTGTCGTCTTCCCGAAACCGATACCGGGATCGATGATGATACTCTCTGTATCTATCCCGATTGATCGGGCATGTTCCATTCGTTCTGCCAGAAACTGAATAACCTCTCCCGTCACCGACCGATAAGAAATAGTACCCTCCTGCATGGTTTTCGGTGTCCCTTTCATATGCATCAGGATAAGCGGTACGTTATACCGTTTAATTATGTCAGGCATCTCCGCATCAAATCGGAGAGCGCTTATATCATTGACGATCTCAGCCCCTTCTTCACAGGCGATGCGGGCAACATCTGCCTTGCTTGTGTCGACTGATATGGGAACGCGGACGTTTTTTTTGAGTTCTTTCAGTAAGGGAATGATCCTTTCGAGTTCTTCTTCCGTCGATACCGGATCGGCACCGGGCCTCGATGACTCACCGCCCACATCCAGGATATCCGCCCCCTCTTCCTCCAAACTCATACCGTATCGAACTGCTTCATCAACACGATCAAACATACCACCATCGGAAAAAGAATCCGGTGTAACATTTATTATACCCATAATCAACGTACGTTCGCCGAGTTCGATCTTTCTCTCCGGTGTCTTTATTATGAAAGTAGTTCTTGACAAATTATCAAGGATTCCCTTGATATCATGAGAAATTTTTTTGAGTCCGAAGGGTTGAATAGAAATTTTATCGGCAAATCTTCGTAGTTGCTTCACTGTACCCATTATGATCGCATCTGTTTTACTGATACTGCAGTCGACGGTACCCCTCGATACAGCAACATCACCCCCGATTGAAAGCATTTCCTGTTTCATGATATTCGCTATCTTGCATTCAATACCCTCAAGAATCAAATTAACATTGTTCATCTTGGAACCCATGGCGGTTATACCATAGGGATCGACGCCTATCTTCATTAATTCGTCTTCCGCTTCAGACAATGAGGAGATGTGTATATATCTCATTTTATGTACCAACTGCGCTGTCGTTATGGGGATAGAACCTTGTATCTCAAGACTCACCCTGAAAAAAGTTGCATCTCAACTGGCATCAGCCGTGTAGCTGAACACTGACGGGAGTATCATATTATATAATGTTTGCCGTGATTCCTGCCCGGCCTTACGCTGTCTCGACCGCTTCTTCCGGTTTAATTCCAAGAATTTCGTCTACTTCGTCAGCATTTAATACCTCTTTAACGAGGAGTTCCTGGGCAAGTTTATGAAGGGTATCTATATTGTCAGACAATAGCTTTTTCGTTCTTTCATAACCTTCCAATACTATTTTGGATACTTCTTTGTCGATCTTTCTCGCAGTTTCCTCGCTGTAGTCCTTATGGGTAGCCAATTCTTTACCAAGAAATATTTGCTCTTCTTTCTTGCCGTACGTGAGCGGACCCATTTCATCACTCATTCCCCATTCACATACCATTTTTCTTGCCAGATCGGTCGCCCGTTCGATATCATTTCCCGCACCCGTCGTAAAGTCATGCAAAACCAGTTCTTCGGCAGCTCTTCCACCAAGGAGAATTGCAATATTATTGATCAGAAACTTCCGCGGATAGGTATGTTTTTCGTCAATGGGCAACTGCTGGGTCAAACCGAGAGCTCGACCCCTCGGTATAATGGTAACTTTGTGAATCGGATCTGAACCGGGTATTAGTTTTGCTATCAATGCGTGGCCTGCTTCGTGGTATGCTGTGTTTTTCTTCTCTGTATCACTGATAACCATGCTCTTTCTTTCTGTACCCATCAATACTTTATCTTTGGCATATTCAAAATCAACCATAGTGACTGTGGATTTATCCGATCGTGCAGCGTAGAGTGCCGCTTCATTGACCAGGTTTTCGATATCCGCACCTGAAAATCCCGGTGTTCCCCGAGCGAGTATCTCGAGATTCACATCTTTATCGAGGGGCACCTTATTTACATGGACCTTAAAGATCTTTTCTCGTCCTTTGATATCCGGGAGCGAAACCACGACCTGTCTATCGAATCGACCCGGTCTCAGTAAGGCTGGATCAAGCACATCAGGACGGTTTGTTGCAGACATGATAATGACTCCTTCATTTGACTCGAACCCATCCATCTCCACAAGAAGTTGATTGAGTGTCTGTTCTCTCTCATCGTGTCCTCCACCCAATCCGGCTCCTCGATGTCTCCCAACGGCATCCAATTCGTCTATAAAAATTATGCATGGTGCATGTTTTTTTCCTTGATTAAACAGGTCTCGTACACGGGATGCTCCTACACCGACAAACATCTCGACAAAATCGGACCCGCTTATGCTGAGAAACGGAACATCCGCCTCGCCGGCGATTGCCCGTGCAAGTAACGTTTTTCCGGTTCCCGGTTGACCCACGAGAAGAACGCCCTTCGGAATTCTTCCCCCTAATCTGGTAAACTTCTTCGGATCTTTCAGAAAATCAACGATTTCTTCGAGTTCCTGCTTCGCTTCATCGATACCCGCCACATCTTCAAATGTAACCTTGATAGACTTATCGGTCATCAGGCGAGCCCTGCTTTTGCCAAATGACATGGCCTTACCGCCACCTGACTGCATCTGCCTCATAAAGAAAATCCATACGCCTATGAGCAGTATAATCGGCAGCCATGATATGAGAATAGTCATATACCAGGTAGATCCTTCATCGGGTTTGGCCGCTATTCTGACACCTTTCTCTTTTAAAAGAGTAACAAGTCCCGGGTCTTTCGGTGCATAGGTACTGAAGGTCCTTCCATCGAGCAATTTACCTTTGACTTTTTCCCCCTGTATCGTGACCTGATCGACCTGGCCTTTGTCGATATAGTTAATTAAATCACTGAATATGATTTCTTGTTGTTTGCTTTGTGGCTGATTGAACATATGAAAGAGCAGTATAATGACTAACGTTATCACAAGCCAGAGGGCTATATTTTTATGTACGGGATTCACCTTCAATTCTCCTTTTTAAATACGATTGATCTTAAATACGGCTGAACGGCTATAGTTCACATTTATTAATGATCTCTATGGGTCCTTTATTATAATCATTTTATATAATCAAATAATTTCTGCTCTGAGTACTGTCTTTGTCGCATCAGTAACTCGCACCCTGTCACTTAATTTAATTCCCGGAATCCACAATACCGAAATTTGATCCACGAGAAGAGGGGTTTTCCCTCTCTTGCTTCGGGGTATCTTTTTGTCAATAAAAATTGACTTTACTTTTTTAGTACCTCCGAGTCCGAGCGGCTGCATCCTGTCTCCGGCTCTGATATTCCGTATTATGAGGGGAAACGTCAGTGAATCATAATCCATAAAAACCGTGTTTTCTGCATTGAAATCTATTTGTTCTATACCGATACATGAAAAATCTATCGTCAGCCCTGCTTCTTTAATTTTGACTGTACCCGGGATGAATATATCATAATAATAATCATTAACACCCCATTTGTCATCTTTCCTTTTTTTATTTTTATCATGAGGATCAGTTAATTTTGAAGAAACTTCATCCTTTACTATTGTTAGGTTATCATATTCCCTTCGAACCATAATACCAAGGGGGAGATCCAATAAACCATTTGAACGAGGGCCTTCTATCAAACCGATCACCGCCTTTACATGAACATAGCTGATTTTCATCTTGGACGATGAGCGATTCTGAAGGAGTCTCTTTATAATCCTCAACCTGATAACCGGGGGTAATAATTTAAAATCGGGTATATTTATCCCGACTTTGTTTCCTTCATAAATGATGTTTAACTTTAATAATGCATCCTTAACGTACTGTTCTATAAAGTCATTTTCTAGTCTTATTATATCAGCCATTCGAGCAATATTTTCTGCGAGTCTTGGATTATATTGTTCTTTCAGAGCAGGAATTAATCTGTTTCTTATTCTATTTCTTACATATATATCATCGACGTTGGAACTATCGGTCATGTATTGAGCACCCTCTTCCCTTAGAAAAACAAGAATTTCTTCTCTTGTTGCCTCAATAAGAGGTCGCACATACATTCCATCTCTCACGGGTAGTATTCCCCTGAGCCCCTCCAGGCCGCTTCCCCGCAAGAATTTCATAATAACCGTTTCAGCCTGGTCATCTTGATTATGGCCGAGTGCAATTTTATCCAGGCTGTAACTTTCTTTCACTTCCTCAAAATACCCGTACCGTTCTCTCCTGGAGATGTTTTCAACTGACCCTTGTTCCCGTTTTCTGATAGCAGGGATAGAAATTTTTCTTGCTGCTACGGGAATTTTCATTGATTCGCCAAGTGTTCGGACAAACCGTTCTTCTCTCTCCGATTCCTCACCCCTCAAATCATGATTAACATGAATAATCACCAGTGAGAGTCGAAACTCGGCGGCAATGTTCGTCATGACACGCAAAAGGGCAATCGAGTCCGGACCACCGGAGACGGCAACGCCAACCCGATCCTCAGCATCAAGCATTTTGTATTTTTCAATGGTTTGTCTCACCTTTTGCAACACGATGACACACTTTTTCCTTGTTTTTAACCTATAGTTTGTTAGTCTTTCCGCAATATTACTAACGCACGTCGTAATCTCTCTCGCTTTTCAAAGAGGTGTGGATGAAGGTTCTCTCGACGTCTTATCAAAAACCACATGAGTCACCCTTTAAAAAAGGGGGAATAAAATTTAATACTATTGATTGTAGCCCTCTAAATCTCCCTTAGCAAAAAGGGGACGTCAATGAAATATTCCTTATGTCAGTGACATTGAGTCTAGACGGTACAATGTTGCCCCACCATGGGCATCACATTTTTTCTCCATTCGGAAATTACCAGGACAGCCTTTTGAGAATTCCATTTGTGTCAATTAATCAAATAATCTCATTAATTCGATTATAGTTTCACAGATATAATCCGGTTTTAATTGAAGAAGCTTGTCTCTGCTGCCCAGACCGTTAAGCAATGCACAGCTTACAACTCCGGCATTTTTTGCGAGGAGAATATCATTTGTCCCATCTCCGATTACAATTGTATGGTGACGCTCAACTCCATACTCCTCAATAAGCGGATCGAGTAAACGAGAGTCAGGTTTTTTATAGTGGTTGCTGTCCATACCGATGATTTTATCAAAATATTTTGCGATATCCAACTCCTCGGCAATCCTTAAAGTATAACTATATAGTTTATTGGTAATTATAACTTTTACCTGATTTTTAAAATGATGTAATATTTCCAGCACACCGGGATACAGCTCGGTTGAATCGAGCAGATGTTCACCGTAATACTCCATAAAAATTGATAGTGCTTCGTCAAATTTCTCGGGAAATACATTTCCGAGTGATCGTTCGATAAGCTTTTTTACTCCGTCGCCGACATACCCGATGATATCTTCATTTTTCAAGACAGGAATTCCTAATCTATCTAACGAGTGATTCACTGCTGCTGCAAGATCGTCCCCCGTATTTACAATGGTCCCGTCAAAATCAAAAATCATGAGATCGATCTTTTCCATTATATTACCTTTCTTTCACCGGTTCATATTACAACAAAACACTTACTTGCCGAGAAAAATCGAATATATATAAGTGATACCTCTTTTACAAGCAATAAAATGGCAGGAAGACCGTAACGGCATGATCCTGATACATCATCTTTGAACGATGAATTGATCCGTCACGGCTCATTGTTTGCATTTATCTTGACAAGCCATGTAATCGTATGGTACGGGATCGCCAAACCGCTTGGATCCATAGACGATGGACTGAGACGGAATGGTCAGCGCTTCAATGACTATATAGTTGCGCCTTTAACGACCCTTCCGATGCCAGTCGGAAGGTTTTTTTTTGCCGGGATATAAAACTTTTATTACATCCGGTCTTCTTTGTGTATGGGCATAATGAAAACGTTGAAAAATTCAATCGCAATACTCGGTGCCGGTAAAGTTGGAACGGCGGTAGGTTATCTTCTTCGATCTGCAGGGCATGAGATCGTTGCTGTCGCAAGTCGTTCAGACGAATCGATCAAGAGAGGCGTTGAATATACCGGCGGAAAAGCCTTCAAAAGTTACCCCGGTGCCGCGGCTGAGGCTGAGTGCATTATCATCACTACCAGTGATGACGCAATAAAACAGGTCTGTGACGATATATCAAAGTCAGGCAGCATCAGTCAGGGTAAAAAAGTCGTTCACATGAGTGGAGCCGGAGGTCTTGATCTCCTCGAATCAGCCCGAAAATCCGGGGCGCATGTTGCAAGTATACACCCCATTCAGACTTTTGCCAACGTGAACAGCGCCATTGAAAGTATTCCGGGAAGCACCTTTGGTATCACGGCCGATGAAGAAATAAAAGAATGGGCAGTTCAATTCGTCAATGATCTTGGTGGAATACCCTTTTTTGTTTCTGAAGCCGACAAACCCCTGTATCATGCCGCAGCCTGCATGGCTTCAAATTATTTCGTTACTCTTATGGACATAGTCGTTGACGTTTATCAGACTCTTGGCCTGGAACGAAATGAAGCAATTCAAGCATTCTGGCCTCTCGTCAAGGGGACAGTCATCAACATAGAAAATCACGGCATCGTGGAAGCCCTCACCGGTCCGATCGCACGGGGGGACATCGGAACCGTTGAGAAACATCTCCGGGCATTTAAAATCAGACTTCCGGAATTATTCCCAATATACCAACAACTTGGAACCTTAACCGTCGATATAGGTCATAGAAAAAAAACCGTGTCCGACGAAAGGGCAAGAGAACTCAAATTACTACTCTCAGGAGGATTGAAGGATGAGCAAACAGGGTAAAATGAACAAGGTAACGACATCTGTAATTCGTACAATGAAAAAGAACGGTGAAAAGATAACCATGCTTACAGCTTATGATTATTCAACGGCTGCCGCGATGGATGAAGCAGGTATCGATATGATCCTGATCGGAGATTCTCTCGCCATGGTTGTTCTCGGCTATGATAGTACTCTACCGGTAACAATGGAAGACATGCTCCATCATACAAAAGCGGTATCCAGGGCGGTTAAACGTGCTATGGTTATCGGGGATATGCCGTTTATGTCATATCAGGCATCAGTTGAAGAGGCTGTCAGAAATGCGGGTCGCTTTATGAAAGAAGCCGGAGCACATGGTGTCAAGCTGGAAGGGGGCAGAGAAGTAGCCGAAGTTACAAGAAGAATATCATCGGCGGGAATTCCGGTTATGGCACACCTGGGACTTACTCCCCAATCTGTCCATCAACTTGGCGGTTATAAAGTACAGGGAAAGGAAGCCATTGCAGCAACACGGATTAAGGAAGATGCTAAGATCCTGCAGGACAACGGAGCATTTTCTCTTGTTTTAGAAGCCGTTCCTGCATCTCTGGCGGCTGAAATTACCGATAGTCTTGACATTCCGACAATAGGCATCGGTGCCGGTGTCAATTGCGACGGACAGGTTTTAGTGGTAAACGACATGCTCGGTCTGTTCGAAAAATTTACACCCAAATTTGTAAAAAAATATGCCAATTTGAATGTCGATATGAAAAAGGCTATCGAACAGTATCTCTCCGAAGTAAGAGAGGGTTCTTTCCCCGGCCCGGAACACTCATTTTGACACTTCATGGAACTTAAGAAGTAAGACGGGAAAATTCAGGAGTGTGAATTTCTGATTTCATGGAATCGGGTTGCTCTTTTGGCTGCTGCGAAAAGTCTGCGTCCGTGATCGAAAGGTATAATTTCGTCATTCCGGCTTAGAATGTCCATCACCAGGTTTTTACCTGCAAGATAAAATCCGTGGTCCTGGTTTCCTGCTTACCGGTACATCCCATTTATCACATCTTCGAAATTTTTCATCACCACACTTCGTTTCACTTTCAATGTGGGGGTCATCTCACCCGTCTGCTCGGTGAATCTTCGGCTGGTAATGAAATAGTTCCTTATAGATTCATACTCTTCCAATTCTTCGTTTGCTTTTCGGATCTCGGCATCAATAATTGCTCTGAGTTCTTCCTTTTCGACAAAGTCGTCTCCTACCTTTACGCATACACGGGCTGTTCCTTCTCCGGTGAACTCAAGGGCCGACATATCGTAAGAGATACTATTTTCTTTGAAATAGTTGATAAAGACATCGAGATTGGGAACGACAAGCGCCGTTACGAACTTTCTATCATCGCCGATGGGCATAACAATATCAATATAGTCACTGAGGGAAAATTTACTTTCAATCTTCGCCGAGGGAACATTTTTCCCCGTATCCAAAACCATGAGGCCTTTTTTACGATCTACAATTTTAATATAGCCATCGGCAAGCATCTCAACAATGTCACCGGTCCTGTAGAACCCGTCCTCGGTGAAAGCTTCTTTTGTCGCTTCGGAATTGTTCCAGTATTCCCTGATATTGTTGTCCCCTTTGACAAACCACTCACCATCCTCGTCCATTCTGCCCTCCACACCTGCACAGAGAGGACCCACCGAACCGGGAAGTACCCGGTCAGGCTTGTTCAGATTCACCGTGTTACATGTCTCTGTCGCTCCATACCCTTCGTAAATCCTGATTCCCATGGCCATAAATACCCTGCAGAGATCAGCCGGAAGGCTTCCTGCCGCTGAAAAGGCGAATCTATATCTTCCGCCTATGAGTGCCCTCACCTTGCTGAAGAGTATCCTGTCGATCAGTTTGTATTTTAACTTCAGAATAAATCCCAGGCCTTCAAAAAAATCGGCATCCTCCGACATATCAACGAATCCGTTATCGTCGGACCTCTTATCCACAACTTCAAGACCCACTTTGATGCCGTAATTGAATATGGAATTCTTGATGGGAGATTGGGCAGCCTTGTTTCGCATAGCCATATAGATTCTCTCATATATTCTCGGTACAGACATGAATACGGTAGGACGAAAAATTTGCAGATCCTCGACGATTGTCTTCGGTGACGAATACGCAACGGTTACTGCACCGTGCATAACAGTGCCGTGACCGCATTGCCTCTCGTAGGTATGTGCCAGTGGAAGGAACGAGAGGAACACGTCATCTTCTTTCAACGGCGGAACAAGACTCAAGTCCCTCCTGCATGCCGCGTTGATGCTGAAATGGGTATGAACCGCGCCCTTTGGCGTTCCCGTTGTTCCTGATGTATAGACAATTGTCATGTTGTCATGGAGCTGTACCGACTTCCAACGTTTCTCATAGAGAGAGCTGTCACGCTCAATAAGTCGCTTGCCAAGGTCCTTAAGATCATTGAGACTCAGTACATTGGCATTATCACTCGTGAATTCATTCTGCATGACGACGATCTTTTCCAGAGTAGGCATCTCCTGCCATACTTTGATAACCTTCCTGAGGATTTCATCATTCTCGACGTAGAGGATTCTCGAACCTGAATCATTAACGATAAAAACAACTTCTTTGACCGATAGGGTCGGATAGATGCAGACAGTTATCCCTGCGGCGCATAAAATGGAATAGTCGGCCCACACCCATTGCGGACAGGTATGTGCCATAATCGCAATACGATCACCCTTCTCTATCCCCAGCTCCATAAGACCGGTGGACATTTCCTCTACAGTATGCCCAAGTTCTCTGTATGTAATCGATGTCGTGTCAGTTCCCTCTGTTCTCCACCATTGAGCACGACGTTCGCCGAAGGTCTCGATATTTCTGTTCAATAGTTCAGGAAATGTCTGCTGCGTAATATACCATTTCTCATTTGTTTCGCCCACGTTGTATCTCCATTCTCGTTATAATCATGTTCTCAAGCAATTTTATGTATCCTTTCACCACACACCACAACTCCCAGATTCAGTTAATCCGTTGAAATAACATAATATATCAAATTATATGCTGGTATTTTGATACCGGAACCATATCATCTCGACAAACGGATAAACCGCAATTCACTTTTAACCAGGTCGGGAACAACCACTAACAACCCCTTACCTTCAGGAATAACACAAAAATCAGCGGGTCCGCCGAATTCTGTCGCCAGTTGCTTCATTCCCGTCTTCCGGTTCCAGCGTATAAGAGACTTTGATTTCCAATCGGTCACCAATATACTTCCATCTTCCAGTTGAACAAGCCCATCAAGTTTTCCAATATTTTTTATCAGCGTCTCGAATTTTTCTTCTGCCGCTATAGAATAGACTCCGTAATCCTGATCACCATTGTCATATCCAGCCACCAGAAGAGCCTTACTCTTAGAGGGATAGAGACCGTTGGGCGCAAAAGACAGTTCCGTTCCGTAAATGGCAACGTCCGGAATTATATCAGGCTCTAAAAAGTTGGCCGGTTTTACGCGATAGATACGTTTTCTTCCGCTGTCGCTCACAAAGAGTATGTTATCGATAACCGTCGCATCATTGGCAAATTCTGCCCCCGGTAAGGCGGCAGGCCTCCCTTTTCGCGTATTGAGATCAAACACCCATACCATGTCAATATCAGTAACCCATAAAACACCATTTTCAATCCAGATACCCTTGGGCTTATTAAGCACTACCCCCTTTTCCGGCAGATATTGATCTTCAATCATACCTCCATCCAATGAAACTTTACTGATTTTACCTTTTTCATCTTTCAGCTTCGGTTGAAGGACAGAACCAAATTGACTGACGAATAGAACACGTTCAGACGGATCAAACGCCACTGATTCGGGGTGAGCAAATCCCCGTACCGTCTGATCCGATATTACTCTCAACATAGCACACGCATCGTGTACGATTCCACCGATACCGATCACCATTTGCAGGATGACTAAACACCCGGCAAAGGTAGAAATGAATGTAATTCTCCTATTCATGACACCTTCTCCCATACTATATAACGACCAAATGACAACAGTTTGTTCATTCAATAAATGTTAATTCCTGATACTAAGCACCACTTTTCCTCATTTGCCATATCCCATTGACCAGACAGCACACCTCCCCGCTTTCATTCTTAATTTCAAGGCTCATACACCAATCGGCTTTGCCGTATTCCTCAGCTGTTTTTTGAATCTCTTTCACTTCTTTGTCTGTCAGCGCAGCTTCCACAGTCATATCGCTGGTTCCCGGTCTTTTATATCGAATGGTCAGTTCTTTGACAACGGGATAAAACTTCGTATGATCAAACGATGCAAGAAAGATTGCACCTCCCACTATTTCACCGAGTGCAAAGAGCGATCCGGCATATATGGTCCCGATATGATTCAGGTTCGGCTCCATGGGTAACACCAATTTCACATACCGACTTCTTATATCGGCAACTTTGATCCCCATTTTCTCGACAATTTCAATACTTTCTTCAATATATTTTACAATATCCGTATTTTTTCTTTCTGTCACATATGTCTCCTTTATGCGATCTTCCTTTCACTATCCCTTTGAGAAAAAGAATAATAAGGTTACCACCATGATCCCCGTGCACAGCACGGGGATCATGGCATTATTTCATAAAACGGTGCCCGGAATATACTTATCGCCCAACCTTTTTGTTCGTCTATTTGGTCAGTTTCTTCTTAATGTCATCCCTCAGTATATTCTTGAGAATCTTGCCGACAGGGTTTCGTGGAATGACATCGGTAACTTCCAGGCGCTCCGGAAACTTATAGGTAGCCATTCCCTGGTCTTTCATAAAGGATGTAATGTCGTCTATTGTAATTGTCTCCCCTTTCTTCGGGACGACATATACACAGGTCTTCTCACCCATCATCTCATCGGGCATTGATACGGCGGCAATATCCATGACTTTTGGATAACCGAGAAGGGTATTTTCAATTTCCTGTGCGCTGATATTGTATCCGCCGCGAATGATAATATCTTTTGCTCTGTCGAAGAAACCGACACAGTCTCCGTCCTGAATCTGAAACAGGTCGCCCGTGTTGAAATATCCATCCCTATCGAACGACTTTTCCGTGAGGTCAGGTCTTTTGAAGTAACAGGGAATAACGTTGGGTCCCCTGTAAAACAGTTCACCAACCTCACCAATTTCCGTTACCTCTTCTTCCGTGCCTGGTTTTTTGACCTTGAGATTGAGATGCTGTCTCAGAGGTGTTGCCCATTTAGAACTCTCACCTTTATAATGGGGAAAGTGATCGAGACGCATCTCAACGTCCGGGATATCGTTGGCACCGGCAACGTTTGCCGTCCCTTCATTCTGACCCCAGATATTGGCAAACTCGATGCTCCAGCGTCTTGCGAGCTCCTGTACTGACCAGAGTGATGGCGGTGCGGCACCAATGGTAATGGCCCTCATTTTACTGAGGTCAAAATGATCAACCTGCGGATGTTTCAACAGCGCATTGACAACAGCCGGAACCAGCAGGGTGTAATGGATTTCCTCCATAATGAGCTGCTTGATAAACGAAGGGCCATCGAAGGGATGGTGTAGAACCAGTTTTCCTCCTCCAATCATCCATTCGATATAAACCGTCCCGATAGAGGCCATGTTGACGAGGGGACCGGCGGTGATCAAATTATCTCCCGGTTCAATCGGTGCCGTTTCATAACAGAAACTTGCCTGATAAATCCAGTTGTTATGACTCAACGGACAACCTTTGGGATCGGCCTCGGTACCTGATGACCAGCATAGTGTGAAAATATCATTGGCATCTATTTTGATGTCTTCGAGTTTTCCCGTAATTTCGCCTTTTGACATCTCCCTTATTTCCTGCAGTGTAATAATATGTTGCAAGGAAGGGTGCGCTAATTTCACTTTTTCCGACATTTCCTTATGGTTGAATCCTCTAAAATTTTCTACCGTGATGAACGCCCGGGCCTCGGTAAGTCCCAGAACATAGTCAAACTCGGACGAACGCCATGGCATCGGAATGGGAGAGGCAAGAGCACCGGCTCTGCAGATGGCGAGATATAGCATTGCCAGTTCCCAGACGTTGGGTAACTGAACGATAATAATGTCATCTTTCTTGATACCAAGTTTGAGAAGTCCTTCGGCCGTGGCATCTGCAGCTCTGTCCAATTCTTCATATGTCAGTCGTTCCGGCTCCGAGCCCACCAGTTCCTGTCTGTTGAGAGGGTCAACGAGGCATATTTTGTCAGGATTTTTACGAACATTTTCTTTGAAATAATCGATGAATGTTTTAACCCCCCATGCTCCCTTTTCCGTCCATTCCCTAATCATATTGTCCGATGCTAAAATCATAGACTCTCCCTCCTTAATTAAA
>JAFGQS010000165.1 GCA_016935565.1 Deltaproteobacteria bacterium
ACATCAATGACCACGGCACCGTCACGAACCATGTTGCCCTTTATCATTTCAGTACTTCCCGCAGCAGCCACAAGGATTTCAGCTCTTTGTGTCACTTCGGTAAGATTTCTCGTCCGGGTATGACAGACGGTCACCGTGGCATGTCTGGTAAGAAACATCATCGCCAGGGGTTTGCCGACAATATTGCTTCGACCCACGATAACGGCATCCTTTCCTTCGATGCCAATGTCATGCCTGTTGAGAAGTTCAATTATCCCCAGAGGCGTACATGCCTGATGGAGCGCATCTCCCGTGAAGAGACGGCCCATGTTATAGGGATGGAAACCGTCAACGTCCTTCCGGGGATCAATAGCATCGATAATTGCATTTGGATTAATGTGCTTCGGGAGGGGAAGCTGGACCAGAATGCCGTGAATTTCAGGGGTTTTGTTGAGTTCATCAATGATCGTAAGCAATCGATGTTCCTGTGTGGTGTCGGGAAGTCTGAATTCCCTCGAGAAAAAGCCAACTTCCTCACAATCATCCTTCTTCTTACGTACATAAATCCGGGACGCAGGATCTTCTCCGACGAGCATGACGGCTAATCCCGGAATAATTCCCCGATCTTCAGTCAACCGGAGAGTCTTCTCCTTTATTTCATGTCTTATGTCCTGTGAAATTTTATTTCCATTGATAATTGCGGCCATACTATAATTAAGATCCCTTCATAAAAATATACGGAAACAAAAATGTACAACAAATGAAAAGCGAAGCAATCCATGACTTTTGGGAAAAAGAAAAGAGACTGCTTCGCTCCATGTTTATCTCATGGTTATCGATCTTCGACCGTCATGCATAGAGAAGAATGTTTTTTATTCGTTCTGAAGATCGATTGCCATCCGGACAAGAGATTGAACCTGTTCATCGGGAACCCGACCACGGATGATGGCACGGCAACTCCTGTTCTTGTCCAGAAGGATTGCATTGGCCGTATCCTTTTTAAGGCCCCACGCATTTCGCAGAGCGGCGTCGTAGTCAAAAAGGATAACCGTCTTATATTTCTTGGCTTTGTCCCCCGCAATAGCCTTGATGAGAAAATTCGGCTTCCACGTTGCAGCGCAATCGACTATGCCTATTCCTTTGTACGTCTCCTCCTTCAGAAGACCATCATTTTTGGCCTTTTTCATTGCTTCGGTGAAATGCTCATTCAAGTCAGCTTCATCAGGATCGACGTAATTGACCAGAAGGACCTTTCCGGCCCAGGAATCCATGGAAAACGTCTTTCCCTCCGCATCCTTAAAGGACCAGTTCGAAGCCTTCATGCCTACTGTGAGTTCCTGCGCCTGTACCGGCGATACCATCAGGAACAATACCGCAATCACTACAACAACAGCCTTTTTCATAATGCCCCCTTTCGGTGAAAAACTACCTGCCATTCAAGATGATAAAGCATATATAAAACTGACCGCAAATGTCAAGATAACAAACATTCTTATATCTTTCGAGTAAATCACTTAGAAAGCAGGGATTCAAGACGCTTTTTATCTCAAATGTTTTGCAGCGAAAATGTGACGCCAATGCCATTGTTGATGCCAAAAATCAGGGGCCGAAATAAATGTTTTTACAATGCATAATTATTTCATATTTCTATTGAAACAACCAATTGGTTGTGCTATGGTACGGCCGTTTGACTGGGGAGGTTTTAATGGAAAATATTAGTCTCGGCATGATGCTTGAGGAGGTGAGCACTGCATATCCAGGCAACACATCTCTCATCTACAAAGACAGGACCATAACATACAAAGAACTGAATCAAACCGTCACTGCCTTTGTCGGAGTATTGAACAATCTGGGTATAAACAAGGGAGATAAAGTCGCCCTGATGCTCCCTAACATTCCTGAATTTGTCATGTCGTATTTTGCAGTCGTACGATTGGGTGCTGTTGCCGTTACGCTCAATATTTTATCCACACCGTATGAACTCAAATACCTCCTCAGCAATAGTGATTCAAAAGTGTTCATAACCACCTCATCACAGGAAAAAAAATTCGAAGCCATAGCGAAAGACCTTCCGTTATGCAGACACATTGTACTGACGGACGGTCCTGACAGTAAAGATCTTTTTCAGGGTGCAATCAGGAAAGAACCTTTCGAACGTGAAGTTCCCACGATCGATGGGGATGACCCTGCTGTCATGATTTATACGTCAGGTTTGACAGGTAACCCGCTCGGTGCTGTCCTGACACATAAAAATCTCTCCACCCAGTCAACGTTGCTCAGAGACATGTGTGCCGGCACAGAACATGACCGGGGATTATCGTTGATTCCCTTCTTTCATTCCTTCGGGGCTGTGGCCAATATGCTCGGAGTTATCAAGCTTGGAGCAAGTACCGTCCTGATGGATCAGTTCAACATCGACACCATTTTTCAGACCATAGAAAAGGAAAAGGTTACCTACATAGCAGCGGTGCCCAGACTGTTTCTGGGAATGCTCCTCCATAAAAGTGCTGACACTTATGATTGCAGTTCTTTGAGATTATGCATTACCGGTGGTTCGACCATGCCGCCTGAATATATCCCCATGTTTGAACAGAGATTTGGTGTTAAGTTAATGGAGGGATATGGTTTGACCGAAGCATCCCCCGTCTGTTCATTCAGCAGGCTTGATATGGAACAGAAACCGGGATCGATAGGAATTCCGATACCGGGAGCAGCGGCAAAAGTGTTCGACGGCAAAGGCAACGAACAACCATCGGGTAAGGTGGGAGAACTCGTCATCAAAGGTGCCAATGTCATGAAGGGTTATTACAAAGACGAAAAAGCAACCGGGGACGTTATACATGACGGATGGCTGCATACGGGTGATCTTGCCACGATTGACGATGATGGATATATCTTTCTTACGGGACGTAAGAAACGAATGATTATCACCAGTGGCTTCAATGTCTATTCCCGTGAAGTGGAAATCGTCCTTAATATGCACCCCGCCGTTAAAGAATCGAAGGTTGGTGCAAAACCTGATTTGATGAGGGGTGAAATAGTCAAAGCCCTCATTGTCACAAAAGAGGAACTGTCCGTTGACGAAAAGGAAATCATGAAGCATTGTAGGACATATCTGTCTTCTTTCAAAGTTCCACGTGAGGTGGAATTTGTCGAAAGTCTTGATGCTGACGGAGAAGCCACATCGTGAGTCACAACGCAATGCTAACTTAAATAATATTACAAACAGGAGGATGTACATGGAAAAAGTACCGCAAAAATTGGACAAAAAAAGAGCTGATGTTTACAAAGATGCTCCAGTTGCAAAATTCGGCAAAAGAAAGCCCGATTTCTCCACAATGGGAGGCAAAATAAAAAATCAGTATAAGGAGCATAGAAACGTTGTTATCGTAGAAGCATGCAGGACACCCTATGGTACATTCGGCGGAATGCTGAAAGGCTATGATGCGCCCGAGCTCGGCGCCCTGGCAATCAAGGAAGTTCTCAGAAGAACTAACGGAAAAGTAAAACCGGAAGATATTGATTATATCTATATGGGACAGGTTGTCCCCGCGGGGTGCGGTCAGGTTCCCAGCCGTCAGGCTACTATATTGGCGGGAATCCCCGAATATGTGCCTTCCATAACAGTCAACAAGGTCTGCTCGTCAGGGATCAAGACCATCGATCTGGCAGCCCAGATGATCCAGTTGGGACGGGCCGAGATCTGCATCGCCGGCGGCCAGGAGAGCATGAGCAATTGTCCCTACTCGCTTCCTAACATGAGATGGGGGAATCGAATGGGATTGACCACTGCACCGGCGGTTGACCTCATGGTTTACGATGGTCTGTGGGACGCATTTTATAACCGCCACATGGCAATCCATGGATCGGAAACGGCGGACGAGTTCGGGTTTACAAGGGAAGATCAGGATGATTGGGCCTATCAATCCCAGACGAGGGCCGTTGCCGCTATGGAAGCCGGACGATTGGATGATGAAATATTCCCTGTTGAGGTCCGGGCAGGGAAAAAGATCGAAATCATGGAAAAGGATCAAGGCCCCAGGCCGACGACAACAATGGAAGGATTGGCCAAGCTGCCGCCCGTCTTCGGACACAAGAGCTCCGTTACCGGTCAACCGGGCAGCGTGACAGCAGGAAACGCCCCCGGTGTCAACGACGGTGGGGATGTGTGTCTTCTCATGACGCGAGAAAAAGCAGATGAGCTGGGCTTGAAACCACTGTTCACCATCATTGATTATGCCGAGGTCTCGCAGCCCACGAAGGATATCGCCACGGTTCCCGGTCTTTCCATCAAAAAAGTATTGGACCAGAATGACATGACGGTGGATGATGTCGATCTTATCGAAATCAATGAGGCCTTTGCCGCCGTGGCACTCATCAGTGCCCGGACCATTCTCGGAATGACAAAAGAGCAAATGTACGAGAAGGTCAACGTCAATGGAAGCGCCATTGCCTATGGCCATCCCATCGGAGCAACGGGAGCCAGGATCGTCATGACGCTTGCCTATGAACTGAGGCGCAGGGGAGGCGGAATCGGTGTCTGCGGCATCTGCTCGGGCCATGCCCAGGGCGATGCCATGTTGATCAAGGTTGAATAATAAGACTAAAGGCTAAAGGCTAAAGGTTTGAGGTGTAAAACAAGCAGTTCCGCGTAAGCAACAATCTGTTACCTTTTGCCCTACACCCTTTGCCTTGGGCCCGTACTTTACTTGAAAGGAGAAATTTTAATGGGAGATGTAGTAATTGTAAGTGGAGCAAGGACTGCTGTGGGTAGCTTCGGTGGTTCTTTGAAAGGTGTAAAGTGTGTTGACCTCGGTGCCCTTGTCATCAAAGAAGCCGTCACGAGGGCCGGATTAAGGCCGACCGTTGATGAAGTTATCAAAACATGCTGTCCTACAGTATTCGCCGGCCTTGAGCGGACCGACATAAACGAAAAGTATTATGATTATGACGAGTCATTAACACCTGTTCATTTTGACGAATGCATCATGGGCAACGTCATTCAGGCAGCACAGGGACAGAATCCCGGCAGACAGGCAATGATCTATGCCGGAATTCCTGAAGAGACCGGTGGAATTACAGTAAACAAGGTGTGTGCCTCGGGAATGAAGGCCATTGCTCTGGCCGCACAGGCCATCAAGGCAGGCGATGCCGATATTGTTATAGCAGGCGGTATGGAAAATATGAGCAACGTCAATTATGCGTTGCCCAATGCGCGCTGGGGATACCGGATGAACATGCCTTACGGTCAGATTATCGACATGATGGTCCATGATGGCCTCTATGAAATCTTTCATGGATATCATATGGGAATGACGGCGGAAAATATCGTGGATAAATACGGATTCTCGAGAGAAGAGCAGGATGAGCTGGCATACGAGAGTCACCGGAGAGCCCGGGCAGCTATCGCAAGCGGCGCCATCGCTGATGAAATCGTTCCGGTGGTCATCCCCCAGAAAAGGGGCGATCCGAAGGTCTTTGAAGTGGACGAGCGTCCCATGGACACCACATTAGAAAAAATGGCAAAAATACCACCTGCCTTCAAAAAGGGTGGCACCGTCACAGCCGGCAATTCCTCAGGCATCAATGATGCCGCAGCAGCTGTGGTGGTGATGAGCGCAGAAAAGGCAAAAGAACTTGGCCTGAAACCTCTTGCAAAGATCAAGGGATACGCTTTTAGCGGTGTTGATACTGCCTACATGGGACTCGGACCGATTCCTTCTACCAGAAAGCTTTTCAAGAAACTTGGCCTTACAATGAAAGACATGGATTATGTCGAATTGAATGAGGCTTTTGCATCTCAGGCCCTTGCCTGCATCAAAGAGCTCGAAGTTGATCTTGACAAATGCAATCTCAACGGCAGCGGAATTTCCATCGGACATCCCATCGGCTGTACCGGCGCGAGGATTACTTACTCGCTCGCAATGGAGATGAACAAGAAGGACTACAACCTCGGTCTGGCAACGTTATGTATCGGTGGCGGACAGGGCATGTCCATCGTGCTGGAACGGGTGTAAAAATATAATCCTTGACCGGTACGATAATATTGGTTAACGTCGATTTTGTGTTGAATTCAAGAAAGCCCGCGTCCGGCATCAGAATAAATGCTTGTGCCGGATGTGGGTTTGATCACCTTACTATTCAACCCTCATTTCACCGGGGGCGGATAGCAAGAGAAATTCTGTCTTTAAAAATCAAGACATAGGAGGGAGAATAATGGAAGTAAAAACTTTTGGCGTCGTTGGAGCCGGTCAGATGGGTAACGGTATCGCTCAGGTTGCGGCCAATCCGGGAGGATTAAAAGTAATCATGAATGATATTGCCCAGGAATTCGTCGACAGGGGCTATAATACAATCTCAAAAAACCTCGACAGGCTTGTTGCGAAAGAAAAGCTTACCGCCGATCAGAAAGAGGAAATCCTTGGCCGAATTACAAAAAGCACAAACCTGGAGGATATGAAGGATGCGGATTTTGTCGTTGAGGCAGCAGTTGAGCGGGAAGATCTGAAGCTTGGAATCTTCAAGAAACTGGACGAGGTCTGTAAACCGGGTGTCATTCTTGCCACGAATACATCATCCATTCCGATCACAAGGATTGCAGGATCTACAAAGAGACCGGAACTCGTCATCGGCATGCATTTCATGAACCCTGTTCCGGTGATGAGACTTGTCGAAATCATCAGAGGGTTGGCTACATCACAGGAAACATACGATCTGACGGATAAACTCTCCAAACAGTTCGGAAAAGTTCCTGTCGAATGTAACGATTTTCCCGGTTTTATATCGAACAGAGTCCTTATGCCCATGATCAATGAAGCTGTGTATGCTCTCTTTGAGGGAGTCGGTACACCGGAAGCGATTGATAATATCATGGTGCTCGGTATGAATCATCCCATGGGTCCCCTTGCGCTTGGAGATCTGATTGGTCTCGATACCTGCTGGGCGATTATGGACGTTCTCCACAAGGGATTCGGCGATTCCAAATACCGGCCATGTCCGCTTCTGAAGAAATATGTGGATGCCGGTTATCTCGGAAGAAAGACGGGAAGGGGATTTTACGACTACAGTAAGTAGTCAGTTGATTTCCTGACAAACAGGAAGGAGGGATTGATTGATGGAGTACAAGAATATCGTATTCGAGGTTGAAGAAAACGTTGCAACCATAATGTTTAATCGGCCGAAGGCATTGAATGCCATGAACTCCGAAACGATGGGGGAATTCATGGATGCAATAAAGACATGCTACGATGACGATAGTATTAAGGCCGTCATTGTTACCGGTGCAGGAGAAAAGGCTTTTGTCGCCGGTGCCGATATTGTGGAAATGCAGGATCTGGAACCCTGCGACGCACTGAAATTTATGGAACGGGGTCACGAGACATACAGAGCTCTTGAATTACTTCCGAAACCCACGATTGCTGCGGTCAGAGGTTTTGCACTGGGCGGCGGTACGGAGATCACCATGTCCTGTGACATCAGGTTTGCAGCCGATAATGCCCGTTTCGGGCAGCCGGAAATCCTGCTCGGATTGACACCCGGTTGGGGCGGAACCCAGAGACTGCCCCGCATTATCGGTATCGGAAGGGCTCTGGAACTTCTCATGAGCGGAGAACAGGTCAATGCCCAGCGCGCCTATGAAATCGGTCTGGTCAACAGGGTGTTTCCAGCCGATCAGCTGATGGAAGAAACGAAGAAATTTGCAAAGAAACTGGCAGCCATGCCTGCCTTTGCCATCAAGATGATGAAACACGCCGTTAACTTCGGCCAAGAACTTCCGCTTGATCATGCAAACAGACTCGAAATGGAGTGTTGTGCCCAGTGTTTCAGCACCAAAGATCAGAAAGAAGGGATGAAGGCATTTGTCGAAAAGAGAAAGGCAAACTTTATCGGTCGTTAGTACTGACTGGGAAATTTTAACAGTAAACCGTGGAATAAGATCGACGGAAAGGCCAATCGTTTCGGTTGATCCGAATTTCCATGAACGGTTTCAAGAAAACATATAAAAAGGAGGAGCTTTATGAATTTTGCACCAACTGAAGAACAAGCAATGGTGAGGGACATGGTGGCGCGGTTTGCCGACGAGGAGATCAAGCCGATCGCCGGTGAGCTGGATAAGACCCACAGGCACCCCGAAGAGATCTGCCGGAAACTTGGTGAAATGGGGATCATGGGTGTGGCCATCCCCACGGATTACGAAGGAGCAGGCATGGACAACGTGACATATGTTCTGGCCATGCTCGAGATTTCCCGGGGTTGCGGAAGCTGCGGTGTCATCACATCGGTTAATAACTCCCTCTACGGTTTTCCCGTCAATGCCTTCGGTACGGAAGAGCAGAAAAAGAAGTTTCTGCCTCCCGTGTCCGGTGGAAAAGTTGAGGGCTGCTATGCGCTGACCGAGTCGGGAGCCGGTTCTGATGCGGGAGCCCTGCGATGCCGCGCCCAGTTGAAAGGCGACAAGTATATCGTCAACGGCGTTAAAAAGTTCATCACCAACGGTAACGTGGCACATTATTGTGTCCTCGCCGCCAACGAAGATCCCGACAAGGGTTACAAGGGAATCCTCAACCTGATCGTCGATCTGAAGAACACCCCCGGGTTCTCACTCGGAACAATCGAGGAAAAAATGGGAATCCTGGCGTCCGGTACGGCCGAACTGGTCTTTGAGGATGCTGAAGTCCCGGCAGAGAACCTTCTGGGAACACCCGGGCAGGGCTTCAAACAGATGTTGATGGGTCTCGATGCCGGTAGAATCGGAATCGGTTCCCAGGCTTGCGGTATCGGTAAAGCCGCTCTGGAAGATGCCCTTCAGTATTCGAAAGAGCGAGTACAGTTCGGCAAGCCCATTTCATCATTCCAGGCAATCCAGTGGAAACTGGCCGACATGGCGACGGAACTGGATGCGGCGGAACTGATGCTTCTGAAGGCTGCCTGGTTGGAAGACAACGGATTGGACTACGAGAAAGCGTCGGCCCAGGCAAAGATGTATGCCTCCGATGTGGCCATGCGGGCTGCCATTGAGGGTGTTCAGATCTTCGGCGGGTACGGATACTGTGAAGATTATCCCGCTGCGCGACATATGCGCGATGCAAAGATCTGCCAGATCTATGAAGGTACCAATGAGGTCCAGAGAATGGTTATTGCCAGGAAACTTCTGGGTGCACGATAATCGTATCATGAAGATACACAACGAGGGTCAGGGCTTGAAATGCTCTGACCCTTTTTTTATCCGTAAAACGTCTTTTGTGATGAATCGTCAATCATCATATCAAATAATACCGTGTTGTGGTCGTTGTTGATTGTTATTGCTCCATCCGATGCTTTTTTGTTATAAATGAAACGTGTTCATCGTGAAATATTTTTTGATAACATAACGGAAAGCGTGTGAAAGGAAAGAACTATGAATTTCACATTACAAAAATTGACTCAGTATGACGGTGTCAAAGGTCCGTTACTGTTGATCATTCTGGACGGCATGGGTCTGTATCGCGGGAACGATGAGGGATATCCCGGGAATGCGATAGATAATGCGCAACCGAAGAATCTTTTCAGTCTTCTTAAGAACGAAACAATTGTCACGAAGCTCAAAGCCCACGGGACGGCGGTCGGTATGCCCTCGGATGATGACCAGGGAAACAGTGAGGTCGGTCATAACGCTTTAGGCGCCGGTCGTATCTTTGCTCAGGGAGCTCGTCTCGTCGACGATGCCATCGAAAGCGGCAGGTTGTTTGAATCGAAAACATGGAAAGAGGTCATTGAAAATTCTCTGTCGATGAAAACCCCGATTCATTTTATCGGGCTCATATCGGATGGAAACGTTCACAGTAATATCAAGCATCTCTTTGCTCTGGTCGGCGAATGCGACAGAAAGGGTGTTGAAGAAGTCTATATACACGGTCTGTTAGACGGACGCGATGTACCACCACTGAGTGCCTTGCGATATTTCGGGGAACTCGAAGATTACCTCTGGTCACTCCGTGTGCAGGCCATAAAAGACGGCACGAAACGTCTCTACCATGTCGCTTCCGGAGGCGGCAGAATGGTAACCACCATGGACCGTTACGAAGCAGACTGGCGAATCGTGGAGCGAGGCTATCATGCTCACGTACTGGGGGAAGGCCCGAAGTTTCCCGACAGCCTCACGGCAATCGGTGCACTGCGTGAAGAATATCAGGCAGACGACCAATACCTTCCCCACTGGGTAGTCCACCGGCCGAAAAATCCTGAAGAGCCGATGGGTACCATTAAGGATGATCACAACGTGATCTTATTCAACTACCGGGGAGACCGGGCACTTGAGATCAGCAGGGCTTTTGTGGAAGATGATTTTACGGGATTTCACCGACAATACAGGCCACATGTTATCTATGCGGGCATGCTGCAATACGACTCGGACACACATATGCCGCCTCGATATCTGGTTGTACCGCCGGCTATTGACCGAACAGTTTCTGAGTATCTGGCAAAGAATGGCATTCCCCAATATGCAGTGAGCGAAACCCAGAAATACGGTCACGTCACCTATTTCTGGAATGGCAATGATTCCGCCAAATTTGACGAAAAACTCGAGGACTGGGAAGAGATCGAGTCGGATCAGCTGCCCTTTGACCAGGCCCCTGCCATGAAGGCCAGAGAAATAGCAGATGAAGCAATCGAGGCACTTCGATTGGGACAGTATAAATTCCTCCGTTTGAACTTTGCCAATGGAGACATGGTGGGACACACGGGATCACTTCCTGCCGCAGTTGACGCTGTCAAAGCCGTTGACGAAGCGTTAGGGAGCCTCATTGGCGCAATTGACGACATGGGCGGAACACTCATCATTACAGCCGACCATGGGAACTGTGAACAGATGATCGAAGTGGATAAAAAAACAGGCAAGCCCGTTCAGGGAGCGGGCGGCGAATATAAGCCCATGACGAGCCATACCCTGAATCCGGTACCGTTTATCATTCACGGTCCCGATACCGATCGATACGAATTAAATAAGGACATCCAGGAACCGGGACTGGGTAACGTGGCCGCCACGATTCTCACGCTTCTCGGTTTCGAAAAACCTGCTGATTATCTCGAGTCGATCATAAAAGTCGTATAGGCCACCGCTTAGGGCTCAAGGCAAAAGGATCGAAGACCGTGAGCCCTTTGCCTTGAGCCTTGACAGGCTTTCTCCTAATAAATTCCCAGCTCACAGCCGCCAGCCAGTGTCTGCCCCAGTTCCCGGCACTGGTCGAGGATTTTATCGGTTACTTCTCCCCTGGCAATGACAGGCTCGTATACCTTGTTCAGCGGATATCCCCGGGCTATACGTTCGATGCTGTTTTGTGCCCCTGTTCCGTCATTACCGGCACTGATAAATATGACGTAGGGTTTCTTGAAAATCTTGCCCTGGGAAGGGTAAAAGGTGCGATCAAAGAAGTCCTTCATCGCCCCCGACATATAGCCGAAATTCTCGGGCGTTCCGATGGCGAGGCCGTCACACCATAAAAGATCATCAAGTGTCGCATCAGAGGCCCGTTTCAGAGTGAGTTCGGTATTTTCAAAACCGGCGGCCCCTTCGGCAACCGCCGTGGCCATTTTTTCCGTGTTTCCCGTCTGTGAATGGTATACTACCAATATCTTTGCCATAATCCCTCTCATCTTGCTATTATTTATGAATATGTGCCGGAATACCCCGTGTTTTACACGGGGATGAATGGCATCCTTATAGTTCCTTCTCCCCCGGTGGGAGAAGGTTAGGAAGAGGGGGTATTTGACAGATTTTCCACCCCTACCTGAGTCCTCCCCCATCAAGGGGGAGGAGATTGATTATGGGTGCCCCTTGAGGCGGGGTAATTCACTCATGAATCCGCTGGACAAAATCTCTCAGTGCACCGTTAAATGCATCGGCGTTTTCCTGCATAACGAAGTGTCCCGCATCTCCGATCAGTGCCAGTTCAGCTCCGGGAATTTTCTCTTCCATATACCGTGAAAGCGCTGGAGGTGTCATCTTATCGTCCTCACCGCAGATCAAGAGTGTCGGAACCGCTATCTTCTGTATTTCGTCGGTGATATCGAGCCTGTCACAGGAAAGAAAATCTCCGTATATGATCTCCGGACTTACCTTCAGCATACCGTCAACGAGTGGTTGCACGAATTTTCTGCGGTTCTTCTTTGTCACCGAAAATTTGGCAATGAAGGTAAGGGTCGCAGCGGTGTCATGCCGTATACCATTGAGAATCATCTCATTAACGGGCATGGTGACGCCTCCACCCACGGGGACGATTCCCGAAAGCACCTCGCCGTATTTGATAGCGAAGGTGAGACTTATGGCGGCACCGAGGGAATGACCGGCAATACAAGGCTTCCTCAAGGCAAGAGTATCAACGATCTTTCTGACCCATTCCACATATCGTTCAACATCCTGTTCCCCGGCACCCTCGGACCGGCCATGGCCGGGAAGGTCCACTCCAACCATATTGAAATCACTACCCAATGCCTTGAACTGATAATCCCACAGGGTATGGTCACAGCCGGACCCGTGAATAAAGACAAGGCTCTTCCGATCGTCGCTCAGACCATCATCATTAACCCGGTACGCAATTTTTACACCGTCTATCTCCTGAAAACCGATCATACCAACCTCCATCATTTCAGAGAATGTCACATTTTTCTTTTTTCAAGTTCTTCCAGACGAAGTTCCTTGCGGAGCACTTTACCAACGGTGCTCTTGGGCAGTTCGTCACGAAATTCTATTTCCGTCGGCAACTTATACGTGGCCAGTCTGGTTTTGCAGAATTCAATCAATTCCTCCTCGCTTGCCGTTACGCCTTCCTTCAACACCACGAATACCTTGACATTTTCACCCCGCTTCGGGTCGGGAATGCCGATAGAGCAGGCCTCCTGTACCTTATCGTTTTCGTAGAAGACCTCGTCGATATCCCGGGGATATACATTAAAGCCGCCTGATATTATCATATCCTTCTTTCGATCGACAATGTAGAAATAGCCGTCTTCATCCATCCGCGCAATGTCGCCGGTAAACAACCATCCCTCACGGAGGGTCTGTGCCGTCTCGTCGGGCTTGTTCCAGTACCCCTTCATCACCTGCGGTCCCTTGATAATCAGTTCCCCCGTTTCACCCACAGGCATGTCCATGGTTCCCGTTTCCAGGTCAACGATTCGACACTCCGTGTCAGAAACGGGAACACCGACACTGCCAACCTTTCGCGCACCGCCGGCAAAGGGATTGATATGGGTGACCGGCGTCGTTTCCGTCATGCCGAACCCTTCGACAATGATCGCCCCCGTTTTGGCTTCAAATTCCCGGATTACCTCGACAGGAAGAGGCGCACTTCCCGAAAAGCATCCTTTCAGACAGGTCATGTCTGTTTTTTTGAGGTCAGGATGATTCAGCATGCCGATATACATGGTGGGAACGAGGGGAGCAAAGGTCGGCCTGAACTTCCGTATGGCCTCCAGTAACTGTTCCGGCTGGGGCCGCGGAATCAGGACATCGGCCCATCCCATGTCTATTCCAAAGTTCATCGCCGTGGTCATGCCGAAAGAATGAAAGAAGGGCAGCGCTCCCAGGATGATCTCCTCTCCTTTGCGGAAACGGGGAAACCACGCCTCAGCTTGCTGACACTGTTTGCTCAGATTCGCGTGGGTGAGCATGACGCCTTTTGAAACACCGGTCGTCCCCCCTGTGTACTGATACGTTGCCGCATCGTCAAAGCCGATCTGTACAGCCGGCGGATTGGGGGCGTAGCGTGCGACGCACTCCTTCCATTGAAATACGTCAGGTGCATCCTTCACGTCCGCCGCCAGTTTTTTCTTCTTCGCCACGAGGGGGAAGAGCAAATTCTTCGGGAAGGGAAGATAATCGCCGATGGACGTGTACACAATCTGCCTGATCTGCGTTTTCGGTCTGAGATCTATCATGCGATTTCCGAGAAGATCGAGCGTTATGAGTACCTTGGATCCGGAATCGTTGAATTGATGTTCCAGTTCCCGGTCCGTGTAGAGAGGGTTGTTCAATACCACAATCCCTCCCAGTCGCATGATGGCATAGTAGGCAGCGACACAGGGTATGAGATTGGGAAGGAGTATGGCCACGGCATCCCCCTTCTTGACCTCGAAGTCGGCAAGGCAGGTGGCAAATCTGTCCACCATGTCCTTGAGCTCGGCAAATGTCATTCGATATCCCTGGAAAATGAGGGCTGTTTTTTCGGGAAATTCCTGTGCCGTTCTATCCAGAACAAGGGGCATACAGATTTCTTCATACTCTATATGATCGGGCACCCCCTGTTCATAAGACTTCAACCATGGCTTGCTCTGATATACGGTTTCTCCTGCCATTTTTTTCACCCTTCCTTTCTTCTATTGATGTAGAGAAGAAATGACTGACGGAGCATACTCCAATGCGTGTGACAGAAAAATAGTGACAGGCCAGACGCGGGTAGAGACTCTCTACGCTGGGTTTATATACCGGTTATCACCGAGAACGTGACATCCTCCTTCATTATTTTTAATGCATTGTACCATAAAGACATCAGAAAAGCCCCTGAAAAGCTACAGCCAGGGGCTTTTTATTGTAGTATTATATATGGTTACACGTTGACGACTGCCTGTTATTCGGCAGCTTTTCTCTTTGCAAGTTCTTCCTGTCTGAGCTGTTTGCGAAGTATTTTTCCTACATTCGTCTTCGGTAGTTCAGTACGAAATTCGATTTCCGCCGGTAATTTGTACTTTGCCAGTTTATCCGTGCAGAAGTTGATCATCTCTTCTGCCGTGGCAGTTTCACCTTCTCTGAGAACAACGAAGACCTTGACATTTTCTCCCCTCGTCGGATCGGGGATACCGATGGAGCATGCCTCCTGTACCTTGGGATGTTCGTAGAAGACTTCGTCAATATCCCGGGGATAGATATTATAACCCCCGGAAATAATCATATCCTTCTTTCGGTCAACAATATAAAAATACCCCTCGTCGTCCATGGTTGCAATATCGCCGGTGTAGCACCAGCCATCCCGGATGGTATTCGCCGTTTCTTCCGGTTTGTTCCAGTAACCCTTCATGACCTGCGGTCCTTTGATGATCAGTTCCCCCGCTTGACCGACAGGCATGTCTTGTGTTCCCTCTTCGAGATCTACGATTCGGCATACCGTGTCTGAGATGGGAACCCCGATGCTTCCCACTTTACGGACGCCACCGGCAAAGGGATTGACGTGGGTAACCGGTGTCGTTTCAGTCAGACCGTACCCCTCGACAATAATGGCGCCGGTTGTCTTCTCAAATTCATGGATAACTTCAACCGGCAGAGGTGCGCTTCCGGAAAAGGCACCCTTCAGGCAGGTCATATCGGTTTTTTTCACATCGGGATGATTCAGCATGCCGATATACATGGTCGGGACAAGCGGAGCAAATGTGGGTCTGAATTTCTGTATCGCCTCCAGGAGGGGTTCCGGTTGAGGTCTTGGAACCAGGACATCGGTCCATCCTTCATAAATGGAGAAATTCATCGTGACACTCAGGCCGAAAACGTGAAAGAACGGAAGGGCTCCAAGGGCAATTTCTTTGCCCGGTACGAGAAGATCTTTCGGGAACCAGTTATCAATCTGCTGGAGCTGTTTGCTCAGATTTGCGTGAGTCAGCATCACCCCTTTTGACACGCCTGTTGTTCCACCGGTATATTGATACATGGCAATATCGTCGAAGCTGATATCCACAGCCGGCGGATTCGGAGGATACTGTGCGATACATTCTTTCCACTTGTATACATCTTCGGCCGTTTTGACGTCGGCTGCCAACTTCTTCTTTTTGGCAACCAGCGGAAAGAGGAGATTTTTCGGAAAGGGAAGATAATCTCCGATGGACGTATACACGATCTGTTTTATCTTTGTCTTCGGACGGAGATCGATCATGCGATTCGCGAGAAGATCAAGGCAGACAAGCACCTTCGACCCGGAATCATTGAACTGATGATCCAGTTCCTGATCCGTGTAGAGAGGATTATTCATGACGGCAATGGCGCCCAATTTTAAAATGGCTAAATATGCGACAACGCAGGGTATGACATTGGGAAGAAGAATCGCAACGGCTTCACCTTGTTTGACTCCAAAATCGGCAAGACAGGAAGCAAAGCGATCCACCATATCTTTGAGCTCCCGGTATTTAACTTTATAGCCCTGAAAAATCAGAGCATCCGTTTCGGGATATTTCCCCACGGTTCTGTCTAAAATATCAGGCAGACAGATTTCCTCATAATCGATGGATTCCGAGGCAAATGGTGCATAGGATTTTAACCACGGTTTACCCTCGTAGATCACGTCTTGCGTCATTATGGTCCCCCTTTCTGTTATCCGTTAATACATAATCGACGGTTTCACCCACTGTTTTGTAACCGTGAGATCTCTGCCACAACGTGTCATGAAGAGTAATGTAATAGATTTTTTCGCAAATTACCATAAAAAAAGCCTCTGACCATGCAGTGGTCAGAGGCTTTGATAGAGCTTTGTGAGTCATCTTATTCAGACGGTTCTTCTTTCGGGGCTTCCGCTTCTGATGTTTCTTCCGCGGGCGGTGCCTCCCCGCTCGGAGCCTCTTCTGCCGCTTCCTCAATCCCCATGGCATTCCAGACGATTTCTGCAATATCAAGGGCATCCATCGACTCTTCCTTTTCCCGGTCTTTGATACCGTCAGCCATCATGGTCAGACAGAAGGGGCATCCCACGGCAATGGTACCGGCATTAACCGCGATCGCTTGATCCGTCCTCATATCGTTAATTCGCTCACCGATATCCTCTTCCATCCACATTCTTGCTCCACCGGCTCCGCAGCAGAAACTCTTCGCGTAGCTTCGATCCATTTCCACAAGATTCAAGCCGGGTATAGCCTTCAGAGCATTTCTCGGCTGATCATACACGTCATTGTATCTGCCGAGGAAACAGGAATCGTGGTACGTAAATAATCCCTCCACGGATTTTTTAAAGGTGATTCTTCCCTGAGCAATGAGGTCTGCAAGGATCTCCGTGTGGTGATACACCTCATAATTACCGCCGAAATGGGGGTAATCTTTTTTCAATGCGTTGTATCCGTGCGGACACATACAGATGATTTTCTTAACCCCGTACCCGCTCATTACTTCGATATTTGTCTGGGCGAGAATCTGATAGAGATATTCGTTTCCACCTCTCATGGCGGAATCGCCGCAGCAGCCTTCCTCAGCGCCAAGGACACCGAAGCTCACACCGGCTTCTTTCAGAATCTTTGCGAGTGCAACGGCAACCTTTTTGCCTCTATCGTCAAAGGAGCCCGAACATCCCACATAGAAAAGATATTCCACATTAGCATCTTCGGCCAGTGTTTTGACCCCCAGTTCGGGAGCCCAATCCTGTCGTAAATGAGCACCGATACCCCAGGGATTGGAGTTATTTTCCATGTTCCTGTACGTTAACTGTAACTCTGGTGCGAAGTCTGCCTCCATCAAGACCTTGTATTGTCTCATACCGACAATCTTCGGAACATGCTCGATGCAGACGGGACAATGCTCAATGCAGTACATGCAGTTTGTGCATGCCCAGAGTTCGTGCAGATCAATCACCTCACCCACCATAAGCTTTTCCGGTTCCGGTATCTGGGGCTCTTCACCTTCCGGTGCTGCCTTTTGAGCAGCAAGTACGACGGGGGCTCGCTCAAGCCAGTATGTCTTCAAATCCTGAATGACTTTCTTGGGAGAAAGAGGTTTCCCTGAGAGGTATGCCGGGCAGCCGTCCTGACAGCGCCCGCACCGCGTGCAGGCTTCGGAATCAAAGATCTGTTTCCATGTAAAATCTTCGAGCTGACCCACACCGAATGATTCGGCCGTTTCAAAATCTCCGATCGGCTCAAGATATCCTTTCGGTTTCAAAGACATCATATATTGATTGGCCGGAGACGTGATGATATGGAGCAGTCTCGACCAGGGAATGTATGCGATGAAACCGAGAACGATGAACGTGTGGATCCACCACATCCACTTATGTAATACACGGGCGGTGTCGTAACCAATTCCCGTCAATGTTTTCGACAACGCATAACCGACAAAGGACCACATACCCCAGGTAAAACCATCAACATTGACATTCACATAAAGCCTCAGCGCTTCTATCAAGAACCCGGTTACAATGATACTGCCGATCAACGTCAACACAATTGCATCGTCAGCTGTATTATCCGGTGTGCCCATGTAACCGAGACGGTCAGGTTTCTCAATATATCTTCGGTAAACCGCTATAACAACACCGAGCAAAACGGCCAGACCGAATATTTCCATAATCAATGAGAACCAGAGGTAGAATGAGCCATGAAAGAATGGGAGACCAATGTGAAATTGTGTTGCGTCGATAGCTGCACCAAAAATTAAGACAAAGAATCCAAAGAAAATCAACGCATGCATTATACCTGGATAGACGTCTCTAAAGGTTTTAATCTGGAAAAGACCGTTTGAAATAAGAGATTGTATCCGTGCTCCCGCATTATCAGTTCTGTCTTCCGGTTTTCCTATTGCTTTCCACAACTGCCACCGTCTGTAAAGACCATAGGCAAATATAGCCATTGCGACTGCTGTAAAGGCAAAAAGGATAAGTTCATACGGGGCGTTCCAGAAGACCTCTCTTCCTTCGTTTCCTACTGTGTAAACATGTTTCGCACCGTGTGCCATAATGCCTCCATTCATGGGGTCAGGTCTCAACAAATGTTGAGACCTGACCCCCCTGTTTGTTTGGTTTTAAAAAAAGGGGCGGACCGAAATCCACCCCGCTGTTCTTGCTTGGTAATTACATTATTTTCTTTGCCGCTGTCGTCAGTTCCGGTACGATCTTGAACAGGTCGTCCACGATACCGTAATCGGCCTTGGCGAAAATGGGAGCATCGGGATCCTTGTTCACGGCGACAATATACTTCGAAGAGCTCATGCCGGCGAGATGCTGGATTGCTCCTGATATACCGCATGCAATATAGAGGTTGGGGGATACGACCTTACCGGTCTGTCCCACCTGATCCGACTGGGGCCTCCAGCCGGCGTCCACTGCCGCTCTCGACGCACCAACGGTGGCGCCAAGTACATCGGCCAGCTCCTCTATGATGTTATAATTTTCGGGGCCTTTCATTCCACGGCCGCCCGATACGATGATTTCGGCTTCCGTCAGGTCGACCTTTCCGCTCGTGTCCTGCTGAACTTCGGCAACCTTCGCCTTGATGTCAGCAGCACTGACGCCGGCGTCAAATTTCACGACCTCACCGGCCTTTGCATTTTCATTGGCCGGAAAGACGTTGGGTCGCAACTGAGCCATCTGGGGGCTTCCTGAAACTGAGACTTCGCCGAATGTTTTACCGGCATACATGGGTCTCTTTGCAATGAGCTTCCCGCCTTCAATCTTCAGTTCCACGCAGTCCGAGGCCATACCCGTGGCAAGTTTCCCCACCAGTCTGGATGAAAGATCCTTTCCCAGGACAGACGCTGCCAGAAGCAGGATTGCCGGGTCATTTTCCTTTACAACCTTCGCAACCGCCGCCGCATAGGCATCGGTCGTGTACTGCGCAAACACTGCATCGTCTGCCACATAGACCTTGTCGACACCGTATTTGCCGAGTTCCGGCGCCAGTCCTTCTACTCCTGCTCCCAGGAGTACTGCACCTACTTCATCACCGAGCTCGTCGGCGAGCTTTCTCGCTGCACTCGCAAGCTCGAAACTTACCTTTCGAAGGGCTCCATCCCTTTGTTCCGCTACTATCCATACACCTTTTGACATTTTTTCCTCCTCCATTCCTCTCGTTAAATTACCTTGGCTTCTTCTCTGAGAAGTCTGATCACCTCTGCCGCCTTGGCAGCCGGATCTTCGCCTTCGATGATCTTTCCAGGAGGCCTGGCCGGAGGTGGCGTCATTTTTTCGATCTTTGCCTTCGGCTCAACAGAAATTCCCAGTGCCGCAGCATTTTTCACATCGACGGGTTTCTTTTTGGCTTTCATAATTCCCGGAAGCGATGCATACCGGGGCTCATTCAAGCCTTTCTGAGCTGTAATGACGCAGGGAAGAGAAGTTTCAAGCACGAGCTGGGCGCCTTCAATGGGCTTCACTGCCGTCGCTTTCCCGTCTCCCACATCAAGCTTCGTTACGATGGTGCACTGCGGAATATCGAGCAATTCCGCCAGAATTGAACCCACCTGACCCATGTCACCATCAATTGCTCTCTGCCCGCAGAAGATAATATCGTAGGGTATTTCCTTGATGGCTGCTGCCAGAGCGTTTGCCGTTGTGTAGGCATCGGCATTGTACAGGGCCGGATCATCAATATGAATTCCCTTCTCAGCACCCATGGCAAGTGCAGTTCTGATCGTCTCCATTGTCCTGGCGGGACCGACAGATACAACGGTTACCTCTCCGCCTAATTTTTCCTTCAGTTTGAGGGCCTCTTCCACACCGAACTCGTCGTAGGGATTCATGACCCACTTGATTCCCCCTTCCTCAATACCGGATCCATCCGGTTTTACCTTGATCAAGGCTTCTGTATCAGGGACCTGTTTTACACATGCAACTATATTCACAATGACCTCCTTTCACGGACAAACGCCGGCAGATACTGTTTCGGATCATGCCGGACCGTTCATCTTCGTGGTTTTTATGTTTTAAATACGGCCATGGCCTGTCGCACGTCACGACAGGCCATGATTTTTTATTACAGTCTGTTTTTAACGATACCATCCACGACAGACGGATCAGCAAGGGTACTCGTGTCACCAAGATCATCTAC
>JAFGQS010000021.1 GCA_016935565.1 Deltaproteobacteria bacterium
AATGTGAAGAGATGAAAGATCGATACGATATTGTAGTCGGTATCCCCTCGTATAATGAACACGAGACCATTGGCCATGTTGTCTCAACCGCAGGACAGGGTCTTGATCAATTTTTCCCCGATTTACGGTGCATTATTGTCAACTGCGACAATAATAGTCCTGACGGTACAAAAGACGTTTTTATGACCGCCACGGTACCTCCAAAAATTGAGAAAAAATATATTTCAACACCGGCAGGAGTGACGGGTAAGGGTAACAATTTCTGGAATCTCTTCACCTTTTGCACAAAGGTGAACGCTCAGGCGATAATCGTTGTTGATGCGGATCTCCGTTCCATTACTCCGGAATGGATCAGATATCTCGGTTATCCTGTCAGAAAAGGATATGATCTGGTAGTCCCTTTGTATTCGAGACACCAGTTCGATGGAACGATCACAAATCATCTTTGTTACCCTCTTGTTTTTTCCCTGACAGGCCTCGATATCCGACAGCCGATCGGAGGTGATTTCGCCTTCTCACAACGATTATGTTCTCACTGGCTCAGTCAGTCATGGGACGATATGATAAGGCAGTATGGTATCGATATCTTTATGTCGTTGAATGCCTTCTTCGGTGATTTCAGGATTTGTCAGGCGGGACTGGGAACAAAAATTCACAATGCAAGCAGCCCGAAACTTGGCAGAATGTTTGAAGAGGTTGTATATACGCTCTTTTCAACATTACTCAAGTTCCGGTGTGAATGGCTGGATGAGTTATTATTGAAAAAATCAATTGCATTGTGGCAAAACGAGGGAGCACAAAAAATTGAGTGTTTCGGTCTCGATAAGCTCGCTGAACCGCAATGGCTTGACATAGATATCCTGAAGCTGAAGCAGGACTGTCGAAATGAATATAACGAATATCATACATGGGTCAAACGGTATCTTAATCCCTATGCTTATAAAAAAATTAATAACATGTTCATCATGGATAATTATGATGTGGAGATTATGCTCTGGTCTCAGATTGTTTACAGCCTCCTTTATACGTTTGGTGATGCTTCGGAACAAGAAAGATTTGAAATCATTAACGCACTGAAACCACTTTATTTTGCCCGAAGCCTTACGTTTGACTATGAAACATGGCGTTATAGTACTGCTTTTGCCGAAGAAGAAGTCCGGAGTCAGGCTATGGCATTCCTTTCGCAAAAACCTTACTTATTCGGACTGTATCTTGGCGAAGGCAAATGCTCTCTTCCTACATAATAATAATGTGCTTTGAAAATGTTATACAACTATAGAGATACGATTAAACAATGGCCATCAGCTTGTTTGTAATCTTTATAATTTGAACAGTCCTTTGAAGGACTTAAAAACAGATAATAATAACCCCCCTGCACATCCTGCAACGATAAAAGACTTCTGGTAAAACCACATATCGGTTATGGGAGAAATATCGAATTTCGGAAGAATCATATTAAGGTAGTAAAAAGCAAGGGGAAATATAACAGCGGCGATAAATAAAATTGCCGCAATTATAACAAAAGTGTCTTTTAAAAACGTGGTTGAATATTCTTCTATTATCTTGATTACCCTTAATAGTTTCAATTTCGGTTCAATGGTGTCCAACTCTCTCGACAGATCTTCACATCGGATATACACATTGTTATATGCCTTGGATTGATTGGATTTTGTCAGTGCCCACATCTGATTGATTTCAGATTTAATATTCTGTAGCTGGATGTCAGTTTGTTTGATAAAAAAGTGATGTCGATATTTACTCGTAAAGCTAGAGTATCTCTTAACACGACTATCCATACCATCCAGAATTTCTATCAAATCACTCTTTCGGCGATTTGTAACTGTTCGACAGGTATGCAAAATGAACTTACAATGATGCATCATATCAAGATAACCAAAATAACTGTCAGTTTCGGCTAATTCATGTAACTGCAGCAAAAGGGTTTCTATCTTTTTCACTTCATCATCATTTTCTCCAAGAAATGCCTTGAACCGGGAAAATGCACTTTCAGCATCAAGTGCCATTTTTTGCGCCTGGTCTCTGACGTCAGCAAAGAGTTTTCTCAGTTCCGGATGAATAACCCTGTTAAATGGTGCAAGGTCAGGATCAATCAAGGCGCTTATATAATAATCTCTATTCGACAGGATGAGTTCAACGAGACTTGACAGGGCTTTTGATTCTTTCCTTTGCCGAAATTTGAAAATGATATCTTGATAGAGAGCCTCGGGACAAGAGGAATCAATATACTTAATCTCTTCAATCTTTTCCTGGGCCTTCCGTTCTTCATTATTCAAATCAAATAAACGGGACAACAATAAGAGAATAAATATTCGCTGGGGATTCGTTGTAGCGTGGTCTACTGCTTTTGTGAAGTAATATTCTGCACCGATCCGATTATCTCTCTCAATATTGAGAAATCCAAGCGAACAGTAGACCCTGTAATCCCGTGGATATTTCTCCAAACAGGTTTGCAGGAGTGATTCTGCCTGAGAGAGGTTCGACACTCGGATGCAATCTTGGGCCAACCAAACAAATCCCCCTTTCCCTTCTTCACCGGCCTTAGTTGTTGAAATCCTGCTCCAGTCATTACTCTGTGCATTCCAGATATTTTTAAAAAAACGAAGTTGAAAAACTTTTTTCAGTTCATAGAACCCATAGTGAGCCAGAAGACCAAGAGGATCGGAATCTTTTACCAACTTTGTACCAACTTTTTGATCCTGTTCATTTCTCCCCAGATATTGCAGATAAAGATCGTTTATCTTATCAAAAGAAAGGTACCCTAATTTGTTGAGAGCCCCTGCCAGTTCGGAAAGTTCCTTTGAAGGGCACCGCAACGCTCCGTGTTTTCGGCTACCGCAGTAGTAACATGGACGGTCCGCACCATGGAGCATGGCCCCCTGGTATAAAAAAAGAAGCGAATCGTTCTGTTGCCTGTTGTCATTTATCGTAATTTCGTAAAATGATTGATGTTGATCAGCATATCGTGACAGGGATGGAATAAACGATGGATGTTGTTCCGTTTTCATTAACTCATACGCGGAAGGAGAGATACATATTGAACCTGGATTGAAACGATCCCAATTAACTGCAAGGCCTTCTTGAGCCAGTTTATCCGTATCCAGATAGGCGCCGGAATCGATAATAATTTGAACCGGCAAAAAGCTCAGGTTCTGACTTTCATCCGTCTGTAAATGTTCCCGGACAAACGTTGTTACAGTGTAGGCTACATCGAGGGCAAATGGTGGTTTCAATATAATGAGAATGACAGACATATCGTCGAGAATTATTTCCTTTTCAACTTTATCTCCCCAGAAATGTCTTTTCTTTTTTATAAGCTTACCCCAGATCTTGTCAAAATTGACAATCCCCAATTCCCAGATTGGTTTGAGCCACATAACCGTTTTCTTAATTGGAACAAATTTAATGTTATTATCCCATATGACTCGATAGGCAGTAAGCCCTTTCGGTGCACCTCCTCTATCCGTATCAGCCGGCTCAAATTGCAGTGACGATAAATTCTCGACTTGCTCGAAGACTTCCCGGGATATGAAGATTTGATCACCATCTGCAAGATTCGTCAGTTTAGATGCCACGTTTACAACATCTCCGAAAATATCCCTATCCTCTATAATACCTTCGCCGAAGTGAATCCCGACTCTTATGTGAATCTGATTTTTTTTATCTTTATTGACGTTGTATCGATTAAATTCTTTTTGGATTTCAATGGCAACTTTCACAGCCTCTTGTGGATCAGGCAAATATGCCATGACTGAATCACCCAGATTTTTTACAACCGTTCCTCCGAATTGTATGATTGTATCTGTAACAATGTCCTCATGTTGCCGGAGCATTTTTCGTCCGGCCAGATTACCGTGAGATTGAAAGAACTCGGTCGAACCGATGATGTCTGTAAAAAGGACGGCTATTTTTTTCATGGACTTTTCCACATACCTGTCCTCTGTAAAATGTGAACGGTTCATGTCTTTTTTTATATTCGTCTCACGTGAGTTGAAAATCATGATCACTGTCTATAAAGCCTATTCGGCATTGGTTCTTTAAAACTTGAATATCCTCACCTTGAAGAAGTTGTCATTAATTTGAAACGCAATAAAATCAAAAAGATACGAGCACTTTTAATCCATATTGTACAGAAGATTCTGTAGCGAAACGCGCAGTACTCGTCAAATTCAGCCGAGCCGTCGGAGCGATTTTGTAATGCAGATCCCGATGTATCGGTATTGAGGAATGAAACTGTGGAATAAACGGAACCGCAAGGAGTTTGTAAGATTCTCCATTACCAAGCCTCGGAGGACCTTTGAAAAGTAAGTAAATCAAAAATGTATGCATGCTCGCTTTTTAATATTTACAGAGCCTTCGTCGTGGTTGCCACATAATCTGGGTTAAGCACTTATGATGATTGCTTTAAGCTTGACACATACCCTGATTTTGTCTATGTTGAATCGCTATAGATTGGTTTTGTTGATACGTATAATTGCAGTCTTGAAAATTAATCATCACCGGGAGAAAGGAGAATGTACGCATGGGAAAGAAGGTTTTGTGGTCTTTAGTGTTACTGCTGTCTTTTATTTTTATAACAACGCCAGCGAACGCCATTGCAAAGGAAAAAGTTTACATCAATGGCATCGATGCCAATTTTCCGCCGTTTGCTTATGTCGATAAAAAAGGTATTCCTGATGGATTCGACGTAAAATCAATGGACTGGATCGCCGAGAAAATGGGGTTCAACGTTGTGCACAAACCAATGGATTGGGATGGAATAATCCCAAGCTTGAAAACAAAAAAGATTGACATGATAGCATCAGGCATGAGCGTTACCGAAGACAGAAAGAAACAGGTAAACTTCACCATTCCTTACTGGGTAATAGCCCAGGTATTGGTTGTACCAAAGGATTCGACTCTTACGGTGGATCAGATTTTATCGAACGGAAATAAGGTCGGTGTTCAAAGAGGAACGACAGAGGCCAAATGGATAAAAGCAAACCTGATTAAAAAAGGTAAAAATTTTAAACTCATCGAATATGATTCGGCTCCCCTTGCTGTTGAAGACGTACTCAACGGTCGCATTGTCGCCGCCGCTATGGATGATGCCCCCGCTAAAGATGCGGCACGAAAGAAACCTGTCAAGATTCTCGGGACTTTCGGTATGCCGTCGGAGGATTTTGCTTATGCAGTTCGGAAAGAAGATACAAAGCTTCTGGAAACATTGAATGAGGGACTGAGACAACTGATGGCGTCTCCCTACTGGGAAGAATTAAAAGAGAAATATAAGCCTTGATACACGGTAAATTTCAATTTTCATGATGTTTATTGGAAGGCATCAGGATATATCCCTGATGCCTTCCGGTTTTATATACTCACGATGACAGGACCCGGATTTTAAGAATGACAGAAAGTCTTATCGCAATCTATGAAGCCCTGCCGTATCTGATCCAAGGATCGTTCGTAACGATCGGCCTTATCTGCGGAGCTATGGCACTCGGTTTATCCGTTGGTATTCTCCTTGCCGTGGGACAGGTTTACGGACATCCGCTTGTTCGATTTCTGGTCAGGGCATATGTGTGGTTTTTCCGGGGCGTACCACTCCTTGTCCTTTTATTCCTTTTTTATTTCGGTCTCTTTACAGTATTGCACATCAACCTTCCCGCTTTTACGGTCGCTATCATCGTTCTCGGCCTCATCAGTGCAGCCTATCAGTCTCAGATCTTTCGCGGTGCCATTTTGTCCCTGCCGGAAGGACAGCTCAAAGCAGCCAGAGCCCTCGGGATGAGTGATAAAAAATCAATCCTGTTCGTCATCTTACCGCAGGCCCTGAGATTATCCATTCCCGGTTGGTCCAATGAATATTCGATTGTCTTGAAAGATTCGGCTGTTGCCTATGCACTCGGTGTCATGGAAATTATGGCCAGAGCACATTTCGTTGCGTCGAGAACATATGAACATCTTCCCCTTTACTTTACGGCCGGCGTTATTTTTTTGATTTTAACCTACCTGGGAACCAGAGGCCTCAGAATCTTAGAAGAAAAGGTCAGAATTCCCGGATATGCCGGGTAAGGACAGATACGATTATGGCAGAAAAAGAATCAGTATTACGGGTTGAGGGCATGACAAAGAGATACGGCCAGAAAGAAGTTCTGAAAGAGGCTTCTTTACGTGTTAATGAAGGGGAGCTGAAGATTCTCATCGGCCCATCGGGAGGAGGGAAAAGTACACTGCTTCAATGTATCAATTTTCTCGTTATACCGGATGAGGGTCGTGTCTGGCTGAGGGGAGAAGAGATTATTCGCTCGCATAAACGCGATCTGTATGCATACCGTCAGAAAGTGGGCATGATATTTCAGGATTTTAATCTGTTCGACCATCTCACCGCCCTGGGTAATGTCACAATCGGTCTGGAACGGGTTAAAGGCATGGCTAAAGGAGCGGCACGTGAAAAAGCCATTGCCGAATTGGAACGTGTTGATCTCAGAGACCATATTAATAAATACCCGGCACAGCTTTCGGGTGGGCAAAAACAGCGAGTATCCATCGCCCGGGCACTCGCTATGGACCCGGAAGTAATGTTGCTTGACGAACCCACATCCGCCCTCGATCCCGAACTGATCTCGGAAGTTCTGGCCGTCATCGAAAATTTGAGGGCAAATGGAATGACCATGGTGATGTCGACGCATCATATGGGATTTGCACGAGAAGTTGCTGATGAGATTGTCTTTTTAGAGGATGGGTGTATCCTCGAAACGGGATCTCCCGACAAAATATTTTCTCACGCAGAATGTGAACGGACGAGAGAATTCTGCTCCAAAATTATCGAACTGTATGGAAATGCCTGATACATGGAAGAATTGTTATTTATACAGCAAGACGTATTGCCACCTCTCTTCAGAGGGTTGCTCGTCAGCATCAAGTTAATTGTCCCGTCCGCTCTATTAGGCCTGATAATCGGGATCATCATCGGTATCTTGAGGGTTTTCGGAAATATCGTTGCCGCAAGGATGGCTGATACCTATGTAGTCATATTCAGGGGGTTTCCCCTCGTGGTTCAACTCTTCATCTGGTACTTTGGCCTGCCTCATCTCGGTATATATCTGGATCCCATCTCAGCATCTGTTATCGGTTTTTCCCTCTGCAGCGGTGCGTATCATTCGGAATATATCCGAGGTGCTCTCCTCTCTATCAAACGTGGTCAATTGCTGGCAGCCCAATCTCTTGGTTTTTCCACGGTAAAAATGGTTTTTTCAGTCATATTACCCCAGGCATTTCGCCGTGCCCTGCCCGGATGCGGCAATGAAATTATTTATTTGATCAAGTACTCATCTCTGGCATACATGATTACCTGCATTGAATTAACCGGTGAGGCGAAAATTATTGCCTCCGAGACATTCAAATATACGGAAATATTTCTCATCGTCGGGGCATATTATCTTGTGTTAACATCCGTAGCAAGCTGGCTCCTGCAACGTTTTGAAGACCGTCTCCGTCTTCCCGGCTTTGATCATTATAGTGTTTAATCCGATGCAATAAGAACGGCCATATTCAAGGCCATATGAAAAAACATGGTACCATATTCGCCCATTACGAAAGAAATTATACATCACATTAAAGAAACCGTCGGATCGGATAGCGTCATCCAGGATCCGCACAAAGTCAGGGAATATGGGCAGGATGCGGGAGAATATATTCATAGTCCCGATCTTGTTGTCGATGCCACCAGAGCCGATCAAGTCCAGGCATTGCTTCGTCTGGCCAACCACTACCATTTCCCCGTCACTCCTCGCGGCCTCGGCACGGGCGTTGCCGGAGGATCGGTTCCGCTCAGGGGAGGAGTCGTCCTGTCATTGACCGGAATGAACCGTATCATTTCTATTGAAAGAAACAATCTTATTGCAACTGTCGAACCTGGCGTCATCAATCTTGATCTGAAAAATGCCGTACAGAGCGAGGGCCTTTTCTACCCCCCGGACCCTGCAAGCCTCGATACCTGTTCCATCGGGGGCAACGCTGCTACCAATGCCGGGGGTCCTTCCTGCGTGAAATACGGAACAACCAGGGACTATGTCCTCGGTATCGATGTGGTCCTTCCTTCCGGAGAGAAAATAGATGTGGGAGTTCAAACTCGTAAAGGTGTTGTCGGTTATGACCTCCTCCATTTGCTGATTGGATCAGAGGGTACATTAGGTATTATTACCAAGTTAATTCTGAAGCTCATACCTCTTCCAGAAGCAACTACGACCCTTGTCGCATTTTTCCCGCAACTCACTGAAGCCATGGATGCTGTAACCAGTGTTTTGATTCATGGTTATGTGCCGAGTGCTATCGAATTTCTGGACAGGAGATGTCTCGAACTGATCGGGGATCTTCTCCCTTTCAATGGTGCCGGCAAAACAGGGGCATTCCTCCTGGTGGAAACAGACGGCATTTCAACTGTTATAGACAGGGAAATTGAAGCCATCGGGAACATTTGCATGACAAACGGCGCCTTGAACGTTATGCTTGCCCCTGATTCACAAAAGAGAAATCGAATGTGGCAAATCCGAAGAGAAGTCGCCTTGCGGATAGAACACAATTCGCCTGTTTACGTACCAGAGGACGTGGTTGTCCCCATAAGTCGAATTGCCGAGTTTGTATCGTATCTACCCGAGTTCGAACGACGACATGGTATAAAAATCTATTCATTCGGACATGCGGGAGATGGGAATATCCATTTGAATATTACGGCAGAAGATGAGACACAGAAACAACGGCTGGAAGAAGGAATAGAAAAGATTTTGGTCAGAGTTCTTTCCATGGGTGGAACAATTTCCGGTGAACATGGAATAGGAATAGCCAAAAAGCAATACCTGCCGTTAGAACTCTCTCCGGAAAGTATACGCCTGCAAAAGGAAATAAAGCGAATCTTTGACCCACACCACATATTGAATCCCGGTAAGATTTTTGATATGGATGTGTAACATTCCTTCGTCGGACATTTTCTCATGTTATCTCAACAAAACACTATTTGAAAAGAGATGATGTAAACGAGATCATTATCGATTGCTATTTGCCGAAAAGTTTTGTACTGATAAATATTATGAAACCCACCCTTACAGACCTTGCCAGAACCTATAAAGGGAAGGCATTGATTGCCGATCCTATTTATCAATACATCTGGTTTACCGTGCCATCTCCTGATGACCCAGAAGAAAAAACCGAACAAGACCTCATTGATTCTCCCTGTATGCAGAGACTCAGGAGAATTCACCAACTTCAAAGTGCCCGCTGGGTTTATCCCGCCGCCGAACATACCCGATTTCAGCACTCCCTTGGAACGATGCATATGGCAGGCGACTTCGGAAGGTATTTATATCCGAGTCTCAAAGAAGTATTTCCCGATATGCCGTCAATCAACTTTGTTGAGGAGCTTCTCAGGGTCGGGGGACTTCTTCACGATGTGGGACATGGCCCGTACGGACATTTTTTGGATGATAACTTCCTGTTTCAGTACGGTCTCACCCACGAGATTCTGGGACAACATATCATCGAAAAGAAACTGGGGAAAATAATTAAAAAAATCCGCAGAAGTCCGACGGGACATTTCAAAGATGGGGAATTTCTGAATCCGAAACAGATCAGCTATTTGATCAGGAAACCGGAAAACGGAGATGATGCAACGCAGCCCCCGTGGTTACAATTTCTCAAACAACTCTTTTCGGGGACCTACACTGTTGATAATCTTGACTATGTTCAGCGGGATGCCTATATGACGGGATTTTCTATTGATATTGTGGATATCAAGAGACTTTGCTTTTATACATTTTTTACGGGGGACGGTCTCACCCTTCACCAGGCAGGCATGTCAGCTCTCAGCAGATTCCTCAACGCACGGCTCAACCTTTACTCGAATGTCTACTATCATCGAACCACGAGGGCTCTTGATCTTCACCTCCAGGAGATATTCAAAGCCACCATGGACATTATTTTACCATACGATCCCTCAGAACATTTGGATGACTATCTCAATTGCGATGAGTGGAGCCTCTACCAGGAGGTAAAAGACTGGACAAGACAAAAAGACAGACGAAAGAAAAGGCTGGGGAAAGAGTGGGAAAAAATCTTTCTGCGACAGGTTAAATGGAAGATGTCATACTCAGCAGAGCTTTCCGTGGACCAGATGCAGAAGGGTGTCAAATTTTCCGATGCACAGGACTACGAACATCAGATACGAAAACGGCTTCCGAAGTCTTTACAAAAAACAGATTTTCGGGTTGACCTGGCAACGCAGGACCCGCGGCCGATCAATCCCATGATTGAAGGGAACAAGAGGATAAACATATTCAACCCCTCGACAGACTCTTCATCGTTGGAGCCTTTACGGGAAATTTATCGATTTATCCCTGCCAGAATCGTTCATTTCAGGGTATTTTCTCTTAACCATGATCATGACAGAGAATTGACTGTTGCATCGGAACAAGCACTCGGAACTCTGGGTAACGGGATAAAGACAAACGTGTAACTAACGAATCAAGAGAAAGAAATCAGGATATCCACGCATTCTGATTTCTTTTGCTTTTTATCGGGGAGATTACTTGAATGTCTAACACGGAAACAACGGATATTGCACTTTTCGTCAGAACGTCACGAGAGGATATTATCAGTTGGGACAGGCGGAAAATCATTGACGCTTTGATTCTGGAGACAAATGTCGATATCAATACGGCAGATGAGATTAGTAAGGAAGTGGAAAAACAGATTGTTTCATCGGGGATCAGTTTACTGACGGCACCGCTGATCAGGGAGCTTGTCGATGCAAAATTGATTGAGAGGGGTCTGGAAAAGGCCACCAAAATGCATGCCCGTCTCGGTTTTCCCCTTTACGATGTGGGGCAATTGATTCTCTATCATAATAAAGAAAATGCAAACATCCCCCACAGTCCTGAGGGTACCAATCTCACGCTGGCCGAAGGTGTCAAAAAAGAATACGCCATATTGAATGTTTTTTCTGATGATGTTGCCTATGCACACATGGTCGGAGACATCCATCTTCACAATCTGGGCTACATTGACAGGCCCCATTGTTCATATCAGTCCCTTGAATACATCAAAAAATTCGGGTTGAGCCTTCCCTCTTCCCTCGCCGTTGCTGCACCGGCTCGACATGCCGAAACGCTCGTGGCCCAGATGGTCAGATTTGCTGCAGCCCTTCAGGGAAATTTTGCCGCAGCCATCATATGGGATGCGGTTAATCTCTTTTTTGCACCCTATCTTGAAGGTTTGAGCGACCGAGCAATCAAACAATGTGCCCAGATGTTGATTTATGAATTCGCACAACAGGCTGTTGCCAGGGGGGGGCAGACCATATTTACCGATTTAAAACTGTACTGGGAAGTCCCAAGACATTTTGAAACCGTTCTCGCCATAGGACCGGGGGGACACTATACCGGTAAAACGTATGGTGACTATGAGAAAGATGCACAGAGATTTGTCTGGGCCATTTTCGACGTATTTAAGGACGGTGATGCAGCAGGCAAACCGTTTGTATTTCCCCGGCCCGTCGTGCATATTACGGATAAGTTTTTTCTTACATCGGGCTATCAGGATTTTCTGCTCCATATCTGTGATGTTGCCAGTGATAAGGGAAATACATTCTTCGTTCTCGATCGCAATGACATCCTCAGCATATCCGAATGCGGTTGCATCGATTTTAATACGGATAAAGAGGAACTTGAACACACGAAAACTCCCTGGAAAATGAGATATGCAGCAATACAGAATGTAACGATCAACCTTCCCCGCCTCGGGTACAAGGCCGACGGGGACGATGAGAAATTGTTTTCTCTTATTCATGATGTCATGGAGCTTGCTGCACAAGCACATGTTCAGAAGAAGGATTTTATAGAAAGGCTCTTATCCTACGGTGATGAAGGTCCTCTCTCCCTTCTGACCATGAATTATGACGGAATGCCGTTTCTCAACATGCAGCGGGCCTCATATCTGATAGGAATGGTCGGTCTTAATGAATTGATAAACATACATAAGGGTGTTCACCTTCATGAGTCGAAGGATGCAAGCGATCTCGGTTTGAGAGTAATTCGCCACATGAAGAAAGTAGCCAATAACCTGACAGAAAAATACGGCATGAAATTTGTCATGGTTCAGACACCGGCGGAGAGTACTGCCTATCGTTTTGCTCGATTGGATCTGAAACATTTCTCACCGAAATCGGGGCATTTTATCAGAGGGGATATTTCAGAAGGAGAAGTATATTATACAAATTCCACGCTTCTTGACGTCTCATCCCCAACAAGTCCATTCGATAGAGTAAGAATCGAAGGATCATTCCATCCGTTAATAGAGGGCGGAGCGGTAACACACATATGGCTTGGAGAGGCACAACCATCGAAGGAGTCTTTGGCCGACTTCATTGTACGGGTATTTAATGATACGGAAAATCGCCGGCTCACGTTTTCTCCCGAATTTACGACATGTCTCGTTTGTGGCAGAACATCGCGGGGCCTTAATAAACAGTGTATTCACTGTAATGCTGATTATGTCGAAGGCATCTCCAAGATCACAGGATATTATTCAAAGATATCAAGCTGGAACAAAGGAAAGCTTGCCGAGCTAAGAGACAGAAAGAGAAATGAAAGTTACTTTGTTGACAAATGATATGATCAGCGGGATATGACTGTTCAGATATCGATTGTGGAGGGAATACCAACATATGTACTTCTGAAATAATTCCTGCCTTTATAAATAATCATTATTCTCAGATCCATTGTCCATCGTGCTACGATTATTATTCACTTCCCTATCTTTGTCGGGCACAACACTCGTTGTAAACATGAAACGAACCTTCATTACAGGAAGCTCACGAATTAATTCCATTCCCTTTCTTGACATATGAAAGGTCGATTCTTATATTAAACCCAAAACCGGAACGTTGGTTGTAAATGCAGGATATCGAAGATATAATCATAAGGATATTTAAGGAAAGTTGTCATCTTAAGGAAGTTTTTGTTAATGACAATGTAGTCAAAATCGTTAAGATCGTTGACATCATAACGGAAGCTTTCAAAGGTGGTAACAAGTTATTGCTCTTCGGAAATGGTGGAAGTGCGGCTGATGCACAGCATCTGGCAGCAGAATTTGTGAACAGGTTCCTTATAGAAAGGCCGCCACTTCCGGCAATTGCGCTAACTACCGATACATCCGTCATAACCAGTATTGGTAATGATTACGAATTTTCTGATATCTTTGCAAAACAGATCCGAGCAATAGGGCAGGCCGGCGATGTGGCCTGGGGAATAAGTACCAGCGGTTCTTCAGCAAATGTAATAAAAGCGTTCGAAGCTGCAAAAAAGCTGAACCTGATTACGATAGCATTGACCGGCAAGGACGGGGGAAGTGCTGAGAAGATCGCTGATTATGCCCTCAATGTTGCATCGAACAGTGTTCCCCGTATTCAGGAAGTACATATTACGGTCGGCCATGTGATATGCCAGATGGTAGATTATAAACTCTTTCAGCGACCGGGCGATTAATGCTACCGTGACGTTCTGATTGTTACAGGTAACCATTATGAAACGCAATTCTCATGTGAGAAACATTCATAAAAAGGCAATGAAGGTTCAGTACTTTCGACTAAAAGAAGCGGATGAGGTTGGAACGTTATTATGGCACGACAGGTAAGAAAAAAAGGTATCGAAGAAAAGATTAACATCAAGACTGAATCAGACGAAACAGTAAAGAATTCGGATACGGAAAAGGAATCTCCCGAGTTACCCCTTAATGAACTAGAAAAAAGCCGACAAGAAGCAGCTGATAATTACGACAAATTTTTAAGGGCCTCGGCAGAACTGGAAAACTATAAAAAGAGGGCTGTTAAAGAGCTTGCCGATGCCATAAACTATGGCAATGAAAAAATAATAAAAGATTTATTGCCCATTATAGACAGCCTGGAGCGGGCATTAGATCACGCCATTGCTAACTCTGAAGATTTTGATACATTTGTGGAAGGATTGAAACTGATATATGAGAAGTTTCTGAAAACTCTCGAGAAGTATGGTGTGGAAAAAATCGACGCTGTTGGTATTGACTTTGACCCAAATTTTCACGAAGCCATGCTACAAGTCGAAAGCGAAGATTATGAGGATAATAAGATCGTGGAAGAGTTTGAAAGAGGTTATTTATTGAATGGCAGACTCTTAAGGCCGGTCAAGGCAGCCGTTTCTAAGCATGTAACGAAAGGGAAACAGGAATAATACCAGATTTTAAGGAGGTTTTTTTAAGATGGGAAAAATAATAGGGATCGATTTGGGAACGACAAATTCGTGTGTTGCCGTGATGGAAGGGGGCGATCCGGTCGTAATAACCAACCAGGAAGGAAGCAGAACGACACCCTCTGTTGTAGCATTTACCGATAAAGGTGAAAGGATAGTTGGTCAGGCAGCCAAACGACAGGCGGTAACAAACTCTGAAAATACCGTTTATGCAATCAAGAGACTTATCGGACGAAAATATTCTTCCAAAGAAGTTCAATATGATACCACCATTAGCCCTTTTAAAATTACAGAGGCGGCAAACGGTGATGCGCAGATAACCGTACGGGATAAAAATTACAGTGCCCCGGAAATATCGTCGATGGTCCTGGCAAAGATGAAGCAGACTGCCGAAGATTATCTAGGGGAAAAAGTAACGGACGCTGTCATTACCGTCCCGGCATATTTTAATGACTCACAGAGACAGGCAACCAAAGATGCCGGAAAGATCGCAGGATTGAATGTGCTGAGAATCATCAATGAACCGACAGCTGCATCTCTCGCCTATGGTCTCGATAAAAAAAAGGATGAGAAGATAGCAGTCTTCGACCTGGGGGGAGGAACATTCGATATTTCTATCCTTGAACTCGGCGATGGTGTCTTTGAAGTGAAGTCGACCAACGGTGACACCCATCTGGGAGGAGAAGATTTTGACCAGAAATTGATTGATTATGTAGCAGATGAATTTAAAAAAGATCAGGGCATTGATCTGAGAACCGATAAAATGGCACTTCAGCGAATCAAAGAGGCGGCTGAAAAGGCAAAGATGGAACTGTCCACGTCCATGGAAACGGACATCAATCTTCCTTTCGTAACTGCAGATGCATCAGGCCCCAAACATCTGAACATGAAACTGACGAGGGCAAAGCTCGAAATGCTTGTTGAAGATCTTATTGCAAAGCTTGATTCACCATGCAGGACTGCCATAAGGGATGCCGGACTGACAGCGGGCGATGTTGACGAGGTTATTCTTGTCGGAGGTATGACACGAATGCCCCGAGTACAACAAAAAGTCAAAGAAATCTTTGGGAAGGATCCACACAGGGGCGTCAACCCGGATGAAGTTGTGGCCGTTGGTGCAGCAATTCAGGCAGGAGTTCTTGCAGGAGATGTAAAAGATGTTCTTCTTCTGGACGTCACTCCTCTCTCTCTGGGTATCGAAACATTGGGCGGTGTCATGACGAAATTAATAGAAAAGAATACGACTATTCCATCCAAGAAAAGTCAAATTTTCTCTACGGCAGCGGATAACCAGCCCGCGGTAAGCATTCACGTGCTTCAGGGTGAACGTCCGATGGCTGGAGACAACAGAACCCTGGGGCGTTTTGAGTTGGTCGGTATCCCACCGGCACCGAGGGGGGTCCCCCAGATTGAGGTAGCCTTCGACATTGATGCCAATGGCATTGTTCACGTGTCTGCAAAGGATCTCGGCACAGGGAAGGAACAAAGTATCAAGATAACCTCCTCAAGCGGGCTGTCTGAAGAAGAGATTGACCGGCTCGTTAAAGAAGCGGATGCTCACCAAGAGGAAGACAAAAAGAAAAGAGATCTGATCGAAGCGAGAAATCAGGCTGATACATTAATCTACAGTGTCGAAAAAAATATAAAAGAATTCGGAGACAAGATAGAGGCGTCAGAAAAAGAGAAGATCGAAGAAGCTACATCGAAGCTTAAAAAGGCAATGGAGGGTGATGATCTGAGTGCAATTCAATCCGCCCAGGAAAAATTGACGCAGGCGTCACATAAGCTTGCCGAAGCCATGTACGCGAAGGCCGCTTCTCAACAGGAAGGTGCTGCGGCCGGTGCCTCGGCGGGAGCGGAAAGTCAACCCGGTAGTACGGCAAAAGAGGATGACGACGTTGTCGATGCTGATTTTGAAGAGGTAAAATAACAGAAGCCTGAGTATTAATAGTCTATTCCTGTGCCCGGAAATTATACCCATTGATTTCCGGGCATTTTTATGTCAGCTTATATCACATCAGATCCGGTATCGCAGAGGATGGTCACGCAAACAATGTACAACACAAACCATAATAAAACCTTCATTCTTGTCTTGCTATCCTTGTCCCTGCTGATATACCCCCCCCATTCACTCAAAGCTGCACAGTCGCATTCTGATTCGAACAATATTGCTATGACAGATTGTCATGTAACATTGCTGAAAGACACAGGCTATTTCCCCGTGATTTTAGATATGATAGATAATGCACAGGCTGAAATAGTCATGTCGTTTTTTTTATTCAAGACAAATGGTTATAGGGGCAGTTATTCCGATATATTCCTCCAACATTTGATCAAGGCGACCACAAGAGGCGTCATAGTAACAGTAATTCTCGAAAGAGAAAAAGAATCGAGATCAACACTCAACGAGGACAACAGAGACACCGCAAGAAGATTGAAAGAAGGAGGAATTCATGTCTGTTTCGACTCCCCCTTCACAACGACTCATACAAAAGTAATCGTGATAGACAGACGATATACCTGTCTCGGAAGTCACAACCTTACAAACTCTGCATTGAAATACAACCATGAAATATCCGTTCTTATAGATTCACCACTGATGGCTGAAAAGACATTGCACTATATCAATTCTTTATATAAGTAAAACAAGAAAACGTGCCGGACGTGCCGGACGGATCAGAGATAAAAAGCTAACAGCTCCTGTATATTGTTTAAATTGGAATGAACAACAATAATGAATGACGTTGACAGGCGTTGATCAATGAAGAGATTGAAAAAAACACTATGGATGACCGGTTTGGCCATAATCCTGTTCGTTGCCGGGTGTGCCGGAATTCAAGTTTCGTTAAAGGAAAGACCCCTCATTAACCCGGATGAAATTCCTCAGGAAGTTCAAGCACTGTATCATAATGCCGAAGAGGCACGTGATGCAGGAAGGCTGGACGACGCAATTGATTCATATCAGAAGATACTGATGCGGGTTCCTGACGGATCACCGATAGCGATGTTTTCTTATGTAAGAATAGGCGAAATATTTTTAACGAAAGGGAATTACGAACAAACAATCCACCAGGTACTTCACGTTGTCAAGCGATTTGAAGATGACCCGATCTACAATGAAGCGCAGTATCAACTCTCACGATCGTATTCAAAATTAGGGCAGTATGACCTTTCCGACAAGATTGCGGAAAAACTATTACAGACGAGCCTACCTCCTCGCCTTGAAGCTGAGTTGCAGGCAATTATAGGAGATAACTTGTTCGGACGGGACAGAGCCTACGATGCTTTGCCGAGTTATATGAAAGCCCTGAAAAAGAAACCCGCAAAAATGCTGACAATACACGTTAAAACGAAGATTGAAGATACAATTGTAAACAAGTTGTCTCTCGAAGAACTTCAAAACTTGAGGTCAGAATACAGGTTTGGTTTCCCTTCAGGATATATATTGTATGCCCTTGCGATATCATATTACGAATCAAACGATATGACAAAGGCAACAGAGGCCCTGAGCACGTTCCTGATATGGCATAAAAGTCACCCCTATTATGATGATGCACTGAAACTTGAGCAAAAATTTATTGAAATGGAACTTGTCGATCACTTCGCTATAGGATGTTTGTTGCCTCTGACCGGAAAATTTGCCAAGTATGGAAACATGGCGCTAGACTCAATTCTGCTGGCAACGGGAGTTTTTGATCCGGTCAATACCAGTCCCGTCAAACTTATTGTTGAAGATTCCAAAGGCGATCCGGAAACTGCATGTCGGGCAGTTAATAAACTGGCAACCGAGGACAGAGTCATCGGTATTATCGGCCCCATGAGCAGCATCACGGCTCTTGAGGCTGCACAAGAAGCCCAGCAACTGAGGATTCCTATGCTGACACTGACCCAGAAAGACAGGATAACGGCCATTGGTGATTATGTCTTTCGAAATTTTCTCACAGCCGTCATGCAGGTCAAGACACTGGTTCAATATTCAGTACAAAATCTCGGAATGACCAGTTTTGCCATTCTTTACCCGGAAGACAAGTACGGTATTGAAATGATGAATCTGTTCTGGGATGAAGTGCTGCGGTGGGGTGGTGAAATTCGGGGAGTCGAATCATACGATACCAAGAAGACAGATTTTGGAGATGAAATCAAAGCATTGACAGGCCTCAATTTTCAGGAACGGGGGACAGAAGAAGAAAAATCGAAGCCTGTCGTCGACTTCGATGCAATCTTTATCCCTGATTCTTATACCCGTGTAGCAATGATCGCACCCCAGTTGGCCTTTTATGACGTTACAGGAACCCAGTTGCTCGGCACGAATGCATGGAATTCGAAGGAACTTCTCAAAAGAGACAATGAGTATCTTGAAGGAGCAATCTTTGTTGACGGTTTTTTCCGGAATAGCTACTATCCTTCAGTGAGAACTTTCATTGATCGTTTCTACGTTGCCTACGGTAGAGAACCGACCGATATGGAAGCACTCGCATACGATGCGGCCAGCATCATTGTCAATATTCTCCAAAATAATACCATAAAAACAAGAAGCGATCTCAGGGATAACATACTTCAACTGCAAAACTATCAAGGAATAACAGGTACAACATCTTTTTTGGAAGATGGAGACGCTCAAAAATCTCTCTATGTTCTCATGGTGAGGGGAAACGATATCATTCAAATTAAGTAAAAAAGCTGTCAGCATCCAGCGGAGAGCTGATCACTAATTGTTCTCATGCCTTTGATATTAATATGCATTTTCTTCTAACGAATGATGACGGAATATATGCCACGGGTTTAAGTTCCCTGAAGAAGGAACTTTCAAAGGAAGCAGAATGTTTGATAGTTGCTCCTGAAAGAGAACAGAGTGCGGTTGGACATGCTATCACGCTCTCGCGTCCCCTGATGGTAAGGAAGTTTAGAAAAAACGGGAAGTTTTTCGGGTATGCCGTGGCCGGAACACCGGCGGATTGTGTAAAAATCGGGATTAAGGAACTGACTGATAAACCGATTGATCTCGTCGTATCAGGAATCAACCTCGGTCCCAATGTCGGAATTGATGTGATCTATTCGGGAACGGTGTCGGCAGCTACGGAAGCCGCTATTTTAGGCGTATCATCTCTGGCGATTTCTCTGGATACCCGCAGTGACGATGCAGACTTTTCTTTTGCCGCGAAATTTGCCAGGAAACTTGTATTATTCATGCTGCGACATTCGTCTCTTCTGAAGGGCACCCCCTTAAACGTGAACATTCCTGCCGTACCGAAAGATCAGATTAAAGGCGTGGCCGTTACAAGACAGGGAAGTGCACAAATGATGGAAACGTTTGAGCGGCGAGTAGACCCGAGAGAGAATATATATTACTGGTTGGTAGCAGAAAGTCTTACCAACACGGAAGGAATGACCGATTCTGATACGACTGCCCTCAAAAACGGCATGATTACCATTACGCCCCTTCACTATGATCTGACGCACTATGATGTGATGGCCGATTTGCATGAAACAATGAAGGAACTGACGTTTTAACGCACCAGGAGTACGGGAATAGAGCTTTTCCGTATAACATACGATGTGGTACTTCCGAGAATCAATTCCCTGAGCCGACTATGGCCATATGCTCCCATAAAGAGAAGATCAACAGAACCATCTTCAATAAACTGTAAAATTTCCTGCTCTTCTTTTCCCTTCCGTACATCGAAATCGTGCTCGATATCATAAGAGCTGAAGAACGATTCAACCTTTTGACGTATCTTTTCAGCAGACACTGTATCATTGGTAATGAGAAGGATTGATAGGGGCCACCGTGTTTTCATACAGAACTCTATTGCCAGTTGTAAGGCCTTCTCAGATGGTTTGCTCTCATCATAGGCCAGCCCCATTTTCTTTATTTCTTTATACTGAATCGGGGTAACGATAACGGGTTTCCCTGCTTTGCGAACAACTGCCTCTGACGTCGATCCGAGGAGACCAACTCCTGTCAGGGGATAGTGCTCTCCCCTTTGAGCCAGTATAATGAGGTCAGCTTTTTTCCCCTCTTCGATTATTGATTCATCTACGAGGCCGGTCACTTTTTTCAATGCCGGTCGTAGCCCGGCTTTTTCACATCTTTCTTGAAAATTATGGAGGATTGATTCGGCTCTCTCATTCAGACCCGATTCTATTAATGGTGTAAATTCCTGATATGGTGAAAGATCGATGAAGCCTGAAATGTCATTGAAAAGTGGGCCCTGAATTATCTTGATGTCTAATACACAAAGACCCTTCAACTGTGCATCAAGTTTTTTCGTAAGCTCAATGCCGTATTCGAGTGACGTTTTACTATAATCGGACCCATCTGTCGGAACGAGAATGGTTGTAATCATTCCAATTCCTCCTCACCGAGCATGTCTGCTACTCGTGATCACCCGTTGCGCGATATGAGCGCCGTAGCATTACCGAGATAAACCATCCGTGATGTAAGAGGCTCATATGACGTTCTGTGCCTCCGATTCCTCGACTCCTTGGGGAATGAGGCACATAAACCGAAAGATTCCCTCGCCCTTGTTTGTCAGGCAGTGTTTTTCATTGGGCGGGATATAGATAGTATCTCCTTCACCGATGGATATCTGATCGCCGGTATCGTTGGTCACAACAGCCCTTCCCTGTAAGATAAAGACTTCGTGTTCCCACGGGTGAATGTGATAGGGACTCGACTTCCCGGGATCGAGGTCGAATATTCTCATGATAAACGTAGGTGCCCCTTCGTTTTCGCCAATCACAACTCTCTTTTTAACTCCCTCCATCAGTTCGACAGCTTCGATATCTTGATAGTGATGAACAATCATTGTTAGACTCCCTTTACATACGATAATGCAAACTATCCTATTATTAAAGTTAAGTCGAGAAAAAAGAAGGCAGTATACTTTCCTGAAAGTGATTGCTAGATTTATCGTCTAAATTCTTGTGGATAAGGGTAACGGTTCACGCCGTTACCCTTTTATACATCATGAGGACAAGGTCAAAACTACTGGTTGAGACTGATCCGGCAACCGATCCCCTTGAGGTTTGGCGTGCCGTATTCTTTGCCAAGCTTGTCTGTTGAAGTCAGCATGTTGAGATTCGATTTATTCCAATCGTATTGATTTTCAGGATTTCCCTCAGGAAACCACCATCCGTGGGATGCATTAATGATCCTGGAATCAACAGTATCAGTCAGATTGGCAATTTGCACAATCTTGCCGTTCCTGGTTTCAATAATAACCTCATCACCATCCTTGATACCATACTTCCCAGCTGTTTCAGGATGAATCTCAACTTTCGGGTGCGGTCTCAGCTTTCGTAATCTCTCCAGCCACCTGTAGGATGAATGGAGATAATATCTACTCTTGGAACTGTTCAATATGAGAGGATAATCGGGGTCATCATCTTCTGGAAGTCCGCTGAATTCAGGCAAGGGCTTTAATCTGAATTTCTCAGCCGTACTCAATCTTAATTCTACCTTACCTGTAGGAGTTCGAAATCCCTTTTCTTCGTAAAGCTTGAATCTGTCAGGACCTTTCAAATAACCCTTTTCAACGAACTGGCTGTAGGTAAGACCGGCCGGTTTGACAACGTCCTCTAAAAATTCTTCGTAATCATCCTTCCAGAGTTCCTGAGGACTTACAAGTTTGCCAAGTTCATTCATGATTTTCATATCCGGCCAGCATTCTTCCGGTGGATCAACGATTTTTGGACGAGCAACGATGAATCCATGGCCGATACCGTAGTGTCCGATATCATTCATCTCGAACTGACTTGCAACGGGCAGAACAATATCTGCCATTGCTGCCGTAGAAGTCATGAACAAATCGGCAATTGCTATAAAATCGAGTTTCATGAATGCTTCATACGTTTGCCTGCTGTCAGCGTAGGAAAGCATGCCGTTCGAACACATTGCATAGAATCCTTTAATCGGATAGGGAACTTCTTCAAGAATAGCTTTTTTAAAGTATGAGGGGGCGATAGTCATTAATCGCGGAATCACTCTGTGATAAGCACTTATCATTTCCTTTCTTTTTTCTGGAATGAGATCAGCTCGAACGAATGGTCCCAACCCCATTATTTTAGGGTCATGGGCCGCCACGTTACCGCCGGGAATATCAAGGTTCCCCGTTATAGCCATCAAGCAGATAAGCGCTCGTATTGTGTCGAAGGTATTGACGTTGTGCTCGATCGGATTGCCCCACTGGATAACCGCCGGTTTGGAGGTTGCATAAAGCCGTGCAGTCTCCCTGATGAGATCGGCAGGAATCCACGTTATTTCTGATATTTTTTCAGGCGTATATTGTTTGACATGCTCTGCCAGGTCTTCAAAACCGTGTGTCCACTTCCCAATAAATTCGATGTCGTATAATGACTCTTCGATGATGACATTCAACAATGCGAGGGCGAGTGCATTGTCTGTACCGGGTCGTATCTGGAGCCATTTCTTCGACTTGTCCACCATATCGATTTTTCTTGGATCAACTACGATCACGTCTGTTCCCTGTTTGATCTGCCCCATGAGAATACTGCATATTTCACCTTCCTCATTTGTTGAGGTGATGTTGCTCCCCCACAGAATCACTAACTTACTCTTATGATGGAAATCCGCTACCGGATAGAACCCGCATGTGTGTATCCCGGTAATTTCACGGGGAGCATGACACACATCCTGTGAGGCGATCACATTGGGAGAACCGAAAAGGTTGGCCAGGCGGATCAGAACAAAGTGTTCGAGACCTTTCGGCATGCCTACCCCAAAGGCGACACTCTTGGAACCGTATTCTTCTTTTATTTTATTTAAGCTGTCTGCCGTGTAATGAAGCGCTTCTTCCCATGAGATCCGTTCCCATTTTCCTTCACCGCGCTTTCCAGCTCGCTTCAACGGATATTTGAGACGATCAGGATGGGTGATGCGATCGGGTGATGCAACTCCTTTCGGGCATATATATCCCTTATTAAAATAACCATCAGGGTCTCCTTTTACTTTCACGATTTTTCCATTATTTACGCCGACCAGAATAGCACATCCGCCGTGATCCATTCGAGCGCAGTGGGTTTTTACCCAACGAATATCATCAGACATTAACTATTACCTCCTCCGTCTTAGTCTCTTTGAGGCGAGATCTGCTTCAGCAGATATCGAATGCATTTCACATAACCCTCACAAAGCACTGATTTTAAATTTCAACATGAAACTGAGATTTTTGATTAAGAAATCATCTCTTTTCAGTTAGATTGATGAGATCATTATACAAAATTATCAAAGATCTAAAAAGTTCTTCCATTACAAAGGCTTGTCCTCCGGAGGTTCCTCACCCGGCGCGAGCCTGCAGATATCATTGATCATATGATTATTCATTCCGGCCGCACGAACTTTTTCAGCCAGCGTCCTGAAACACATGCGACAGAGTTATACCATTGTCTCTGCACCATGATCCTTTGCATCGATGATGTTCTTTTCACGGAAAGGCTCAAAGTTCTTACCTCTCGGAAAGAGCTTTAAGTTCGGACCAGTCAGTCCAACGCCGCAGCAGATGGCTTTGATGTCATTATAATGACATGCGACGCTTTCAACTCCGATCGACTCGAAGCTCTCAGCAAAGAGGTAATCCTTCTCGGGAGTATAGCGTGAAGCACAGGGTCTTTGATAGGCAACCTTCACATTGAGTTTTGCGATATCCTCTGCATGCTCCGTCAGGTAGTCCCTCAGATACTCAAAAATTGGGACGTGACAGAAGGGAAGTTCAATACCACATTCCGGTGCCATTCCTCTCAGGAGTGCAGAGCAATCATCTTAAATAATGGTAATTTCTTCAGCACCCGATTTGGCCAGATTGTCAGCAAAACCCTGTAATCGATTACGTATGATCGACTCGTCACCCATATGGGCGAAAAGGTTAACATTTCAAAGAAGGATGCGTACTAATGTTAAAACGCATCCCCAAAAGATGTGTTCCATTGATACGCTGTATCGGTCGGGAAACAAATCCCGACCCTCGCACCGAAAAAGAAAACCCTCTTCAATAAAGAAAAATGTCTTTAGTCTTTTATTTCTTGACTGCAAATAGCTCATACAAACAACAAGTTATTAGATTTGCAGTCATTATTTACATTTCTTTAAATTTATCTATCTCCCCAAACCCTTCTCAATCAGTCTTTCTGTTTGATGAACCTTACGTGTACTGCAGGCTCAACAACTCACTCTTAATACTCAAAACCGAGGCCTAATCTTCCGGCTAATCATTTCTTTTTTAATATTTTATGAACTACTCTTTATCAGCAGATTTCTGGTCAAAACGTCGTCTGGCGGGAAGTTTTCTAAACTTCAGAGCTTCTTTTATCATAGTAATAATCTTATCGGGGTCTATCAATTGAGTATTGATTACCATGTCGTAATTAACAGGATCATCAATATCAACATGGAAATACTTTCGTATAAAGGCTTTCCGATCAGATTCTTCTTTGATGATATATTTTTTGGCCTTCTCCTGGGAGATATTCTGTTCCTTCGCTATATTTTGAATTCTTACCTCGAGTGGAGCGATAAAGCGTACTCTCAGCGTTTCCTCGGGCGGAAGAACCATATTTGCTCCTCTTCCCAGTATAACTGCATTGCCATGTTCTCCTATGGTACCGATAACTTTTGTCAGGTGATGAACATATTCATCTCCCCAGAACCAGCGGCTCGTTTTCAGAAACTGAATCCAGTTTTCCAGCAAACTCCGTTCCTTCTCATCCAGGGAAGAAACGACTTTCTCGCTCATGTGAGCACTTTTGGATACTTGGTGGATAATTTCGCGGTCGAATAAGTCAATCTTTAACTCTTCAGCAATCCGCTGTGCCAGTATATGGCCTTCGCTGCCAGGTTCTCTCGAAATCGTAATAACCGGTCCGGGGGGTTCCTGTTTTTTCTTTCTCCGGTCAGTCGCCTGTTGCCACTTTCGCGCCTGTTCATCGATCATGCGTTCTAAAGTCATTGTGCCTCCTCACTCTTTTATTTTCCGGTGGGTTCCGATTGAAAGCATCTATGTAGAAAATAATATCATGATGGTTATGTATCGACAACCCATTTATTTAATTTTCAAGACTTTGTCAATACTAAAAAATAAAGAAACATACAGAAAAGCATACCGTTTATCAAGGTATTTTTTGATGGACAAAAGGCTCTTGCTTTGAAAAAAAGAGGTTCACGAGCGGCCCTTTTTCTTGAGAAACTGCCACATTGTGAGGAAACGAACGGCTATGACAGCCACGAGCAAACGAGGCACCCAGAGCCAGAAAGGACTGATACCAAGGGGTAAAAAAAGCGAAGGATCTTCAATCATGGCATGGTTGATACCTATGGAAAGATGCAACTCTTCCAGCTCTTCTTTTGTCAATTGTTCGTTTTTCGTTTCCTCAATAATCACGGCACCACCGTACGCCAAGCCAAAGATAACTGCTGTCATCCACAAAATACCTACACGACGGCTCAGGCCCATAGCTTTCAGAAGGGGTGAGAGAAACCTCACAATGTGGTTGATCCAGCCAAAGGATTTTAGAATTTCCAGCATCGTCAAAATGAACATGATAATGAAAAAGATTCGAATAATGAGATTGAGGGTCGTGATTCCCCAATCTTTAAGCATGATTACAAATGACAGAGACTGGGGGGGTACTTCGTCGGTGATTGCCCGGATTGTCACAGTCATGTCAAAAAACCACGAGACAATTAATACTGTGACAGTTGCCACAATCAGGCGGAAGAGAGTGGCTTTTACTGGATGTACACCTGATTTCCCCTGAATGGCACCCTCCTGAACAAGATTGTGCGCGATGAGAAGAAATATGGCTATCAGTGTCATCTGTTCCAGAGAGAGGGGAAGAACAGCCATGGCAGCAACGCCGCCATATATGCCGGTCAGTGTTCCGATAATAAGTGGGAGCGCGGCAATAGAGGGCAGGTTGAGAATATTCATGACAGGCTGAATGAGAAAATCGAGCCGCTCTATCCAGCCACTCCAGGCCAGGAGGGCTGTCAGAAAAGAAATGGGGACAATGATTTTCATCATCCAGATGTAACCATGCCACCCCTTATTCAGACCGTTCATAATAGCCGTTTTTAATTGATTGCTTTTGATAGAGTTCCTCATGGACGAGTGTATATCAAACTCAAAGGGAAGATGGCAATGACAAAGAGAATGAAATCTGAATTAAAAAGGAACCCAATGCGTTGATTTCACAAGCATGAAAGCACCCAGGAGAGCCAGGAGTATCAAGATAATTCTCTTATAGCCTTCTTCTTTTACCATGCCGTAAAAAAAAGAACCGGCATATGTGCCCCCTATCAGAAGAGGAATTGAAATTATAAAATACCTGATGACCAATCCTGTTGTAACGCCGCCTATGGCATGAGAAAAAACGACGGCCAGGCCGGAAAAGAAGAAAAAACCCTGTAACGTTGCTTTGATTTTATCCTTATCCCATGGTTGGAGAGATGTATACACGATAACGGGGGGGCCTGCGGCTGTAATTGCTCCGCCAAGACAACCGGCACAAAAACCGAAAAAAACAGCCCACCGTTGATGAATAAACCGGTCAGGCGATCTGACGAAAAGACTGTAAAAGGAGAAAGAAATCAATGTGACGCCAAGGATCATTTGAATGATACTCTTGTCGAGTTCCTTGAGAAAAAAAACACCGACGGGTATGCCGAAAATCGAACCAATTAAGAGAGGATACACTTTTTTCCACTCTATATGTCGCCATAATTGAATGAGAAGGATGGTAGTAAGAACCATTGCAAAGAGAGCGACAAGAGGGATAACAATCTTGATATCAACGAAAAGTGTCAGGAGCGGCAAAGAAAGCAACACAGACCCGAACCCTGAAAGACCTTGGGTAAAGCCTGCAAAAAAGGCAATTAAACATATAAGAAAATATGTTTCCATTCAGCTAATTTGATTATGCGAGGATATAATTTGCAAGAATATCATACATCAAATAGATGATATATTCTGTAATAGATCATTTTTTTGATTTCAAATTTTAACAGGAAGGACTTTCATCCCTGAACATTTGAGGTATTCCCGTCGAAAGACATCAGTAGTGTAGCATGTTCATGGTTGCTATACAGGTCAGTGAAATGATGATGCTAGATTTCATCTTTTACAAAATGCCTTAAAATGACGGCTCTACTTTACACGTGGTTGTACTGCCTTGTCTCTCTCAGCTGAGGGTAGCAGCCCCTTTGCCCGAAGCTTCATTCTTTTTTTGCGTCGCCGCCTTCTTCGATCAATCTCTTTTTTCCGTTCCTGCTTTTTATGTTTCGCCATGGACACCCCTTTCAACTAATGGTTGGTATGAACAATTCATATGCTTGCCCTGTGGAGGATAACTTATACATCATCAAGAAAGATTATCAAAGCAATAAGTTAAAATTTTTTCATAAAAATGAATGAAATTATTTACGCCAGGGTTGCAAAAGGTAATAATATCAAGTATTGAAAATGATCATTCATGTAAAGATTTCAGAACACAGGAACCATAACGAAGAAGATGACAACATATAACTCATTAACATTATGTTGACTTCCGGCGGGTGAACCCTGTTTTCCAATCCTTGACTTCTGACTACCACACGGAATTATTGTAACATTAGTGAGTAAAGGCGATCAACATGTACGATTTAATTATTGTCGGCGGTGGACCGGCCGGATCATCTGCGGGAAGAAGAGCAGGCATAAAAGGATTACACACTCTTTTAATCGAAAAAGAAGTTTTCCCACGCTATAAAGCATGTGGAGGAGCACTCTCGGAGCGGGCATTATCTTATCTTGATTTTCCGTTACCCCAATCTGTACGGGAAAGAGAAATTTTCGGAGTACGATTTCGGTTTAAGGACTCTGTAATCGAGGGCTTCCATGAATCCCGCATAGCTACGATGGTGACGAGGAGCATTCTGGACGACTATTTACTCGAAAAAGGGAGAGAAGCGGGAATTGAAATTAAAGTCGGTGAGAATGTGATTGACTGTAAAGAACAGGGTGAATTTGTTGAAATCATTACGAATAAAGACGTCTACAGATCTAAATTCGTCATTATCGGAGAAGGCTCACAGGGGAAAATGAAACGAAAGGTAAGATCAATCGACACGAAATACGAATATGGCGTTTGCATCGTGGCCGATGTGGAAGAAGACATTGAAAAGATTGATCAAGTCATGTCCAATATTATGGAAATTCATTTTGATGTTTTGAATATGGGCTACGGTTGGATATTTCCGCATAAGAATTATTATTCCGTCGGAATCGGTGCTTTTGCGTATAAGATAATAAATCCTAAAAGGATAATGAATGAATTCCTCAAGACAAAAGGGTTCAACGGCACGTTTCGATTAAGGGGACATACCATTCCTGCAGGCGGGATCACAAGGAACGTGGTCAGTCCGAGGGTGGTTCTTGTTGGTGACGCTGCTGGTTTTGTTGATCCTTTTGCCGGAGAAGGTATAGCGTATGCGATACGGTCAGGTCAGATCGCAGTGGAAGTTATTGCCGAAAACATTCGAGATACTAATCATGGCGCACAATTGGGGCAGTACGAATCAATTTGTCAACGTGAATTTGCAGACGATTTCAAGTATGCCTTACTATCGGTAAAAATGATGCATCGCTTCCCCAATTTCTTCTTCAAAATACTCACGGGCAACCAAGAAGTGTTTGAAAAATTTATACAAATTCCAAATCTCACACGACATTATCGAAGTTATCTGGAGTGGCTTATTCCGAGATTACCACAATACCTTTTCTCTTTGTTCGCATCCCGGTAAAATACTGTTATAATAGATCCTGCATAAATAGCTTGCATTTCCCTGCAACAACAAACCGGAAGTCTCAGCAGGTAGCTGCCACTGATTCCCCATTGATTGTCAACCAAATTGCAAATCGTGGTTGACAATCAATGGTGATGGTGTTAGAAAGGCTACATTTTCTGAGGTTCTGTAATCATGTCAACGAAAGTACAACTCCTGTCATATTTAAAAGAAAATAGGGAAACCTGGGTTTCAGGTGAGTCGTTGAGTACGAAAATGGCCATCAGCCGATCTGCGGTATGGAAACATATCAAAGCATTGAGGGCAGACGGCTATACTATAGAATCATCTCCCAAAAAAGGATACCTTTTTCAAAAGGCCTCTGATCTGCTCCTGCCAGAAGAAATCAGGGAAGGACTCAAGACACGGTCATTTGGCCAACAAGAGATTGCCTATCACAGAGAAACTGACTCTACTAACCTCAGGGCAAAAGAATTAGCAGATCAAGGTGCTCCGGAAGGAACAGTCGTTATTTCGGAAAAACAGACGTCGGGCAGAGGAAGGCGGGGAAGAAGCTGGTTTTCACCTGCAGAAAAAGGAATTTATGCTTCCCTCATACTACGACCATCACTACCGCCAAATGAAGCACCCAAAATTGTGTTATTGACGTCAGTGGCAGCAGCAGAGGCTCTTTCTATACGGACGAAGCTGCCCGTTACGATTAAATGGCCTAATGATATCCTCGTCAAGGGGAAAAAAATTGCCGGTATCCTTATCGACATAGAAACAGAAATGGATGCCGTTAATTATGTTATCGTCGGTCTCGGCCTGAATGTGAATATTCCATATCACAGTCTTCCTGAATCAATCAGAAACGATGCAACATCCATTCTCATTGAAACGGGGAAACAAACACCCAGAAAGGATATTATCAGGGAATATCTACGGTTGTGTGAAAAATATTATGAGCAGTTCAATGAGGGACGATTTCAAGAAATCCTCGAAAGATGGGAAAAGTATGCCAACATTATTGGTCAACGGATACGGGTTGATCTGGCCGGGAAAACACATATGGGAAACGTTTCTCATATCGATCCTGATGGTGTTCTGGTAATCATCGATTCGGACGGCAGAACGCACAGGATATTTTCAGGTGATATGACAGTAATGAATGAAATGAATCGAGGGGGTTCTATTACATGAACGTAACAATTGTAGGTATATTTCTTATCGGAATGATCGTTGTCGGTATCGTCAGCATGAAAAAGATCAAGACCACCGTTAGTTACTTTGTAGCGGATCGCAATGGCAGCAGCATCGCCATAACCGGATCTCTCTTAGCTACGCTGATCGGCGGCTCAAGCACAATAGGCCTGGCAGGACTGGGGTATGCCAAAGGTCTTGTCGGGGCGTGGTGGATGCTGGTCGGTGTTATCGGCCTGTTGATTCTCTCTTTCTGGCTTGCCAAGAAAGTAAGGAGCTATGCCGTCTATACACTTCCTGAAATTCTGGAGAGGCAATATGGTGGTAATACGGTAAAAATCATCGCCTCCCTCGTCATTGCGACAGCATGGCTCGGGATCATTGCCGGACAGATTATCGCCGCCGGAAAGATTCTATCCGTTCTCTGGCCGGGTCACCTTGACCTTTTAATGGTCATGGCAACATCGGTTTTCATTCTTTACACCGTGCTGGGAGGCCAATATTCCATCCTGAGAACCGATTTTATTCAGTCTATTATCATCATTGCGGGGCTGCTCTTGTGTTTGATAATCAGCATATCTGCAGCAGGTGGATTTGCGTCAATGGCCGGGCATCTTCCCGAAACTCATTTCTCATTTCCCGTATCTCCCGTGTTTGGATGGAGTAATCTTCTAACATTTATCTTATTTGTCGGCACAGCGTACCTTGTCGGTCCCGATATTTATTCAAGAATATTCTGTTCCAGGAATCCCGAAACCGCGAAAAACTCGATCATAACAGCTGCTCTCATAATGATTCCTCTTGCCTTTTTCATAACCTTGATAGGCATAACAGCGCGGGTATTGCTGCCGGGGATTCCGCCGGAAAGTGCCCTGCCTTCCCTTGTCATGAAAACCGTTCCCATCGGGTTGAATGGCCTTGTCATAGCGGCTCTTCTGGCAGCAGTAATGTCGTCAGCAGACACATGCCTGTTGACAACAAGTACCATTGTGGCGGCGGATATCATCAATCCCGCCTTTAAATCAACAATCGATGAAAAGGCTCTGCTGATGATTACGAGAATCGGGGTGATTGTAATCGGTGTCATTTCTCTTTTTATTGCCTTGAAATTGAAAGGAATCATTACTTCTCTCCTTTTAGGATATACGGTCTACACAAGTGGCCTGGTAATCCCGGTACTCCTTGGTTTTTATGCAAAGAGCTTGAAATTGAACACGTCTGGTGTTATAGCGGCGGTCATAGGTGGTGGCGGAATGGGACTTATCTTGAAGTTGTCAGGCTACAATAACTTGGCACTTCTTACCTTTCCCGTTTCTGCCGTACTCCTTTTCTCAGGTAGTTATCTCTCTCGCCTGATGGAAGGGAAAGAGACTGCCGAAACGGTAGAAACCTGAACAGTCGATTACTGAGCACGACTGAAGGCGTTCTCGAAAAAATACAGGGGAGATACGCTTATGGATCATGATTGGGTCTGGGTCGACAGTGAACAACAACTGGAACTTGTACGAGATGAAATACAGAATTCCTCCTTACTTGGTGTTGATACCGAGTATGACTCCTTCAGATATTTCAAAGAAAAACTCTGTCTTATTCAATTGGTCAGCGGATCGAAAACGTATGTTGTTGATCCCCTTGAAGGGCTCGACATATCTTTTTTAGGTGATCTTTTTTCCGATTCCAGAGCAATAAAGATCCTTCATGCCGGCGATAATGACATACGGATTCTGAATCGGGATTACGGTTTCGTATTTAAAAACATCTTTGATACATCTCGGGCGGCCTCAATTCTTGGATGTAATTATCTTTCTCTTTCCCACGTTGTTAACCACTATCTGGGCGTGGCCTTACATAAATCAAAAAAAATGCAGCGATCACAGTGGGAACAAAGGCCCCTTACGGAGGAACAACTCCATTATGCTGTCAAGGATACAAAATATCTCTTAGAATTATATCGTATACTGAGCGATATGTTACAAAAAGAGGATCTTGACCAGAGGGCAGATGAAGCTTTTAGCTCAATGGAAAATATCAGATGGCGTGAAAAAAGACTCGATCCCTGGGGATATTTGAAGATTAAAGGATATCATGAACTCAACGAAAAGCAGCAAGAACGTTTAAAATCCCTTTTTTGCTGGCGTTTCGAAAAAGCAAGAGAGACGAATAAGGCTCGGTTTATGATTTTATCCGATCAGAACTTGTTTGACCTCTCAAAAGAAAAAATCGATACTATCACATCGCTCACGGAGCGAGGGAACCTATCATCTCGAAAAATCAGAATCTTTGGTTCGGAAATAATAGAAACGCTAAATAATGTTGATTCGAAATAGAGCTGAAAAAAAGCATTGCTTCTTTTTTAAAATAAAAAATATTAGGCATTGCTTCAGTGCCCGTAAAGTTTCCGGCCCCCCAGCTTTGTTACTCCGAGGGGCAGTTTGCGAAAGCCGTATCTATCCCTTACTTTAAAACTAACAATACTTGATCCTCTTCTACTTCATCATCCGGTTTCACCTTAATTTCCGCTATAATTCCCGGTGAATCAGCGTAGATAGGATTTTCCATTTTCATCGCTTCTATGCTTAAAAGTTCATCGTCTTCGTGTATTTCATCGCCAACCTGAACATAAACTTCAAGAATTTTTCCTGAAATCGGAGCCATCACTTCTACACTCACTTTTTCTACCTCCCCAAATAATTTTAGTGTGACAAATTCACAAAATATAAACAAAGCATTTCATTGTAATTACTTAATTACTTTAAAAGCATACTCAGAAAAAGCCCCGCCGCCGTGGCCGTTCCAATTGTACCGGCCACATTCGGTCCCATCGCCTGCATGAGAATAAATGTTTTTTTGTCCTCCTGCCGTGCCACCGTATGGGCAACTCTCGCAGCCATGGGAACAGCCGAAACACCGGCGGCGCCGATCAAGGGATTTATTTTATCCTTTAAAAACAGGTTCATAAATTTTGCCAAGATAAGGCCTGCAGCCGTACTGAAGGCAAAAGAAATTAAACCCAGAAAAAAGATATAAAGGCTTTGAGATTTCAGAAAAACCTCTGCAGGCATGGTAGCGCCGACGCAAAGGCCCAGGAATATGGTAACAATATTGATCAGCTCATTCTGGGCAGTCTTGGATAGACGTTCCACCACTCCGCACTCCCTGAACAGATTTCCCACCATAAGCATCCCTACCAGTGGTGCCGAAGCGGGGACAAGGAGACAGATGATTATTGTAGCCATCATGGGAAAACCAATCTTTTCTACCTTGCTCACGGTTCGCATTTTCTTCATCTTTATCTTCCGTTCCTCTTTGGTCGTCAACAGCTTCATGATCGGAGGCTGAATGATCGGAACCATAGCCATATACGAATAGGCAGCAACCGCTGTTGCACCGAGAAGATGAGGCGCGAGTTGAGATGTCAAAAATATCGTTGTGGGGCCATCGGCTCCTCCGATGATCCCGATAGAGGCAGCCTCCTGTATATTAAATCCGATTAAAAGGGAACCAAAGAATGTTGCATACACTCCGAACTGGGCTGCGGCACCGAGAAGCAAGGTCTTTGGATTGGCTATAACCGGTCCGAAATCCGTCATGGCACCAACACCCATGAAGATAAGGGGGGGGATGATGTCCCACCGGTCGATAGCAAAATGATAGAAGACCCAGAGCAGATTCTCTTCCTTCATGAGATTCGTAAGTGGAACATTTACCAGTAATATTCCAAAGCCGATGGGAACTAACAGGAGCGGTTCATATTGCTTAACGATTCCAAGCACGATAAGAGTAATCCCGATAATCCACATCAGAACATTACCGAATGTTAAATGGTAAAAACCCATCTTTGTGACCAACTGATAGAGAAGACCTGTATCCATTATAGCTGTATCCTCAACCTCGCAGAACAATATATTGAATGAAATTAGTTCCTTACTATATGAAAATGCCTTTGTCTCACTTATCTCCCGTGCTGCGCTTTATCATTTTTTCTACTTGATATACGATCATTGAAAACAGATTGATAGAAAGCTGCAATACAACCAGACAGGCGAAAACACCACCGAAACCAATACCAAATACTGCAAACGCAAACTTCCATGGAATAGATTCCATAGTAACACCCTATAACCCTTCGGCTTTTTGAATCATATCGTACCCATACCAATGCATAAATTCGCAAAAGAATCGAAATCTAATATCATATTTTTGCGTGAAATCATACAGGAATTTTAGATATATTTGCTTCGAACAATTCTAATAATAATAAATAATTTAAATACTTATACTTGAAGGAACGCATACGACAGAAAATGACCATCATGACTTAAGCTGATGTCGATCATCGCTTCTTTGCCTTTGATATATACCGTGGGAGGACCTAATCCATGAGAACCCTTAAAACGAAAAATATCAATATGCTCTATATCTTCTTGAAAGCACAAGGCTATTTCCTTCGTTGCCACTTTCCGAATCTCAACGGATGCAGCTTCGGGTGAATAAATATATTCCTCTCCTTCAACCGGTTCGGCTTTATGGATCCCCCAGACAACTGAATTCATCAATTCCTCTGGGCCTGTCACTCCAATACAATGAAGGTAATCCTCCTCGTTGAAAATCCTGATGGATACGGGACCATATGGCGTTCTCACAACACCTGATATGATAGGTCTGTTATCGTCATGGTTATCATCTGAAGCACTCATTCTTACTTCATATCGGCGGGGTACAGATGTTATATGGCCATATAATTTACACAGGATCTTATATGCTGTTTCCTTTCCCGCCCATAGACACCATATACGAACATCAGGATAACCGTCGTTAACGATCTGTTCCTGTTCATGTGAAGTAAAAACTCGATCAATGAAACGCGTATCCATGCTTCGCCCCTTCGCTAGGGGGTCGGTCAGATCCACAATGTCGTTACCTACACGATTCAAAATACTTTTCCTCCATTCGGGCCAGTTGTTCAACTATCTGCCGTGCACAATTTCTTTGAGCCTTCAGCCCCTTATCTTCAAGATCAGGTTCAAATGCTTCTATTTGAAGAGTAAACTGCTCTCCAAACCGGGGGATGTTGCTGTATGTCGTTTGATTTTCACCGCGCATGTAAACACACATCACCTGACAATCAGGAACCGTACTGATCAGACGGCCCACACCATAGGAAAAGTTTGCTGTATCCACTCTGCCAGTTCTCGAACGTCCTCCTTCAGGGAAAATCATTATGCTTTCTTTCTGCTTGAGAAGATAGCAGCATTTCTCGAGGGTGGCTTTCATTTTTTTTCGATCACCTCCTCGATTGACGGGAATGCATTTGGCCAAATAGCAAAGACTTGCGAGAAAAATATTAGTTTGAAAATTTGTCTGTTCCGGAAGATTCCACGGCAGTAATCGATACCGTAGAATATATCGGTAAACGGGAACCATTGCATAGGCCAGAATAACAGAGTCGATCATTGTCAGGTGATTGGGGCATATTATCCAGGACCCCCGGTGTTTTTCAAACAGCTTTCGAACTTCCTTCCTTACCGTACCAAGGTCTTTTACCCGATACCTCATAAGTTTTAAGGTAAGAATCACCAGGGGGCCGATAACAAAAACGGTCAATCGTCCCAGAATGTTCTGGAGGTGTAAGAAAAATTTTGCCATCCGGTCCATAAAAGGCTCTAATTTAATTTACCCAGAATAACAGTAACGGCATCACCAATGGTTCTGATCTGATCGGCATCGTCATCTTCAATCTCAATATCAAAAACATCTTCGCATTTGATAATAACGTCAACCAGACGTGCCGAATTAACCTTGAGATCATCAAGAATATGCGTTTCTTTCGTCGCATTTTCCAGCAATGCCTGATCCTTGACGTACGGTTTGAGAATATTTATCATCTCCGTAAAAATTTGTTTTTCATCCATTTTTTTACTCCTTGTATAATAATTTTTTATAAATTGTCACTACTCGGCTTTTAAGCCGTCTCTACAAAAGCTGAAGACTGATTGCTGAAAGCTTTTCATTCCTCCCACTTTTTAAAAATCAAACAGCTGTTTACATCCCCAAAGCCAAAACATGCCTTGGCGATGATTTTTAAATCAGAATATTCCATAACTTTTTGAGGAATCTTATCTCCGTAAGCTTCAATCTCCGGATGTACATCCTCCGAATTGATCGATGGATGCAAAAATCCTCTGTCTAACTGTAAGACGACAGCAACACTTTCAATGGCCCCGGCAGCCCCGAGACAATGTCCGATCATGGACTTCGTCGAGTTTACGTACGGAAAATCATCCGGTCCTCTTTTAAGTGCACGTGACCAACTTTTGATTTCCGCCGGATCGGCAAAAGTAGCAGTCAGGTGCCCGTTGATTGCGTCGACCTCGTCAGAACGTATGCCGGCATCGGCAATCGCACCTTTAATGCACCGTTGTACCCCATCCGGATTCGGTGCGGTCATTGAACCGCCATTGCGCTGTCCACCGCAATTAACAAATCCTCCGAGGATTTCTGCATAGATTCTTGCACCCCGATTCAATGCTGTTTCCAGTTCTTCCAGCACTAAAACTGCTCCTCCTGCGCCGGGAACAAAACCATTCGCCGAAGCACTCATGGGACGTGAGCCTTTTTCCGGTTGATCATTAAACTTGCGAGCGATCACCCGCATAGAATCAAACCCGGCCCATATATAGGGTGATGCTCCCTCTGAACCACCGGCAAGCATCCGTTTTGCCAATCCCATCCGTATCCTCCACAGGGCATCAACAATAGCTTCCGTACCCGTGCTACACGCAGCGGAGTTTGAAGTTACCTGGTTTCCCAGACCCAGTAATCCGCTAACTCGTGCACTGGTCCCGCTATTCATAACCTGTTCAACTATCCTGCTTCCCATCCGCCGCGTTTTGCCTTCACTCACCATGGGAACAACTCGTTGGGCAATGGTATCCATACCGCCAATACCGCAACCAAGTATAGCGCCCGTTTCCCAGTCGACTTCTCCGTCATCATCAGGCTGAGTAAACCCGGCATCCCGCCATGCATCGACAGCAGATACGGAAACATATCCAATATTGTCGTTGATAGAAAGGAGCTTTTCATGGTCAAAATAACTTTTGCGGATTTGTTCGAAACCTTGCGGGATACCGCCGATCTGACATGAAAACTTTAATTCTGCCAGTTCTGATAAGAATCGGATTCCCGACCGGCCTTCCCTCAATGCCTGTTCAAAATCGGCCAATCCATGACCGTTTGGGGCGGCAACCCCCATTCCTGTTATTACCACTCTATGTCTCATGTAAATTCACTCCCCTACCGGTCAGTACTCCATAACAAATTTTCTCTCCGTCTTCTCTCTCTATACTGACCTTCGTTTTTAAATTTCCTCTGCGAAAATATACCTTTTCGCCTCGTATGATGACCTTTTCTCCGGGATAAACGATCCCGCTGAACTCGACTTCATCTACCATAGTAAAGAGGGTAACTAATCGTTTCATATGATCAGATGAAACACCTTGCTTCATGAGCAGATATAATCCGAAGGCAACCACTCCTGTCTGGGCCATTGTTTCAATTAAAATAACCCCTGGCGTTATCGGCTGTTCAGGGAAATGTCCCTTATAAAAATATTCATCGTCACGAAAGCGATATGTCCCGACAATATGATCGTCATCCATTTCAAGTATGCTATGAATAAAACGGAACGGATGTTGTTGAGGAACCGAGGATAAAACCATTTCAATTGTTTTATGATCAGCCGCCATAGAGCCCTCCGTTCACATGAATCACGCTGCCCGTAATATAGCTTCCTCGATTCGCAAGAAAGGCAACAACATCGGCCACCTCGTCCGGGTTTCCCATCCGTCCTAACGGAATGTCTTCAAGGATCTTTTCATGAATCTCCGAAGGAAGACTTGTTGTCATGGCGGTATCAATAAATCCGGGGGCCACTGAATTAACGAGGATATTCCGTCCCCACAGTTCCTTGGCAAGCGATTTCGTAAAAGCATCGAGAGCCGCCTTTTCCATGGTGTATGGAATCTGGCCGCCGTTACCCGTATGGCCAACGACACTTGAAATGTTGATGATACGGCCGTTGTTTTTGCGAATCATGAAGAGGCGCAGTATTCGTTTCGTTAAATACCATATCCCGCGCAAGATTGAGCGCTGCGAATCAAACTCGTCAACCTTCATAGAGTTGATGTCACTGTTGATAGAGATTCCGGCATTGTTTACCAATACATCCACACGACCTTCCGTTTCTCTGATATGTCTTACCATTTCTTCTATCTGATCGAGATCGGCAAGATCGGCTTTCAGGAGAAAACCATCTTCAATTTCGGAAAGAACATTCTTTGCTCCATCTTCGCTGCTTCGATAGAGGATTCCGACACGAAACCCTTCATGAGCAAGGGAGCGGCAGCACGCCGCGCCGATCCCCGTTCCTCCGCCGGTTACGATGGCAACGGGCTTTTCGTCATCTGTTTCGAGTTTCACGTTTCGAGTTTCTTGTTTCATGCTCATGGAATTCTTCCTTTAATAGTTTCAAGTCATCATTCGACCGGTTATTGACCAAATGAAAATGAATTTGAGCAACAGGCCGTCGAAATATAACTGTTTATAGTTCTCTCTTGATGATTCCCCCCTTTGCATTGGATGACTTCAGGGGATAATCCGGATAGACGATTCCCTTAAAGACTCCCGTCCTGGCATTTTTGACCGTCATAACCATCTCATCATCAACGAAGACCCTTCCGTCACCTATAACAAGGCTCGAACCCGATTCTTTCAGTTCAGCAAACCGCCGAATATCGATTTCATAGCGGACAAGCCGGTTAAAGGGCCGTATTTGACCATTGAAAGATATATCTTCACAACCCAATGCCCTTCCGCCACCCAATGCTCCTCGCCAGACGCAATAAAAACCCAACAATTGCCAGATCCCATCAACGCAGAGACACCCCGGCTGTACAGGATCGCCCGGCATATGGCACTGGAAATACCAAGCATCCACTTTTATATCTTGCTCGGCAATGATTGATCCCCTCTTGCCATGACGCTGTATGGAAAGGATGCGGTCAACCATAAGAAATGGAGGAGCCGGCAGACGGGCATCGAAATTTTCCGGCGGATCGTCTACTAATCGTCCATAAGAAAAAGCAATGAGCTCTTCCAGGTTGAACGATTCTTGTTGCATATATTGTGTATAGTTCATTAATCCTTCTCTATGCATTCGCTTTTCGTTCTTATTCCCCTTTTTGTTAAAATCAAACAATTGTTATTATGAGATTCTCAGCATGGTATGTGCCCACGTCAGCCCCGATCCAACCATAACCATCGCTATGGAGTCGCCCGGGCACAATCTGTCCCAATTCTGGCTCAGTACACAGGGGGCACTTGAACATCCCGTATTGCCATAATCAACAACATTGAACCAGTGATCCTCATCCGAAATTGCACACCTTTCACAGACCGTCTTCAACATGCCAAGATTTGCCTGATGCCCGACAAATTTAAACCGACCGGAATTTATCGGAAAAGCCTCCTGGAGCATCCGCACAGATTCGGTTGTCTTACGAATGGCAAAACCCTGGACGGCACTTCCATGTTGTGAGAAATGTCCTATACGAGGAACCCGCACTTTGTCCCACGCCGTGGGTTGAGAACCACAGTAACACGATCCAAACATCTTATTGGATGAGATAGATGCTGATATAACAGCCGCGCTGCTTCCATCTCCGAACAACGGAGCTGCTCTTCGATCCGAATAGTCCACGGAGCGGGTCAGATTTTCAGGGTTAACCACCAGTATGTAGGGTGGAAGTGTGTCGGGTTTCATATTTGACAGGAAATTAATTTGCATACCGAAACTTGAACAGGCGGAATTCAGATCAAAACAGAGAACATCAATTTCCAGCTCTCCCGCTATGGTTGCCGCCTCTGCCGGCGCAATGTGATCGGATGCCGAACTACCGGAAATAATCATTCCGATATCATCAGGAGTGAGGTTTGCACGATTAAGAGCCTGTCGAGCCGCTGCCGCCCCTGTTTGGGCATTGCTATACTGAGTGGCTTCGCTGGCAGCACGAGGGTCCCGATTTTTTGTCAGTTTAATATAATCGAGGGGAAGACTCGTGCAACGGGTTCGTATCCCGACTCGCTCCAAAATCCACTCTTCGCTGCTTCCGATATCCAGTTCATCTAAAAACCGGTTGGTAATAACATTATCCGGATAAAAATGACCTATCCCATGGAGATATAACATTTCACACCAAACCCCTCATACTATTTCTCGTCCGACGATCATGTCCTGTACTTCCCGTACACCTTCATAAATATCGATAATATGGGCATCACGGGCCAGCTTTGAAATTTCATATTCAGACATGAAGCCATAACCCCCATGCAGGTGGAGTCCCTCGTTCGCGCAGAACAGGGCTGCCTCAGCTGCTGTATTTTTTGCAAGTGACGCATAATTTCCTCTGTCTTCAGCTTTCTCCTGGATTTTCCAGGCAGCCTTCATCAAAGCCATGTCGGCGAGCTCTACTTTTTTCCACATCTTAACCAGTGTATCTCGCGCTACGGGCATATCACAGATCCGTTGTCCGAATTGCTTGCGTTCTCTCGTGTATTCAAGTGTCACATCCAATGCACGTTTGGCAAGCCCAACGCCAATAGCAGCAACCATCGGTCGTGCATAATCGAGCACGTCCATCGCATACTGGAAGCCAAGCCTTCTGTTTCCGATAATGTGATCGTTGTCTATCACCACATCTTCGAATTTAACCGTTGCCGTATTTGAAAGCAGCTGCCCCAGTTTGTCCTCAGGTTTTCCCGTACTGATAACACCGCCTTCCGGTAACACGATCTCTCTTCCACCGGTCGGCAGAGACGTAACTGAACCATTGCGAATAGATTCGGAGGAGATAATAACGCAGGCAATCATAACGCCCCCCGGTTTGCCTACCTTGCAGAAAACAGTAAATTGGGACGCATATGAGGCATTCGTAATAAAACATTTCTCCCCGTTCAAAATATATTTTCCGCCATCCCCTTTTTTGATGAACGATGTCATGGCGGCGTTGTCGGATCCGGCCCCCGGTTCCGTCAAACAAAAAGATGCGATAAGCGGTTCCTCGACAAACGGTCGAAGGAACGTTTTCCTTTGCTCGTCCGACCCGTTTTGCGCAATGACCGCATTTGCAAGATCATTACACATGGCCGATGTAGAAATACCGGTGTCACCATATGACAGTTCTCGGACAATCAATGCGGTAGAAACGATATCAATTTCATATCCCTTGACCGATGCGGGAATGCATAAATTAAGAAGACCAAGCTCCCAGGCTTCCGAAATAATATCCAGAGGGAATTCATGTTCTTTTTCCCGTTTCAGTATATCCGGTATAATTTTGTTTTTAACGAACTTTTGAACCATTTCGACATACATCTGCTGGTCTTCAGTGAGCGTGAAATCCATGTCTCATTCTCCTAAGAAACTTCTCTTATTAGCATTTATGAAAACTTTTTTTCGAACAGGCGGGTTGCTGCCGACAGGGTTGTAATGGACTGGCACTGGACACCAATTGTTTTGAAAAATTCTCTCAGCGGACGGCTGGGACCTATTTCGATTATCAACTGAGCGCTCGCAGCGAGTGACTCCATGTTCTTTCTCCACTGAACCGTACCACTTAATTGATACGCCAGCCGATCAATGATCTCTCCACCACTATTCGTATGGAAGAAGCCTGTAAAGTTTGAAGTAACCTTACTTGCATTTTTGGGCGACAGTTTCATCACAATGGCATGTAATGCTTCCATAAACGCTTCCCTTATAATGGTCATGAAGCGGCTATGGAAGGGCGCACTGACATTGAGAGGAACAAAGCGGAATGATGTTGCATCTTCAAATGCTGCCTCAAGCCGTTTCCGGGCTTCGGGCATAAAACTGGACTGTCCGCTTATAACGACTTGATTGGTGGAATTGTCATTTGCCACGTCGATGGGAAGCGTTTTCAATACCGTCTGCACCACGTTCACATCGAGCTTATTCGATATAACTGCAGCCATTCCACCCATGCCTATTGGTGTTGCCTCCTGCATGAGTTGCCCGCGGAGACTTACAACCTCAAGGGCATCTGAAAACGGCAAAACATCTGCAGCAACCAGCGCTGTATACTCTCCGAGGCTGTGACCACCGAAATATTCAGGAGTGAAGCCATATAATGAATTAAGTCCGCGAAGCATAGCGATTTCCGTCGTAAGAATACAGGGCTGGGCATATTCTGTAAAATTCACCTTTTCACTTTCACCAAAACACATGGCCGCCACATCCCAACCCAGAACATCAGAAGCTTCATGGTATGTATCCCTGCAAACGGAAATTTTGTCATAAAAATCTTTCCCCATACCAGGACGCTGAGAGCCCTGTCCGGGAAATGCAACTGCGATACTTACTCCATTCATTACTGACGCTTTCTCCTCTTCATGAATTCAGCATGATATTTCAAAGTGGCATCTTTAGCTGCAGCATTCATGCCAACGGCATTACAAAAACACATTATCAACTAACATATTGAAACATATAGAATTTTATATGTATACCCCTTTTCGATGGAACATGAACGAAATGGGACAAGATGTGTAATTCACTTCGCAGTTGGTATTCAACTACGCAATGATGAGTGGTGTAAACAGTTTGAAGAGTTTGCAACTTTTTAGTAGTATTCATGAATTGTGCTTTTCATTATTGCAAATTATGCTCAAATAATATAAAGATCACTTATTTATGTAAAGGTTTTAGCATGTTATCCGAAAACAAAACGGGGAGAACCATACAACGCCCAATGAAAAATGAAAGAGGAGAAAAGAGGTGGGCAAATTATTCGGCACCGATGGGGTGAGGGATATAGCTAATGAATATCCGACGACATCGGAAATGGCGTTAAATATAGGAAGTACCATGACGTATCTCTTTAAAAGAACAAGACACAGTCTCAGACTTATCATTACACCGACGAACGGCAGCAATGATGAAGGAACAGAAGCCCCTATCGGAACCGGCCAGGTTTATGACGGTGTTCCCTCAAAAACTGATCAATATCGATGTGAAAGAAAAGCTGGAATAAAACAGAAAGTTCTCGAGTTTACCGTTGGAAGTTGTTAAGTGTGAGATTGACGATTCCTGAAACGAAACGTGGAACGTGAAATTTGAAACCCACATACGGGAGAAATCAGTCATTGCCTTGAAAGGCATCATAACCTGTGATTTTGATTCCTTGAAGATCGAACGTGTTAATTTCGACGAACAGAGCGGTCTCGCCGGTGTTCATTAAGACATATGATCACCGTGCAGATTAAATAACCAACAGCTAGAAATTATAAGAGAAAAAATCTACGATGGAGACTTTCGCTGCAGCAGCAGTCAGTTTATCTATTGCAATTGCACTGATTTTCAAAAGAAAGAAAAGCCACCTTCATCTTTCCTTCGCTGTTTTATGCTTTGCCTTATTTTTTGAGAAAATAGGACTTTTCTCGCACGGGATATTACATACCGATCTTTGGAAAGTTATCCATTATCTGGGTGTTCTTTCGATACCGCCCATTCTGGTTATCTTCAGCCACTATTTGCTGAACAAACAGGCATTTCTGTTGAAATGGGATATTCTTCCGACCTGTCTCGTGAGTCTTCTCGTAGTTTCGGCTCTTTTTACAACGCCTTTATTCAAATGGTCTTATTTAAACATACTGTTGTACATTTATAGCGGTCTTGCCCTTTCTTATTGTTTTATTGCTCTTATTCGCTATATCATGTCAACATCCTCTCACCCCGAAAAGAAGAGGATGGTCTACGTTGCTATTGCATGTGTCTTTGTCATCGCTTTCGGTCTTTTTGATGTACTGCATAAATACGGTTATGGGGTCCCCCCGTTGTCTGATATAGCCATCGCAGGCCTTCTTTATTTCATCTTTATCATTATTACCCATACAGATCTCCCGGAGTTATATGAAATTATGTTGCGTACCCTTCTTGTTTTCTGCATTATCATTTTCGCAACGGTTGTATTTATTGTTGTTATGCTTTTATTCGGTGAAATACCCAAAATCCCATTCACCAGCGTTTTCATGGCATCGTTTCTCATCGTGATTCTGATAGATCCAATAAGGATGCTCCTGAGAAAGACGTTCAGCTATTTCTTCTTTGATAAAAAAGAGCTTTCCGCTTCTCTCTATTCTATTGACGACGAAGTCGAGAGAAAAAACTTTGCCCTTCTCGAAGAGATGGCAACGGGCCTTGCCCATGAGATACGAAATCCCCTGGGTTCAATCAAAGGTGCTGCCCAGTTCCTGAAGACAGAAGCTGACAGAATCGGAAATCCCAAGCTCCTCGATATTATTATAGAGGAAACGGACAGACTGAATACCGTCGTATCACAATTCCTTAACTATGCAAAACCATATGTAATAAATCCTGAAAAGCAAAACATAAATCATATCATCAAAAAAGTTATATCCCTCATCAAGACAACAAATCTTCCCGACAATATAACAATAAACGAGGATCTGGCCACGGATCTGCCCGATCAAAAAATAGACGGTGAACAAATGATTCAGGTTCTATTAAATATAGCGCTCAATGGTATTGAAGCAATGCCCGACGGTGGTATGCTGACCTTTACAACGTCAAGAATCAAAAATGACGGAGGCAGGACTGTTGAAATTGCTATTCGTGATACAGGACGCGGTATTACCAGAGAAGATCTGAAAAGCATTTTCAATCCCTTTTTTACCACGAAGAAAAAGGGTACCGGTCTCGGCCTTCCCATCTGTGAACGAATCATCAAAAACCATAATGGTCATATCAACGTAGAATCCACTGTCAATAAGGGATCGGCTTTTTATATCAGGATTTGATCACTTCAAATAATCAATTGCCTTGACAGTACGAATTACCCGTAATATTTATGGTACATTCAACGCGAAGGAGTCATGAACTCAAGTAATAAGTAAAACTGGCGGAAGTTTATATTTAAAGTATGAAAAAGATATTAATAGCAGACGACGAATTAAACATGCTCCTTGTCCTGGAGGCCATGCTTAAAAAAGAGGGTTACGAGGTTATAACGGCTTCCGACGGATTTGAAGCACTTAATATCCTGCATGAAAAAGATATAGCTGTTGTAGTGACCGATCTGAAAATGCCAAATCTTGACGGTCTTGGTCTCCTGGCCCGGGTAGTCAAAGAATATCCTTCCATCCCTGTCATTATGATCACAGCCCACGGTACCGTGGAAACGGCAGTAACAGCTCTTAAAAAAGGTGCCTTTGACTATATCACCAAACCCTTTGAACAGGAAGATCTGAAAGCAATCATTCATAAGGCATTTAAAACCCATACATTAAACGATGATGAACTGTTTGCGGAAGCTGACGACATCGATCGATTTGACATTATCGGCACCAGTACTGAGATGTTGAAAATATATGATATTATTAAAAGAGTCGCCCCCACCACGACGTCAATATTGATTACGGGAGAAACAGGTACCGGGAAAGAGCTCATTGCAAATGCTATACACAAAAACAGCCCTCGTAAAGATGATCCTTTTATAAAAATCAATTGTGCTGCCATTGCAGAAAATCTGTTGGAAAGCGAGCTTTTCGGATATGAGAAAGGGGCATTCACCGGAGCGGTTAACAGAAAACCTGGCAGATTCGAACTGGCCCATAAGGGCACTCTCTTTCTCGATGAAGTCGGCGAACTGCCGAAGGATATGCAGGTAAAACTGCTCCGGGTCATACAGGATCAGGAATTTGAAAGAGTGGGCGGTCTCCGTACAATAAAAGTGGACGTGCGATTGATTACGGCAACAAACAGGGACCTTTTCCAGGATGTGAAAAAAAACAGATTTCGCGAGGACTTATATTACCGATTAAACGTCTTACCCATACCGATACCTCCCTTACGGGCAAGAAAAGAAGATATCCCCATGTTGACGGATTATTTTCTCGACAAGTTTAACAAGAAACTATCCCGGAACATACTGAATGTAGAACAGGATGTACGGGAAGCATTCCTGAAGTATGAGTGGCCGGGAAATATAAGAGAACTGGAAAACCTGCTTGAGAGGCTTGTCTTACTGGCACAGGACGATACCCTGCGGATTGAAGATCTGCCCTCGGAAATTGAATCCCCCGACGAGATGTTGTCGGCAACTGATTTACGTAAGCCGGTCAAATCTTTCAAAGAAATCATTAAAAGCAAAACGGCTGAAATAGAAAAACAAATGATCATCACTGCATTAGATGAATGTGGCGGTAATGTAAGCAAAGCTGCTTCGCGGCTGGGACTCAGCAGAAAAGGTCTTCAATTGAAGATGATCAAATATGATTTACGTAAGGGAAACTCGGGCTAATACTTGCATAAGGATCACCCCCTCCACCATGAGAAAACAAGTAACAATCTTCGTAACATCCGGGATTCGCTGGAAAGTAATTGAAATATCACTATCCTCAGTCGGCGTAACCGTCGAAAGGATCTATTTTTAAATTTTTCATAACTTCTGTAACTAACCGTTCTCCTGTGCTGAAACGAGATCATCCATATCGATAGGCGCTATTGTAAAAAAATGATTGGAGGTGCCGCGCAATGGAATTTTCCGAGCTGCTGATAAAGAGACGATCCATAAGGAATTTTCAGGATCGAGAGATTCCCCTGTCTTTAATCCGTGAAATCATAAGGGATAGCTGTCTTGCCCCGAATGCAGCGAACAGACAACCGTGGCGATTCATTATCGTCAATAAAAGAGATCGCGTTGAAAAACTTGCCCGTGAGAGCAAATCAAACTTACTCAAAGATCTTGAAAACAATCCCACCTCGTTACTAAAAAATTATGAAACCATCCTCCGGAATGAAAGTTACAATGTATTTTATAATGCTCCCTGTCTGGTATATATCACGGGCCCCAAAGATGTGAGATCGCTCGATGTGGATTGTGCCCTCGCGGCGTCTTACTTGATGTTAGCGGCAACGACAAGAGGCTTGGGGACCTGCTGGGTTGCCTTTGGATCGAGAATAAAAAATCCTGACATTCTTAAAGAAATAGGATTGCCCGCAGATCATAGAATCGTCGCGCCGATCATCCTGGGATATCCGGAAGAGATACCGGAACCGCCAAAGAGAAATGAACCGCAGATTCTCAAGATAATTCAGTAGCTCAATCAATAGCAGTTAACTATTATAATTTTCAAAACTGTCACGCCACAGGCATTCATAACAAGAATATGGTTTTTAGGACGTAATTATATTATAGTAAA
>JAFGQS010000166.1 GCA_016935565.1 Deltaproteobacteria bacterium
TATATCGCCCACCCAATAATTTGAAATTCGCTCCCATGTATCATTTGACGACGGTCCTAATATGGCGAATCTCTTTGGTTCTTTCTGAGATACAGTCAGGAATCGTGTTAACAGCAACCAGAGAAAGCTGTCTTCAGGACGCATTCCACAGCCTATTATAGATAAACATTTTGCTTTTCTGACGATATCTAGCAAATCAAGCATCATTGCGGCAATGTCAGCATGAGGGATTTTTACAAAACTTGGAGCGATTATACCTCAACCGAAATGTGAATTGGCACCAGATTTAGGGTATATTGACGCGTTAATATTGAAACCAATTCCCGTTTGGTTTTTATTTTTTCCGATAACCGACGATTCAACAAAATTCTCTGAACCATGAATCTTATGAATAGTGATCTTTTTAGGATTTGTTAAAATCGAATCTGTAGGGAAGGCAGATATACGAGCGTACCCATCTCTGGGTGTCCAGACCCCTAAATAATCAAGCACGCCCTCTAATAAACAATCGTAATTTAAAGTAATAATAGAATCGTTTTCCTTGAGAAGATCCACTGAAAAAATTTCAAGCCATGATGGGATTTTATCGTTTAGAACAGGAAATCGATAATCAGAGAAGAATGCAGAAATTTCTGATTCAATTTCTCGCCTGTCTTTCCTTATCTGTTCATCTGCAAAACTATCAAGATCGAATTGCGTCAGAAGCCGTTCAATATCATCAGTTTTGTATTTTTCCCTATAAAAAGATAGTTTCTCGGCACCTTTTGAAACAATTGTTTCGAGTAAATCACAATTAAGGGGAGCCTTTGAATTAACTGCTTTCGTGAAACCAGCTCCAAGAAGGTATATATTTTCTGAAAATATCATAGCGATTTGTTGCTGCCCAACCATTGATTATCAGGCAAATTTGCCCTGATATTATGATATTGACGGCATTTTCGGGCATATTTGCCTTGCCGTATTATCTTCAATTTTGTTATTATTCTTAACAACTAAGGATGCTCTATATGTCAATGCATAAAAATATTCCTAAACATAGGAAACTGCTTGATGAAGTACGGGATGTACTGAGGTTGCATCACTATTCCATTCATACGGAACGAACGTATTGTGACTGGATTAAACGATATATACGGTACCACGGTATGACCAGTCGGCAGGATTTAATAGATGGCGAAGCCAAGATTGAGTCCTTTTTGACACATCTGGCAGTGGATAAAGCCGTGGCTCCATCAACACAGAATCAGGCAATGAATGCGTTGGTTTTCCTATATAAACATGTTCTGAAACAATCCCTTGATCAGGAAATTAATGCCGTCCGGGCAACCAGAAAGGTTAATATCCCCGTGGTCATGACCAGGGAAGAGGTGGCGCAGGTCATTGCTCTCATGGGAGGTGTTCCGCAACTGATTGTTAAGTTATTATATGGCAGCGGTCTACGCATTATGGAAGCGGTTCGCCTTCGTGTGCAAGACATAGATTACAATTTTAAACAAATAACTGTTCGCTTAGGAAAAGGCGCACAAGACAGGATTACAACTTTTCCGATTTCCACCGTTCCGTTACTTCAGAGTCATCTTTCAAAGATACGGGTGATCCATAACCGGGTTCTGGATCAGGGATATGGGGAATGACCATTTAGAATGTTTATGGACATTATGCAAAGCTCTCAGACGATGGGATTCCCATATGTGCGTGATGCGGTTCAGTAACGGTTGATATGTTCTGAAATTTATAGTTGTAATGCTTCATTAAACACCACTGATATTCCATCATTGACAATTCATTTTTACTATCAGGAGAACAATGACAGAAAAACCAAAAAAACCGAGGCTGTTTCTTGTTGACGGCAGTAATTATATTTACCGTGCCTTTTATGCCATTCGGGAGCTTTCAAATTCCAAGGGGTTCCCTACGAATGCCATTTACGGTTTCACCACCATGCTGATGAAACTCTGCCGCGATTATGATCCCGACTACATTGCGATTGTCTTTGATTCGAAAGGTCCCACCTTCCGGCACGAAATTTACGAGGAGTATAAGGCGACTCGAAAGGCAATGCCGGATAACCTCATACCCCAGATCCCGTACATCAAGGATGTCGTCCGCGGTTTTTCCATACCGGTTATTGAGGAAGAGGGTATGGAGGCGGATGATATCATCGGGACGCTCGTCAAGACATATTCACCGAAGGGAATCGATACGGTCATTATAACCGGTGATAAGGATCTCATGCAGCTTGTATCTGAGGATGTAATACTCGTCGATACGATGAAGGACATAACATATGATGCGGACGGCGTGAAGAAACGCTTCGGCGTGGGGCCTGAAAAGGTCGTTGAGATCCTGGGTCTTGCCGGTGATACGTCCGATAATATTCCCGGTGTTCCCGGCGTGGGAGAAAAGACGGCACTCAAACTGATCCAGGAATTCGGCAGTATCGAAAACGTTCTCGAAAATGCCGATCGCGTAAAAAATGCACGGGTACGGAAGAATCTGAAAGAATATGCCGACCAGGCCCGTCTGAGCAGAGAGCTGGCGACGATCAAGACGGACATCGAGCTTGATTTCGATATGGACCAATTACGACGTGAAGAACCGGACGCCGAGGCATTGAAGGAACTGTTCAAGGAATTCGAATTTTCGTCTCTCCTTCAGTCGCTGAAGATTGAGGAAGAACGTGAGAAAGGGGAATATCACCTGGTTATAAGCGAATCCGAACTGGACGAACTAACGGGAATACTGATGGATTCGAAAGCGTTTGCCCTCGATTTGATGCTGAGCTCGGCCGAGCCGATGAGGGCGGATATCATCGGTATCTCCATCTGTACAAATGCACAGAAGGCGTATTACATCCCACTTGCTCACGACTATGACGGTGTTCCGGAACAGCTTCAGCCCGATGTAGTGCTGAAGAAGCTGAACCCGTATCTCGTTGATCAAAATATTAAAAAGTACGGACACGACCTGAAAAATGCCGTCATTGTCTTTTCGCGAAACGGTATCGAGTTGCGGGGGCTTTTCTGTGATATCATGGTTGCCGCGTACGTTCTCAACCCCTCAAAGCGCGGCTTCGGACTGGATGACCTCGCCCGGGAACATCTTGATCGAGAGCTCGTTCCGATAAAAGAACTGACCGGCAGCGGTTCAAAGGCAATTCCGTTCGGTGCCGTTTCCTTGGACAAGGCAATGAATTATGCCTGTATGAAAGCGGATTTCGCTTTCAGACTAACGGAAGTTCTGATTGATGAAATTAAAAAAGATGGTTTTAACGATCTTTTATATAACGTCGAAATGCCCCTGGTTTACGTTCTTGCATCGATGGAGGAAAAGGGCGTTCTGCTGAATACGGACCTGCTGAAAGAACTGTCCGAGCAGCTTGCCGGTCTGCTTGGCATGTCGGAAGAAAAGATTTACCATCTTGCCGGTGAAACCTTCAATATCAATTCGCCCAAGCAGCTTCAGGTCATCCTCTTTGACAAGCTGGGACTCCCGAAGGGGAAAAGGACAAAGGATGGATATTCCACCGATGTGGAGGTCCTGACCAACCTTGCCAGATCATACGAACTTCCCGCCGAAATCCTCGGTTACCGGAGCCTGGCAAAGTTAAAATCAACCTATGTTGATGCATTGCCCGCCCTGGTGAACCCGGAAACGGTGCGGATTCATACGTCGTACAACCAGACCGTCGCGGCGACGGGGAGACTTTCCAGCAGCAATCCGAATCTCCAGAATATTCCTATCAGGACAACCGAGGGCAAGAGAATCCGTCAGGCTTTTGTGGCACCGGAAGGGCACAGTATCGTATCGGCCGATTATTCCCAGATCGAACTTCGTATCCTGGCCCATCTCTCGGAGGATGAAACCTTGATTCGGGCATTCAAGACGGATGAGGACATCCACACACGAACCGCTTCCGATATCTTTGGTGTCTTTCCCGAAATGGTCAACGCGGACATGCGGCGTCAGGCCAAGGTGATCAATTTCGGTATCCTCTACGGGATGAGTCCCTTCGGCCTTGCAAAAGAACTTAATGTCAACCAGAAACTGGCGAAAGCTTACATTGATGAATATTTCCGGAAATTCCGGGGAGTCCGCACATTTCTTGATCACATCCTGGAGAGTGCCAGGAAGAACGGGTATGTGACAACGCTCCTGCATCGCCGCCGGTATCTGCCTGAGATCAACAGCAGGAATGTGTCTGTCCGCCAGTTTGCCGAACGAATGGCGGTCAATACTCCCATACAGGGAACGGCGGCAGATCTTATCAAGGTTGCCATGCTGAATATCTGGAAGAGGCTGAATGATGAGAATCTTATGTCCCGTATGATTCTTCAGGTTCACGATGAACTTGTTTTCGAGGTTCCTGTGGGTGAGAAAGATACGATTATCGATCTGGTCAAAAAGGAGATGGAGAGCGTCATATCGCTCTGTGTCCCGCTCAAGGTGGAAATATCAGCAGGCAAGAACTGGGATGAAGCGCACTTATGAGGCACAGGACCGGGTCTAAGGACGGAGTTCAGTAAATCGGATATAGGGGGTCGGGGATAGGAAACAAAATGACAAAGCTCAAATGTCAAATCAAGAGCAAAATCCAAATGTCAAATGAACAGTTGAAGTGAAACGCCAAAGACAGAATACAATATTCGATTACCGAATAACGATTTTCGAATTCGGCTATGCGGATTCTGATTTCGTCATGACATCAACCCCGTCATTATATATTACGGTTTGAGGAGGAGTATCGTGAGTAGTATGAAGGAAGCGTTTGATCAACTGGGAGGCCTGATCACAAAGGTACAGGCGGCGAACGAGTTCCGGCAGTTCGCGGCATTTCTGGTGATACTGGTGATCGGGTTTTCAGTGCTTGAAGTTCTCTGGCGTGTTGGAAATCGTCGCTTCGGGTCATTACTCGAAAAGAAGGGGGTTAAAAACTGGGCGCCGTATTTTGCAGGTTTCCTGCCTTCACTTCGTTTGGCTTTCGCGGCGATGTTACTGAGGCTGGGGGAGGTTCCCCTTAAAATTCCTCCGAAGCTCCTGGGGCTGCTGCACGGACTGGAGCTTTTCATCGTTACCCTGGCGTTGATATTTTTCCTTTTTCAACTCATTCGGATTCTTGATATCCTGGTCACTTTTCTGCCGGTAAACTTACAGAAACAATTCACTGAAGATGGAGTTAATAAACTGAAGAATGTGCTAAGGATAGCGGCCCTGGTGTGTGCTGCAGTATTCTTTATATATACGGAAAAGGCACTTTTTCCCGATTGGCTTTTAAAATCATCATTGTGGCGTTATGTAACACTGATAGTCGTGCTGGTCGTTCTTTATATCGGCGGCAGGCTGCTCACATCGTTCCTTGAATCCATGACGGTGGCCTTGAAAGATTCCATAGAGAGAACTCGCCTGCGGCTGGTACTCCAGGCAGCCCTCTTGCCCATGCGCTTATTACTCGTTGCAATCGCCGTGTATGCATTGCAGGAGATATTTGTTCTACCGAAAGCGGCGGACGGTTTTGCCGAGACGATCGTGAACGTCCTCGGTACTATTGTGATTGTCGTATTTCTATATCGCCTCCTCGATGTTGTCGAATACGAGCTGACGAAATTCGTCGCTAGGGAGGACAACGAATTCGACATGAATCTTGTCCAGATGGTCCGGATTGTTGCCAAAGTGCTCATTGTTGTATTCGGGTTCATTTACCTGTTGAAGGCGGCTACGGGCAAGCCGATGACGACACTCCTGGCCGGTCTCGGTATCGGTGGTCTGGCGGTGGCCCTGGCGGCGCAGGACACCCTCAAAAATCTCTTCGGCAGTTTCATGCTCATGATCGACAAGCCCTTCGTGGTGGGCGACTGGGTCCGCATCGAGGGCGCGAACGCAACGGTCGAAGAGATCGGCCTTCGCAGCACGCGGATTCGAACATTCGGGGGGCATATCATCACCATCCCGAATGAAAAGATGGCGGGAATGAGTATCGAAAACGTTCAGCGCCGCCCCTTCATTCGCCGGTGGCTGAATGTGACTGTTACCTACGATACGCCGCCGGACAAAGTAGAAAAGGCCGTATCGATTATCAAGGATATTTTGAAGGATCGCCCCGAACTGGACCCCTCTCATCCGGCCAGGGTGCACTTCAACGAGTTCAATGACGCGTCATTGAACATCATCGTGGCTTACTGGTTTAAACAGAACGACTACTGGGCTTCTGTCGAGTTCAATGAGAAGATAAATTTTGAAATCATGCGGGCCTTCGAAGCGGAGGGAATTGAGTTTGCCTTCCCGACCACAACGACGTATCTGGCTCAGGATGACCGGAGACCGCTTACGGTAGCCATATCGGGAAAGGCGAAACATCCCGAATCGGACGACAAGGAATAGACTGAATTATCATACGGTCTCAAGGAAAAAGTTTCTCACAAAGGAGGTATCCATCATGCCGACATTATTCAGAAAAGCATCGAACAAGGTAGGGCTTCCCCCGGGATCTCTTGTTCATGTTGGAGAGAAAAGAACGGAAAAAGTGAAAATTACCCTAATGGATTATGACCAGACATTGTTCACGGAAAAGGAAGTTGAGAATATCGAAGAATGTTTCCCCTTCAAAGAGACGCCAACCGTAACCTGGATCAACATCGACGGTCTTCATAACGTTGAAATTGTCGAAAAACTTGGCAATCACTTCAACATCCATCCTCTCATTCAGGAAGACATCCTTCATACGAATCAACGTCCGAAAATGGAAGATTTTGAAGAGTATATTCTGATCATTTTAAAAATGCTTTTTTATGATAATGAAGAAGATGCGGTGAGATCGGAGCAGATCAGCATCATTCTCGGATCAAATTTTGTTACTTCGTTTCAGGAAGTTCCCGGGGATGTCTTCAATCCCTTGAGGGAAAGGATACGGAACGGGAAAGGCCGCGTCAGGAGAATGGGTGCCGACTATCTTGCCTATGCGCTGATTGACTCCATTGTTGATCATTATTTCATCCTGTTGGAGAAATTCGGTGATAGAATTGAGACTCTTGAAGAAGAATTGGCAGAGGAGCCTCAGCCGGAAACCCTGCAGGACATTCATAATTTAAAGCAGGAGATCATATTTTTGCGGAAATCAGTGTGGCCCCTGCGGGAAGTCATCAGTGGTCTGGAAAGGACGGAATCACCCCTCATACATGATAATATTTCCATGTATCTCCGCGATGTTTACGATCATACGATTCAGGTCATCGATTCCGTCGAGACCTATCAGGATATTCTGTCAGGAATGCTGGATCTGTATCTTTCCAGTGTCAGCAATAAAATGAACGAAGTGATGAAGGTTCTTACCATTTTTGCATCAATCTTCATTCCCCTGACATTTATTGCAGGCGTTTACGGAATGAATTTTAAATTCATGCCCGAACTCGAATGGCGCTGGTCGTATCCGGCATTGTGGATAGTCATGGCCTCGTTAGCAACGTTGCTGATCATGTATTTTAAGAGAAAAAAGTGGCTGTGATATTTGTCGGTTATGACATTATGGGGGCATACTGCTTATGAATGAGTCAGACCAGCAGAAGCATGAACCGAAAGTCCCCGAGCGCACCCTGGGGACCTTTGCCGGTGTCTTTACACCCAGCATTCTCACCATTCTCGGGATTATCCTTTACCTGCGGATGGGATATGTCGTCGGCAGTGCCGGGCTTGGCCGTGCCCTGATAATCATTACACTGGCAACAATTATTTCAATTCTTACAAGTATGTCTCTTGCCGCAATTTCCACCAATCTCTTTGTAAAAGTCGGGGGCTATTATTATCTGATTTCACGAACCCTCGGTGCTGAATTCGGTGGTGCCATCGGAGTTGTCCTCTTTCTCGCTCAATCGATTTCAATAGGGTTTTATTGTATCGGCTTTGGTGAAGCAATTGCCGGTATCCTGCCCATCGGTTTCGGATACTTCCCGCAACTGGTGGCACTAGTGGCGATCCTTTTTCTCTTTGTTTTTGCCTGGCTTGGTGCCGACTGGGCGACCCGCCTGCAATACATCGTCATGGCAATTATCGGAGCTTCTCTCATTTCCTTCTATATCGGCGGGTTCCTTCACTTTGAGAGCAAGACCCTTACACAGAACTGGTCTGCCCCTGGTAGGGGGCCGTCATTCTGGATACTGTTTGCCATTTTTTTTCCCGCTGTTACCGGTTTTTCCCAGGGAGTCAGCATGTCGGGCGACCTGAAAGAACCAAGCAGGAGTCTTCCCCTGGGCACCTTTCTGGCAGTCGGCATTTCAACGGTTATTTATTTCTCGGTAGCCGTGGTATTCGCCGGTTCCATGCCGTCCGGAGAATTGAGCCGGAACTATGAGGCCATGAATCGAGTTGCAACATTCGGCTGGCTGATCAGTGCGGGGGTTCTTGCCGCCACCATATCTTCGGCAATGGCTTCATTTCTGGGAGCGCCCCGCGTACTCCAGTCACTGGCGCAGGACCGCGTTTTTCCTTTCCTCCTTTTCTTTGCCCGGGGTGAGGGGCCGACGAATAATCCCCGGCGCGGTATTCTCCTTTCGAGCGTTATCGCCCTCGTAACGGTCAGTCTCGGGAATCTCAACGTGATAGCTCCCGTCGTGTCCATGTTCTTCTTACTATCGTACGGCCTTTTAAATTATGCCACGTTTTATGAAGCCCGTGCTCTGAGTCCCTCTTTCCGACCCACATTCCGCTTCTTCGACTATCGTCTCAGCCTGGTGGGAGCTATCGGCTGCCTTGGCGTCATGGTTGCCATCGATATCATCAGCAGCCTGGTTGCCGTTGCCGTCCTCTTCGGAATCTACGAATACTTGAAACGAATGGTGGGTCCGGCCCGATGGGCTGACAGCAAACGGGCATATCATTTTCAACTCATGCGAAATAATCTGTTTGCCATACCGGACAGTCCGGAACACCCTCGTGACTGGCGTCCTCAGATCCTTGCATTTTCAGATGATTTCGATCGTCGCCGTCGTCTTTTATGTTTTGCCTCTTGGATTGAGGGAGGGAGTGGGCTTACCGCTGCGGTGAGAATTGTGGAAGGGAAAGGTAAAAAGATATTCGGCATCCGTGATGAATACGAAGCAGCAATTCGTGCCGATATAACAGAATGCGGCCTGGATGCATTTGCCAAGGTTGTGGCAGTTCCTGAATTTCATGTCGGTGCCCAAACACTGATTCAATCCTTCGGTATCGGCCCGATCAGGCCGAACACTGTACTCCTGAACGGTCCCGAACAGATAAAAGGGATAAAAGGGCAGCGACGGTACGGCCGGTACCTCGATGAGGCAATTCGCCTCGGCTGTAATGTTATCATTTTGAACAGTGAAGAAGATGCATGGGATTCCATGGAGAAAACGCTTCCGAAAGATCGAAAGATTGATATCTGGTGGCAGGATGACATGACGGGACGTTTAATGCTGTTACTTGCTTACTTGATGACGCGCACGACAGCGTGGAGTGGTGCGGAAATGAGAGTGATGATTTCCAGCTCTCAAAAGGATGCCGCAGAGATACGGGACCACTATCGGCAGATGCTGGAAGATCTGAGAATCGATGCCGAGCCGATAACCGTTGAAAGTTCAAAGATCGATACCGTTGCGGCCCGGTCAAAGGACGCCTCCATGGTTTTCATTCCCTTTCGCCTCGAGAAGAGAGGTCCTGTCGGTCCTCACGGGATCTTCCTCGACACGGTGTTTTCCCGTCTTCCCATCGTTGCCCTGGTAATTGCGGCAGAGGATATCGATCTCAGTGCAGAACCGGAGGAGGGGAAACCGGGAGAGATTGCTGCTGCTCTCGATGATGCTGCTCACGCAGAGAGAACGGCCAGGGCAGCACACAAAGAGGCGGAAAAAAAGATACAAATTGCAGAAAAGAGACTTCATGGACTAGAAAGTTTAGAAGAAGGAGAAGAAGACCCGGAAAAAAGGAAGGAACTCAGAAAAGCATACCGTGAGGCACAAACGCTTGTGAAACAGGCCCTCCGGGAAGCTGAAAAAGCAAGAGAGAAAGCAAACGAAGCGACGCTGTTTGCCCAGCAACTTGGAGGTATTCCCGTCAAGTCGGAAGACGTGGAAAATGGTGAATCCATAGCAGTAGAAAATGACAAAGAGTAGTTCCGGCTGAAACAAGGTTCCGGAGGCTCTTTGATTCTATCGTTTTTCCATTAGCGGAAAGGAAAGCATAATGTTAGATCATCCCATAATGCTGTTTATGATTTTAGTGGTTCTCCTGGGTATGTCGGCATTTTTCTCCGGCTCTGAGACGGCGCTCATGGCTATCAGCAAGCTGCGGTTACAACACTTGGCCGAAACCAGTCCCGTGAGGGCGAGGCTTATTGAGCGTATATTAAAGAAACCGGAACGGCTTATCGGCACGATCCTGCTTGGAAATAATCTGGTGAATGTTGCTATGTCAGCCCTTGCAACGGTGCTGGCCCTGTCTCTATGGGGTGAAAAGGGAATTGTCTATGTTACTGCTGTCTTGACACTCATAATATTAATCTTTGCGGAGATTACCCCCAAGGTCTATGCAAAGTATTTCAACGAGCGATTGTCGATGTTCTCGGCTCCCATACTCAATGTGATCATGACGATATTCAACCCTGTCGTGATAGGAGTAACGTATATCAGCACAAAGCTATTATCCTTTCTTGGTGTAGATGTCACAAAAATAAAGAAGCCGCTCTTTACCGAGGCCGAGGTCCGGACCTGCATTAAAATGGCCTGGGATGAAGGAAGTATTACGACGGATGAGAGAAAAATGCTTTCACGGGTTTTTGCTCTGAATGATAAGACGGTTGAAGATGTTATGATTCCCGGAGAAGAAATGGCGGTTATTGATATGAGCTCACCCGTGGAAGAGGTTGTGAAGACCATATTGAAAACCGGCTACACGAGATTTCCCGTGAGTAAGGGAAAAAAGATGAATATTATCGGCTTTCTTCATGGCAAGGATGTGCTTGAGCTTTTCGACCATAAAAAAAATGTTTCCATACGGAAAATTATCCGGCCTCCGTACTTTATCCCTGCCGATAAAACAATTGATTCACAGTTGCGAAGCTTTCAGGACAAAAAACTCCATCAAGCGGTTGTTCTTGATGGAAGCGGCCACGTGATCGGTCTCATAACGCTTGAGGACATATTAGAGGAATTAGTCGGTGCTATAAAAGATGAGCATGATTTTACATAGGCAGCTCTTACATTCGATAGTCTTCCTTCTTTAAAACGTATATCCTATCGAAAAGTGGAATCGTCCCGCACTTTCACCATCCCTGCGGTTGAGCTTGTGCCCGTAGAGAAATCCTATCGGTCCGATGGGAGTTATATACCGCAGGCCGATCCCGACGGAAGAACGGAAGGAGTCTGAACCGCTTTCATCAAATGTATGTCTTACGCTGCCCGTATCATAAAACGGGGTAAGTTCAATATTCCGTCCCAGGTCGATTCTCGCTTCGATGCTTGCCGACAGTGCCGTTTTGCCTCCCACAGGGTTTCCTTCTTCATCGAATCGGAGTAAATTTTCATCGAAGCCCCGTACGTCCGTCGTGCCGCCGAGATAAAAAAGTTGATCCTGGGGGATTGTTCCTTGCGATCCGTAAGGATTGATATATCCGACTCGACCGATCCATGCAAAGGTCAATCGATGAAAGGTCGTTGTAAAGCATCGAATATCGAGACGATATTTCAAAAAATCGTCCAGAGAGTTTTTGAGCCCTTTCGATATATCGACAGATAATAATGAGTAAATTCCCTTGCGTGGACGAATAAAGGAATCCCTGGTATCGTATGTTAGAGAAGGCGTGGTGACAAGAATACTCCTTTCTGCGAATTCATCCTCTGTAAAGGATGATGTTGCCGGATCCCATGAGTCAAGCATGTATTGCTGCCTCTGTTGAAAACGGAAGGCCAATCCTGTTGTCACATGTTGGAACCACTTTTGTGTAAATCCGATTGATGAGCCATACGATTTTGTTCCGAAGTCCTGATTGAATTCTTCAATGCGTTCCGTAAAGAGATCCAACGACATGGATGTTCGGGTTCCGAATAATCTTGGTTCGGTGAGTCCCATATCACCGCGATAGCCGATCTGGCTGGTTTCTCCTCCGATCCAACCATACTTATTTGTTCCGAAAAGATTGTGATCTCCTGCCTTTGTCTGTGCAAAGAGACCTCTGTCAGATTCGTACCCGCCGCCAAGCTCGACGAAATACGGCTTCTTTTCACTCACCTCGGCGATCAGATTTACCGTATCCGCTTTTTCCTTGAGCCCGATTGTTTTAAAGCGAACGTTATCGAAGATATCCATATTTCGAATATTTCTTTGTCCCTGGAGCAACGTTGTCAGGGAGAAAGATTCACCCGGTTTCAACGCAAGTTCATTCTCGAGTATCTTTTCTTTCGTCCGAAAATTGCCGGTGTAATAGGTTTCCCCCATTCTGACGTAGGGACCTTCTTCGCCCCGATACACGATGTCGGCCTTTGTTTTGTTGTCACTGATGGTAACCGCACCACGGACTTTGACATGAGGATATCCCTTTTCGGATATTAATTGGGCCAGGGCATTTTCGTCACTCCGAATCAGGTAGTTTCGGAACGGCTCGCCTTCCTTCAAAAGTATTGCACCGTACGCCTCTTCGTTTGTGAGAACCGTTATTCCCTCAATGGTTATTGAAGAGACAATGGTCCGTACACCTTCAGTGATTAGCACTTTGATATCCACATTCGTTTTATCCTCAGTCCATTGCACATCATCAACTACTGCTGCATCCGTATATCCTTCTCTGGCATAGAGAGATTTGATTGCAAATGCGTCTTCTTCAAGCTCTTCTGGAATATAGACTCCTTTTTCCATAAACCCGGGGAGCCGGGTCAGCATCTGTTTTTTTATTTTATCCTCATTCAGTGACTTATTGCCCTCTATCTTCAGGGAGTTCACGATGGTGCGAGGACCCTCATCGATAACAAGGGTAATTGTCCGAAGTGTTTGTGTGTATTCAGGTTTCGTTTCTTCCTTGATTGTAATACCGGTCTCGAGATATCCTGCCTTCCTGTAACGTTCCTTTATTTTTTTTACACTCTTTTTCAGTCCGAGATCGTTTCTGTTGCCACTCTCAAACAACACGAGATCTTTCCTGAGGGTGATTTCCCAAAATTCTTGATTTCCTGAAAAACTGATGTCATATTGAAGTCCTTCGTCAATTGTCATAGAGACAGACACACTTTCCGTTTCAATGTTTTTTTCAGTGGAATAATCGATAACAGCATCAGCATATCCCTGACTATAGTAATAGCTTGTCAGGGTCTTGATGTCTTTCTTCAGGGCTTCTTCAATGAAGCGGCCTGAACTGCCGGGTTGCAGAGTAGCACGCCAGGATTTCATTTTCAGTTTCAGCTTCTCATCTGAAAATACAAGGTTTCCATTGATGTCGAGGTTGTCGAGTGTGTAGTATGTACCCTTTATAATGTTGATATGAACAACGAAATGACTATCTTTCTTATCTTCCCATGCCGTGATCTTCACCGTTGGTTCGATGAATCCCTCACGTTTTAAAAGCTCGGTGATCAGAGCTTTCTGTTTCTGAAGATCTTCCCGGATAAATGCGTCACCGATATATATCGTCATAGCATTCGAGATTTCCCGTTCAAAAAGGGGAAATTCGCCGGCTATCTTGATGTCCTTGATGAGTTGGAAGGGCGTGAGTTTGAAAATAAGTGTGATCGTACCTGTCTCTTCTTTTGTGTCGACATGTATGTCGCGGAACTTCTTCGATAATCTCAATGCATTTATGGAATCCCGCAGGCGAGCATCTGAAAATGTGTCTCCGATACGAAGAAAGATTAGGTTTCTCACCATTTCTTCCAGTTTTGCCTTGTCACGGGCAGGATCGTTTATGTTTATGACGATATCGGACATAACAGGATGTGATACTGCTTCGGGTTCTGATGCTGTAACGTTTGAAGAGGATGAGACCGGACAAAGTAATAACAAAAAAAGAACGATGATATAAAGGGGGAATGACCCGATTTCTGATATTGTCTTTGATTGCATTGTATGTCTGTCTTGTCCTATCGAAATTCAAGCCTGAACTGTAACTCGCCGCCGTAAACGCCGCGTGAGTCCTGAAATCCCCGTGCCAGAATGTTTTCAAGTAATTTGTATTCTGCAATGGCCCGATGAGTAATTTCCCCTTCTCTTGATTCTACAGAGTCCTTTACGGTCAGACGCCTGGACAGTTCCTTCCCGATGGTTACTTTTACACGGCCGGATGATTCCTCATTGCTTTTATCGAACGTTTCCACTTCGAAGACATCCAGGCCCGTTGATTCCTTTATATCTACTCCGAAGGTTGACGCAATCAGTCCGGCGAGCATCTGTTCCGTCGATTTTGTTGTTCCACCTTCTTTCGCAATCAATTCGCGTGTCGTTTTGCCGAGCAGGAGTAAAGAAAGAATGTCTCCGTGCTCTTCGGGAGGATCGGAGGTCAATTTAAAATTGAGATGATCTCTAGTTCCGCTGACTCCCAGGGCAATCAGCCATTCACGAACCTTCACTTCGCTCTGAATATCAAACTCGGGATCAATTTTATATGGATTGATAAAGTCGATGATCCCTTTCTTCACAATAAATATTTTACCCTGATACCTGATAGTTCCCGACTCGACCGCAGCCCGACCTCTGAGGATCGGGTTGTTTATGGTTCCCACGACACGAAGATCGGGGTTGACATCCATCTGTGCAAGGTTGTTGTCAACAAGGAAATAATTGCGTTGTTTGATCGATATATCAAGACCCATGTTCTTCAAGAAAGGATAGGTTATTTCCTCCCGGGGGGGAGTTTCTTCACGCTTTTTCTGCCCGATTCCTTTAAGCAGGCTCAGGTTGATATCTTTGTAGTACGTGCCTTCAAGTAGGATGATGTCGCCCTTAACGATCGATTTTTCCTCGGTGCCCTCGATCTGCAGCTGAGAGTTGAGAAGCAAGTCAAATGTTTCGGGTACCTGAACGGGGAGGGTGGTTGCACCGACTTTCACCGAAACTTTTTCGGGCCTGTACCCTTTGCGGAGCTGTATTGTTCCTGCAATATTAAAAGAACCCTTATCGGTGTGCCCCCCGATCTCTCCAAGGATAATTTCCTCGGGACTTATCCTGATTCTTCCGTTGAGATTATGCATTTTCTGCAACAAAACTGGAATGGTACACCCGATTTTCTTCAATTCGATGTCGGCAAAGATATTCGGATGGCGAGTTGTTCCATTTACCCTGGACGAAATGGAAAGACTACCCGTGATATCTTGAAGATTCTCGACAAAGTGCCCGGCAATGTCGAGAGGAACGGTTCCGTCTGCCCTGAATGCTGCGGTGCCGTCAAGCTTTCCCTTCCCGCTCACAACTACACGGCCCTCCGGGGGAACCGTGAGGATACAGTCGGTTAGCGACAGCTCCTCATTTTTTAGAGATGCTGCCAATTTATCTGTATGCAGAATTTTAATTTCCTTATGAAAAAGGTCAAGCGCTGTTACATTGATATCAGCGTTTATCGTCTTGATTGATTGTGCGTTGCCGCTTGTCTTGATTATTCCGGTCAGTTTTCCCGAGAGGTCAGGCTTGCCTGCAATCTTCCAATAGGGAGAAAGATCAGTTTCTTGAAAAATGGCTGATGCCGAGAAATCTTTTTTCTTCAGATCAAATGACCCATCCAGATCAAAGTTCAACGTTCCTGAGACCCTGGCTACATGATCGTGAAGGTCAACTTTGACATAAATATCGTCTGTTTCCTTTCCTTTGATCAGAACATTCTTGACGAGGATGTTGCCGCTGATGCGGGGATTGTCGAAGGTGCCGTTCCCTGCCATAGTAAAAAGTACCATGCCGTCCGCTATGTTGTGTCTCCGAATCTTTTCAATGTTGTTCAGGGAGAGTCCTTTGGATACGAAGTCCAGATCATATTCTTTTTGAAGTGAAATCCATCCCGTACCCTCGATGGATTCTGTCTGGGTTATGAAGATTTGGAAAGGATCCAGCCTTATTTTATCACCGTCCATGAAGGATTTTATTTTGATCTCGATCAGTTGTTGGTCATAAAGATCAAAATCGTGTCCGTTAAGGATTATCGTGCCCCTCGGGCTCGCCAAGTTTCCTTCAAGGTTACCGTTTATTGAGATTGTTCCTTTTATTTTTTTTACGAAGTCTTCAAGGCGTATGGTGTCTCCCTCGAGATTGAGAGTAAATGCAGGATTCTTGCTTGGTTTCATGGTGGTTTGGTCATAAATCCGGGCGGTCCCCGTCATCCGAAGAGCCGACGCCTCATTGTTAACCCTGCAGCGCGATACCTTCAGTATTCCCGATTTGTTCAGGTCAGCCTTCAAACTTATACTGCCGAGCGTAATGTCCTGAAAACGCAATCCGTCTCCCTGAAGGTCCAATGCGAACAGGGGGTGCTCTGTCGATCCGGAAACAGCGGCTTTGAGCCCAATCGTTCCATGGATATTATTGAAACCAAACGGTGACAGGGTTCCCGCGAGATCGGGAGCAATAAGTGACAGTTTCGCATTTATTGCATGGGAAAGCATGTTAACATACCCGTCCGCGTTCAACTCACTCCTGTCAGCTTGCATTTTCAACGTTTTAAACGTCGCGATTCCCCGTTGCATATCAATATCGCTTTTTACGTGAAGATCAACGGGAGTGACGAGTTGTTGTGTGCTTACTTTTTCACCGTCGATTCTTAGGGAAGCATGTGCCGTCATATCCCGTGGAGAAAAACCCGTCCCGGAGAAAGACAGGTGTGAGTTGACAATTCCTTTCCAAGTTTGCCCATTGCTGTGAAGCTTTTCCAGGTTCATATCTCTTTGTTCAAGCGATAATTCATATGAGACGGATTCCGGTTTCCTTTCCGGGGAAAGAAATCCTTTTAAAAAGGCTTTCCGCAGATCAATCTTCCCCTGTCCGTCGATGATTCCGCCAGCGGCTTTTACGTTCAGTGTATTAACGGTAACGAGACGATCCTTCAGCCGGAGATCAAGACGCATCCGGTCAATTCTGTTTTCCAGAATAATTCCCCCGCCGTAATCGAGACGAAGGTTTGCATCAGGATTTGCAAGGGAACCCGTTATGCTGAGGTGAACATCTGCCTGTCCTGTGAGTGTCGGCTTCAAGAGGAAGCTTTGTTTCATTTCTTGAAGCGAGGTGTTTAGCTCGAGCACGGCGTCTACTGAGGGCTCATGGAAAATATCCGTGGCGGTTCCGGATAGTTTTAGTACGGATGAAGAAGATTGAATACGGGCATTCAGAGGATCGACACGCCCCTTGTTGAGCGTTGCTTCCAGTATACATCCATCAAGTCCGACTCTAATTTTCGGGCTTTTTACAGTGCTCCGACCAATTTGAAGGGTACATTTTCCCGACTGGTTTAAGAGGTCAGCCCGGGCCGTTACCTTGATTTCCTGAAGGATAATTTCCGTGTTCTTGTCAGCCGTTTCAAACCGAAGAGAACCGTTGGTGAGGTTAAATTTTTCGATGGTGATCTTAATCGGCAGGGGGTAGCCAATTTTTTTTGCTGTCTCGTCTCTTTTCGTCGAAGCTTCTGGTATTGCCCGTATAAATGTGCGTATAAGATTGATTTCACCCGTATTATCTGCTCGAAGTGTTGTCCATGGTTTCTCCAACAACACTCCGTTGATCGTCAGATTTCTTCGCAAAAGCGATGGCCACGAATATTTAATGAGAAGACGATCAAATCCTGCAACTTCTTTATCAGACGGATCCTTGATTAATACTTTTTCTATATCCACCCTTGCGGTCAACAAAGAAATGCGAGCATTGTCCCATATAATTGAACCTGGAATACTCTCGCTGATTTTGACCTGGATATACTTCTGACCATGGTCGGTATTGAGATAAAAATAAACGCCTGCCATCATGACAATGACGATACAGAAGAAAATAGCGATTCCTTTTAAAATCCGGTTGATATGTTTATTCATCATATGTACCTGCCCCCCCGGCCCCTTATATGAACACGATTGTTGATCCGGTGAATTGCGGAGGGCTTCATTATAAGAAATGAGGGAGAATGTCCAAAAATATTACTCAGTACTTGGAGAGCCATGGATAATACCGGTGTTTTAAAGAATTGACAAGAGCATTATAGAAAATCTTCATTATACCCCGGTTTCGTGCTGAGAAGGTTTATGTATCGATTTTACCCTGTGAAAGTGTTCAAAAACGTTTCTCCCACGCATGATCGGTTTTATTCCCGTCTGTGGGTTTTCTTGCAAAGAGCCATCTTATTTGATGACAATCCACGTAACTGAGTCATAAGAGTTTTTTTATGAACTCGTCTGAACTCATAACCTGGAAGAGGGGATAAAGAGGAGTTTTACGATAGATACTGACTGTTGACTCGTGAATATCAGGATTGTATGCTGCGCAACAATCTTCGATTATATATGCTCGAAAATCGTTCGACAGGGCGTCCATGGCGGTAGTGAGAACACACCAGTGTGTGTTCAGCCCCGTAATCGCGATGGTATCAACACCGTAGAGGCGCAGTGTCTGATCGAGGTCTGTTTTAAAGAAGGCACTGAAGCGACGCTTCGGGAGGTATAAATCAGAATCGGATTGGATAAGTTCGTCCATTACTTCCGCCCCTTTTGTGCCACGGATGGAATGTTCATTCATTTTTCCCTGGAATATGAAATCTCCCGGAAGAAAACTGTCCATAGAAAAAATGACGGGAATCGAATGACTCCTGGCGAACTCTGTCAAACGATTGGTATTCGATACGATTGACAGGGCGGCGGTTGCTACTGACGATCCATGGTTTTTATGGAGAGCATCTTTGAGCATATCTACAATAACGATTGCCGGTTTCATCTCATTTCCTTTTATTGCTACTTGACCTGCCGAATTTTATGTTGTTCTCGAGGTTCAGCAGTCGGAGTCTCTCCGGTTTTGGCATCGATGACTGACTGTTCCCTGGGAGCTTCAAGAAGGCGATTCGGGTTCTGCTCTACCCGCATACTGAGTACACCGCCCATGATGCTGATTTCATAGTTCCGATCAGAAAGATTCATATTCTTGACCGTTTCCTTGAGTTTCCGAAGCGATCGCTTGACCCTGTAATATATGAATATGCAACCGCCTATTCCGGCAGCAAATACAGCCAAGAGAATCCACCAGGGTGTGATGATGACTTTCCCAATCACCATCATGATGAACATTAATGTAAAGACAAGGAGAAGCTGGAGGCCGATAACCGTGTACATATAGGTGAGACCCTGTTGAATACCGGCTGGATTCTGTCGCTCTCGTCGTTCCTTTTTTTTCCTTTCCTGCTCTGCTTTCTTCTTCTTACGGCGCTCAGCTGAACGCTTAAAAAACATAACCTATTCCTATGTGTTGTTTGTATTTTAGACGTATCATTGAGGCTATCATTCGCGTATTGGGGTGTCAATTGAAAATTGAAAAAGAACAATAACGGCAGTGAGCGTACCGTAATAAATGCGATCTTCAAACGTCGCTTGATCTCGGAATACGGTGTGGCGGTTTCCCGGAATGCACCATGCTCTCAATGGGAATACACTGCCGATGATGGACAAAAATCGTGAACAAAAACGGAGAATTGTTTTATGGCTGTCGGTAATTGCATATACCCTTTCACTTCCCTATGCCATTGTCACAGCGTGATTGGCGGGAGTCCCGTTTCGATAGGCGGCGTTGACTGCGGTCTGCAAGAAAAAGGGAAACAGGCTGTCAGCCTGCTTCCCTTTTTTTCTGAACCTCTTGTAAATAATGGGTACTTATCCCCCAAACATCTTTCTCAATTCAATTTTGTTGATTTTGCCGACACTGGTCTTGGGGATCTCGTCAACGAATTCATAGTTATCGGGTACGCCATATTTGGGGATTTTGCCTTCATCGGAACATTGTTTCAGAAATGCCTTGAGGTCGTCGACACTTACCTTGCCTTTAAACTCGGGTTTTATGACGGCAATAACCATTGGTCTTTCTCCCCATTTTTCATCGGGAATGCCGATTGCTGCAGCTTCCGAAACCGCTTCATGCTGGCTGCTCAGGTTCTCCAGATCGAGTGAGGAGACCCATTCACCGCCGGTCTTAATAACGTCTTTCAGCCTGTCGGTAATCTGGAGATATCCCTCTTTATCGATGTATGCAACGTCGCCGCCATGGAGCCAGCCGTCTTTCCACAGTTCCTTCGCTTTCTCCGGGTCTTTGTAGTAGCTTTGCGTCATCCACGGTGCTCTCATTACCAATTCCCCTGTTGATTCGCCGTCATGTGGTAATATATTACCAGCCGGATCCTCCAGTTTCAGTTCGACAAGAGGTGCGGGAAGACCGGTTCGAATCAGTACATCAACCTTTTTCTCATCATCCCAATCAAGCATGTGATTCTTGAGATTGGCTATCGTAATGACGGGACAGGTTTCCGACATGCCAAAACCGGCATAGATTTCAATACCGAGTTCCATCGCTGCTTTTGCGAGCCCTTTCGGGAGTGCCGCGCCCCCAATAACGACCTTCCAGTTTGACAGATCGACCTTTTTCGCCACAGGACTTGTCACCAGCATGTGAATAATCGTCGGCACACAGTGAGAAAATGTAACTTTCTCTCCCAGAATCAACTTCAGGAGTACCTCCGGTTCATACTTGCCGGGATAGACCTGTTTCACGGCGAGCATCGTCGCTATATAGGGAATACCCCAGGCGTGGGCGTGGAACATCGGCGTCAGTGGCATATACGTGTCATTCGACCTGAATCTGCCCACGGATTCATAGCAACCCAGCATTGCGGCAAAGGTAATGGTGTGGAGCACAAGCTGTCGATGGGAGAAATAGACACCCTTGGGAAGACCGGTCGTTCCCGTTGTGTAAAAAATCGTGGCCCGTGTGTTTTCATCAAAATCGGAAAAATCATAGAGTGGTGAAGCGTCCCGCAGCATTTCTTCATATTCGATATCGATATTCAGTTTCGTTTCCGGCCTTTTTTCGTCATCGGTGAGGAGGACCACCTTTTTCACCGTTTGCAGTTTGTCCCAGACGGCTTCCAGGAGGGGGAGGAATTCGGCATTGATGAAGACGACATCATCCTCCGCATGGTTCATGGTATAAACGATCTGTTCCGGTGACAGTCTCCAGTTCATGGTGTGCATGACCGCCCCCATCATGGGAACAGCGAAGTAACTTTCTAAATAGCGGTGACTGTCGAAGTCAAATATACAGATGGTATCCCCCTTTTTGACGCCCAGTTTTTCAAGTCCGCTTGCCAGCCTGTTTATCCGTTCATATAATGTCCTGTATGTGTATCTCAGCTTATTCCGGTAAACGATTTCTTGGTCAGGTGCGTAGACAATCGGTGTGGCGAGCAGCTTTTTGATAAGTAATGGATACTGATAAGCTTCTCCCGGCTGATATACTTTTTCTGACATAATAACCCCTCCTTTTTATTGGATAGTGAAAAATAAAAATTCTCTTGCATTAACTGGTCGTTATTTGTGTTATTCCTTCTTTCTCATCATAGTTACACAAGAAGCAATTAATTGTTGTGATCATAAAGAGGTTGATTGAATCTGTGGCGAAAAACGGTGCGTACTTATTTGTTTTCTGTTTTGCTTTTTGTGGGAACATAGTTTCCGATCAGTATATTATTGTTCTTAAGTTTCTTCAGGAATTGATTGCACCGTTTTGAAAACTCCTTGTCCGCTGATAGGGGATGATGCTTGATATAATTTTCGCCCATTCCGGCAAGCAAGGTATCCTCAAATCGTCGAAGTTGACCCTGTCTGAAACCCCACAGCACTTTGCTGATATTGTCGTGATCGTAATTTTTGATACAATCGTCGACCTGTTTGATGTTTGAAAATCCCATTTTTCTGAGCAGGGTGGCGGCAACGTCATAGGAAAGTGAGGTCATCCGACCATCGGGGCTAAACCGCTGATCCATGTAGTATTGCAGTGCGTCGGGAATAATCCTGGCATCCTTGAGCTTACCGGCTTGCACCGAACGGATTGTCATGCGGTATAGTTTTTCATCTTCATCCTGGATTGCCTGAAACTCGCGGTCTGCAATCTCAATTGTTTGTGCAAGTGCTGCGAACCGTTGACGAATTGATGTTGGAATGGTATCCGCCGACTTGTAGCGGATATCGTGTTCCATTTCAGCCCAGGCATGTTGGAGGATCGTCCGAACCTGAATTTCGGCAGTCAATTTTGCGAAGCATTTATATTCGGGCAGGATCGACCGCTCCGGTTTCATCCGAATCAGGTAGTGAATGCTTCGATACCCGAACATTTTTTTAGTTCGTTGATAATGCCGTTTATCTTTTTTCTTGAGCACGGTGAACTCGGACTGTATGACACGATCAACGTCTTTCAGGGTTTTGGGGAAGAACGAAATCACTCGAACACCTGCAAGATCGGTGATTTCTGAGAGGGGGTCTCTGTATTGCGGAAGGCTTGGATCGGAATTGGACGGGCGGGAAGCCTTTTTACCAAAGCTTTCAAGACTCTTTGCTCGTGCCTCAATGGAGTGTATTTTGACAGAAGCGGCTGCCAGGGCTTCACCCAGTATATGCCGGAGCACCTCGGCAAACTCTTCGTACAGTCCTTTCACAAAACGGTAGCGCCGGAGGGCAGCTTCCCGGTGCTGATCAAAGTCGAATAAATCAGTATTAAACGAATTGTTCTGCATTACCAAAAATATACTCCCGAAAGGGTTATAGCTCATCAAGGCACATAATATATGGTGATTCATGCGATCCTATGAAGCGGAGAAAACACTGAAAATGATGCGAAAACACTTACCGGTGGAAGGGTCACTCGAAGTGCTTCATTGAGTATATAACGGAATATTATTGATACATAATAAGAAAAACAAAATCAAGAAAAACTCAGTCATCCAAAACAAATGATGAAATATACAATAGAAAAAAAACAATGGTGACGTGTGTTTCTATTTTTGAAAACGGAACGTGTGTTTCTATGGTAACTCGCGTGATTGTTATTTTCCAATACCCCGGTGAACGTGCTCAAGACTCACGAAGATATCGGGAAGAGTTTTGAGCATACTGAAGATGCCAAAAATCATCACACCATGGTGTACTTTTACGTTCATATGTACAATATCGCTGTGAGGCGTGTTCCATGCTTCGGATAATCCGGAACCGATCAGGATCATCCCGATAATCAGATTGGTGAATGGATTTTCGACAAAGTTTCTCATGATTTCTATCGTCTTATCGAGAACTCTCTGGTTTACCTCCTGTTCCGGTTAAAAATTTTAACACACTATATTGTCACTATAATGGTAAGCCGTACAATAAAAATATTATTGTTATCGTTTTTTGAGGGAAAGAATCAGCGTAAATTTTGCTACCGGTTCGTCACCGAGCTTGCCGGGAACAGTGGCGGTCACGTGAATGGGTGTTTCCACTCGTTCTGCCGACTGAGCTGCTTCGTTTACCAGTTCGGCGATGGCGTCGCCTTCTTCACAGGTGAAATGGACATCGCCCTCGGCACGTTTTATGAATTCTGCTGTCAGCGTTTTGAAAACCAGCGCAATGTTATGAGGACTCTCTTCGATGAGTCTCATAGCCATAAGCCCGCCGGAACAGTCGGCGCCGATGGCAAGTGCGCCGAAATACATTGACCTCAGATGATTCCTCGTCCGTCGTTGGAGGGGTATCTTGACCACGACCTTCTTGTCGGACATTTCTATAACTGACGGTCGGACATACAGCAGCAACGGGATCTTTGTAAAACCGAAAATTCGCAGCATCAGGGTTGCCTGCTTATTTTCCGGCATGAATCTCAACAGACGTTGCAATGCATTCGCTCGTTTTTTTGTCATTGTGTGATTTCGCTCCTTCGTTGATTTTTTCCCGCCGTACACGATAGTATGCCATATCTTTTTTCTTCCGGATTGGCAAGTGAAACACCCCGCCTAAGGGCGGGGCATCCTAAGGAATGCTTGTCATATTTATACCTGCCTTCGGCAGGTAAACGTTTTATCCCCTTTTAAAACGGGGTATTTACGTTGCTGATTTCATAAAAAAGGGAACCACAACCGATGATGTGGTTCCCCTTTTCCGCTACATCCTTTTTTACCCGATGCCGTACTGTTCATGGACAAAGGGGAGCAGTCCGACGCTTTCCAGATTCTTCAACGGTGCCAGGAATGTGACCTGTACAACGCCCGGAAGACGTCCTATTTCAATGGCTCCTGTTATGGTTGCACGGTTCTTCACTTCAGGGACGGTCATACCGAGGAGATCGGCAGCTCGCTGCAAGCCGTTCTCGGTTGCCTTATTGAGATCGGCTCCCGTCCCGACAATGGAAATGGGAGCGGATTCCTCTAAAGCTGAGAGTCCCCACTTCTGGGCCAGCATTTTGGCTCGGGATCGTTCCTCGGCGCTGACCGGGCGAGCCAGATAGGGAAGATCCTCAACAAGGGGGAACAATACCGGTCCTTCAAGTTTCCTTCCTTTTACGACTTCTACCTGCACCGTAATGATACCGGCGACGTCCATGGTGTGGCCGGCAATCTCCCCGTCTCCCTGGAGTGCGTGCATATCTCCCATGTATACACCTGCTCCGGGCACTTTCACGGGGGCCAGAACAATTGTACCCGGTCTGACCGCATCGATATCCATATGTCCATCGGTACGGAGTTCGAGCTGTTCTGCAGTGATGGCATAGTCATGAGGCGCACCGAGAAGGAACACGCCGAAATCGCCGGCATTGTGAGAATCGGGCATTCTGATAGCAGGCGTTGTCCCGAGTTGACCCATGAAGGGCCTCATTCGAGATATGGTTCCGACGAGATCATGGGGGGCAAAAAGGAGAACAGAATGCTGCGTGCAACTGTCCGAAAGTTTGGCGTAGTTTCTGGAATCTCCGGCGATTCGCTCTGCCGCACCTTTGTCAAGGGTCACACCGAGAGATCGAGCCTCATCAAATACGACGGTATAGCCGTGTTCGAATTGGAACGGCGAAACCACGGCACCGCAATTAGCACAGCGAATTGCGTTCTCGCCGATCCCCTCCACCGTGGTTTCGGGGTGCATTGTACCGCATCCGGGGCACTGTTTCGCCACGAAAGGATCACCGAGAAAGTGCCCGTCAACCATGCGATCCTGCCCGGAAGCAGTTGCAGCAGACGTAACGGTTATCTCTCTGATTTTGATGGCCACGGCATCGCCGGGTTCAGCGTTTTCAACATAAACAGGTTGTGTTACCTCATGGCCGCCCCGGAGATGCGGTGTGATCATTGGTCCCCAGCAGCCCGGCATGGTATTCGCCTCGATAATACCGCCGTCTTTGACCGGACCGAGCATGGGTTCATCGGGATCGAGAATGCCGTTGGTGTACGTTGTAACGGTAACTTTTTCGTTAGCTCCAGCCATGTTTTTCACCTCCAATCTTTTTTCATCAAGGAGTTTTCCTCCACTGAGGAAAACTGCTGTGCGCTCAACGTGGATCTGGTGAAGCGCTCCTTCTTATCTTTATGATGCAATGAATTACATCCCTTACCGACACTTACTATACATGTGTGTAAGACCGGGCTGTGACAACAGGGTGATCGCATATGGAAATCAGATATCAACAGGAAAATGAAAAGATATGATTTACCGGCTCATTCGTTGAAGAAGATATTCCTCTCGTTGTGCCTCGTGTCGTTACATAATAACAGTTACGAGAACGATGGAATCAAGCTCAGTGACCTATGTGTGAATGGTAGCATAAAATGTATTTTCAGTCAGTTAAATATTAAGAATATAATCCATTTTATTTACGGATTTCCAAGGTCTTTTACAGTTTCCCACGCTATTGATTGCAGAAGGCCGGCTTTTTTTTCCTGGAGGGTCAGGATTTCGTTACTCCCGTCAACGATAGTACCGGTTAATCCGACGGGACTTGACCGAAAAAATGTTGCATAAAAGACACAGGCGGCAAGATACGACCCGAGAAGGTCAGGGTGACTTTTATCTCTTTTATGGAGCTTGAAATCGGGGTTTGTTCTCAGGGCTTTCTGCCAGGCCATACCCACGGGGGCAACCGTTGCGCCAAGCTTTCCGGCAAGGGTGAGATATGCGTCCGTCAATCCTTCCTGCATTTCAGGGATGTGCTTCCGTGCCCAGGTGAGATACAGAACGGTGCGGGCACCGGATGACTTGATTTCGCCGTCAAGTTTGGAGGCATAGTCGAACATTTTGTCTCGATCTTCCACCGGTCGCATGCTGTGCTCCTGGAGAACGACAATATCCCGATCTGCTTGTTTTATGGCGTCCAGTGTTTCAGGATTCCCGTAATGCCACTCCAGTGTTTTATAACCGACCGCTATCATACGGGTATCGAGCTGTTGGAATTCATCGGATGATGCGGCAAGCTGTGAAATCATACCCGGCAGGTCGTTATAATATGTATAGCTGTTTCCGATGAAAAGGACTTTCAGTGACTGCACACTCACACCTCCTTCCGGGGGAATTACCATAAACCTGTTATGATGTCACTGGAGTTCTTCAAAAGGAACTGAAGCCTCATGGTGTCATTTTTTTAACGGTGGTTTAAGGCGTGGTTTGTCGGTTAAGAAGCTGAAATTTTCATAGTATCAATTGTCTCTCTCAAGAACTAATATACCAAAGACTTGCGTCTCAAGGAAAATAACATATAATGCGTATCTACTGTATGACAATGAGTGGTGCCCAAGTATTCTCATGTCGACCCCGTCGGCATTGTTCTTGAAGGTGGAATCAAGTTCGTGATTGACGGAGAAAAGCAAACGTACACAAAAGGTGATCGCTATTATATTCCCGAAGGAGTTAAGCATTCCGGCGTGATATACGGCGGCTATGCGGATATAGCTTTTTTAATGAGCCATCTAGTTATAATAAGAAAATCGAAAGAAAAAAAGCGGTAAACAGTGTTATAAAAATAGCCTATTATGTTGAGTTGACATGATATGTCTTAAGAACTTGGTGGTGACATTCATATAATGAAGAAAGTAACTTTCAAAAAAAACGTAAGTCCAGGTGATCCTGATACTGTCTGCGATTTTCTTGCACTTAACACGAGGCTTTCAAAGACCAGAATCAAGGACGCCATGACCAAGGGTGCCGTATGGGTGCAAAAGAAGAGGGGAAAACGGAGGAGGATACGACGAACGACAACTCCCGTCAAAACAGGCGATTTTCTTGCACTATACTATGACGAACGGCTTCTCGCAGTGTCACCGCCCACGGGGAAATGTGTGGCCGATAAAGAACACTACAGCATCTGGTATAAACCTCCCGGCCTGATGACGCAGGGCACGATGTATGGTGATCACTGTTCTTTGCTGCGTCAGGCGGAAACATTCTTCAAATCCCGCCGGAAAGTATTTCCCGTGCAACGCCTCGACCGAGAGGCTTCGGGGTTGGTACTTGTGGCGCACAGCAGAGAAGCCGCTTCGAAGCTTTCACGGCTTTTTCAAAACCATCAGATCGAAAAACATTACCGGATCGAGGTTCACGGCAACCTGTTTCGAGAAGAGAAATCAGGCACGATTACACAGCCTTTGGATGGCAAGGATGCAATCACCGACTATGAAGTTTACCGATACGATCCGGTAAAAAACACGTCGGAGGTCAATGTGGTCATCAAGACCGGGCGACTCCACCAGATTCGCCGGCATTTTGAGATGATCGGCTTTCCGGTGATGGGTGACCCCCGCTACGGTTCAGGCAATAAGAATAGTGAAGGAATGCAGATCATGGCGGTGGCATTGCAATTCATCTGCCCCTTTGCTCAGCAGCAGGTTGTTTTCAAGCTGGATGAAGCATCTCATACATTAGTCACGTAAAAATATGTGAACTTCATATTTTTCAGTCAGGTACCGTACCATTAAGACTCAGCTTGTACCCATAACAATTACTACACGTTTTCAAATGAACATTGTAATTCAGTGATCGAATTTAATCGAAGAATAGGATCTTTGTATTATGTTTTATATGTGGCGGTGTTCTCCACTTTACACCAACCATGTTTGGATGTATAGTTAACTCACTGTTATTTAAATGTATGCAGTGATGATCTTTTGAACACTCACACAAGGATGGTGAATATGGCTGAATTCAATATTCTTGAATTTATACGGAAGGTTTTTGGTCTTACCCTTTTCAGTATTGGTCAGACCCCGGTAACGTTGACGTCTCTGATTCTGTTCATCTCCTTTTTCATAATATTTGTCTTGTTGTCTCGATGGATAACAAAAATGCTGGGATCAAAAGTGCTTTCACGATTGCATATTGAAGAGGGCACCCGATACAATTTCGAACGTGTTGTTTATTATACGCTTGTCATAATAGGCGCCGTTCTCGCTTTTCAATTTATTGGTATAAATTTGACGGGCCTTGCCGTCATCTTTGGCCTCCTTTCGGTGGGAATCGGATTTGGACTTCAAAACATCACATCAAACTTTGTTGCCGGCTTGATTCTGTTATTCGAGAGACCTGTAGCGGTAGGCGATCGTGTAACGGTTGGTGATTCCGAGGGGGATGTTGTTGAAATAAATATCCGTTCAACAACAATCCGGACAATGAACAATATCGCAATTATCGTACCGAATTCGGAATTCGTATCGGAGAAAGTCATCAACTGGTCACATGGTGAGAAAAAAATCAGGCTCGATATTGATGTTGGTGTTTCCTATAATTCAGATCTCGATACGGTTATCCGCTGTATGAAAGAAGCGGCTGATGAGAGTGACCATGTTCTGAAGGTTCCGGAGCCGGTTGTTCATCTCGTTACGTTTGGAGATTCATCCTGGAATATGCAATTACGGTGCTGGATTGCAGACCCCAAACAACATCCCTCAATTCGCTCCGAAATAAACTGTGAAATTGTCCGTAAATTCCGAGCGAACAATGTTGAAATTCCTTATCCACAGCACGACTTACATGTCCGCTCGTCAATACCGCTTTCGATA
>JAFGQS010000022.1 GCA_016935565.1 Deltaproteobacteria bacterium
GAAATCAAGGGGTATAAAATTCTGACAGGAGTAAGAGGAGAAAAACCGAAAGACATCAAAGCCATAAAAGACATTCTGGCAAAACTCTCCGCGATTGTTACTGACAACCCCGAAATAAAAGAAGTCGATTTGAACCCGGTCATTGTCCATGAAACGGGTGCATCAATTGTGGATTCAAGGATTCTTATTGATTGAATCACTCCTATTTTCTTACATGAGGAGGGAATAAATGGATTTTGAATGCATTATTTACGAGAAAGGCGAGGGATTTGCCACGATTAAGTTAAACAGGCCCCAGGTTCTCAATGCCATGAATAAACAGACATGGATCGATCTCCAGGTTGCCCTGGATGATGTGAAGAATGATCCCGACATCAAGGTCCTGATCATTACCGGAGAAGGAAGGGCTTTCTCGACGGGAGCCGACCTCAAGGATTCAAAGGATAGAACAATCGAAGAATACAGAAATTATCTGGTCGAACTTCAAGAAACATCGAGAAAGATAATCAGATTTGAAAAACCGATTATCGCTGCAATTAACGGTTATGCACTGGGCTCAGGCTACGAACTGGCCCTGGCCTGCGATATTCGCATCGCAGCAGAAGAAGCACGGATCGGTTCACCTGAAGCCCGGGTCACATCATCCGTAACGGGAGGTGCTATGAGGCTGGTACAGGATCTGATTGGCCCGGGAAAGGCCAGAGAACTTCTCTTCACGGCGGAATATATCGACGGTAAAGAGGCCGAAAGGATCGGACTCGTCAATAGAGCCGTTCCGCCTGCCCGTTTGATGGAAGAAGCGAGAGAGATGGCACGGAAAATTGCACAGAACTCATCCTTTTCCATCAAGATGATTAAAAGGGGCCTCATCATGGCGCGGGGTGAAGTCAGTCTCGACGCACTCATGGATTATGAAATTGAGGCATGCCTGGCCTGTGTGTCAACAAAAGAACGGCAGGAATCACTCAAGGACTTCGAAGAAAGAAAAAAACAATAAAATACTATGCAGGCAGATCAAGCTAAAGTGGGAATGATTATCTTTTTGCTGATCTTCTTTCTCATATACGGCGGGCTTCACCTTTACGTATTTTTAAAAACCAAGAATGCAATTGTTATGGGAGCGAAGGCTACCATGAGTCTGATTGCGTTCATGGTATTGATGATCTTCGCTCCCATCATAATACGTTTATTCGAAAGAAGCGGATACGAACCGATCGCATATCTTCTCTCGCATGTTGGATACACCTGGGCGGGAATAGTGTTCTTGTTCTTCTCTTGTGCACTGCTCCTCGATGTTTACCGTCTTGTTATTTTTACAGCAGGATTCGTGTTTCAGAAAAACCTGTCGTCAATAATTCCTTCTGCCTTTTACGCATTCATTATCCCTTGTTCATTTGCGATCATCGTCTCTGCCTATGGATACTTCGAAGCTCAGAATATCAGGACTGAAAGACTCGTCATACAAACGCCGAAAATACCCGAAGAGATGGGAACCGTAAAGATTGTTCAGATTTCGGATATCCATCTCGGATTGATCGTTCGCGAAAAAAGATTGACTTTAATTCTTCGAAAGGTAAGGGATGAAAAGCCTGACATCCTGGTTTCGACGGGCGATCTTGTGGATGGACAAATGTACAAACTTAACCATCTTGTGGAGATGCTACAGGAAATCAAACCACAATTCGGCAAGTTTGCCGTAACGGGCAATCACGAGTTTTATGCAGGGCTCGCTCAAGCACTTGAGTATACAAAAAAGGCGGGCTTTCATGTTCTCCGAGGCAAAGCGGTAAGTGTATCAAATTTCATTACTATTGCCGGTGTTGACGATCCTGCCGGAAAAATCTACGAATCTTCCGTGAATACATCTGAAAAAGAGCTGCTTGCACATCTATCACGTGAAAGATTTACGCTTCTGCTGAAACATCAGCCCATCGTTGACCGTGAATCTTCCGGTCTTTTTGACTTACAGCTTTCCGGCCACACCCATAAGGGACAGATTTTCCCTTTTACGCTTATCACACGTCTCCGTTACTCTTTCAACTCAGGCTATTTCAAACTCCCTAACAATAGCCATCTGTATGTCAGTCGTGGATCGGGAACATGGGGGCCACCGATCCGTTTTCTTGCTCCACCCGAGGTGACGGTTATAGAACTGGTACATGGAAACAATTCGAAATGAATGATCTGTGATCTGAGATATGCGTTCATACCATATCAAACATCGGGCATTGCTGACAGCTGATTGCTGAACGCTTGTCGGTTATGGATTTCTTAATGTTTCAGATCATATTTCTTGAGTTTGTACCTGAGCATCCGTTCGCTGATCCCGAGAATCTCAGCAGCTTTCGTTTGATTATTGCCGGATTCTTCCATGGCTCGTTCAATCAAACGTTGTTCCAGCAATTCGATCGAATCTCTTAAAGATCCTTTTGCGTTGATTTGGCTCTGAAGTTGCATTTGTGGAATTTCTTTGAACGGCAGATCCCTGAGGGATATGATCGGGTTCCTTGATATAACGACCGCCCTCTCGATTATATTTTCAAGTTCCCTGACATTACCGGGATAATTATATTTCAAAAGCAGGTCCTGTGCTTCTCTACTCATCCCTTCGATCATCTTACCGTTTTCTTTTGAGAAACGAGCAATAAAATGTTCTATCAATAAAGGGATATCTTCCCTGCGCTCTCGAAGGGGTGGAATATTCATGACGACGACATTCAGCCGATAAAAAAGATCTTCTCTGAAGGTGCCATCCTGAAGTTTACCTTCCAGGTCACGGTTTGTCGCACTGATGATTCGCAGATCAGACCGGATAGTTTGATTGCCTCCCAAACGCTGGAACTCTCGCTCCTGAAGAAACCGAAGGAGTTTCACCTGAACGGAAGGAGAAAGTTCCCCGATCTCATCGATAAAGAGTGTTCCGCCGTTTGCCTCTTCAAATCGCCCTATCCTTCGTGTCGTCGCGCCGGTAAATGCTCCTTTTTCATGACCGAAGAGCTCACTTTCAAGTAATGTCTCAGGCAATGCACTGCAATTGACAACAATCATCGGTCCGTCAGAACGAGGACTCGACATGTGAATCAACCTGGCAAAGAGTTCCTTTCCCGTACCGCTTTCACCCTGAAGCAAAACGGTGGCTCTGCTGTAAGCAACTCTACCGACCATGTTGACCAGGTTTTCCATTTTTCGGTTTTTAAAAATAATCTGATCGGCCGTAATTCCTTTTTTCCACAGCTTCTCACGAAGAAGCTGATTTTCCCTTACAAGTGTTCTCCGTTCCGAAATCCGATTTATTAATATACTGAGTTCCTCAAGCTCTATCGGCTTGGTAATGTAATCGACTGCTCCGTTTTTCATGGCTTCGACGGCGGTTTCTATCGTTCCGTAGGCCGTCATCATAATCACATCGATCTCAGGATTCATGTTTTTAACTTTTTTCAACACCTCCAGCCCATCCATACCGGGCATTTTATAATCAAGGAGGAGAAGGTCGAAATGTCCGTTGAAAACCTTATCAACCGCAGTCCCGCCGTTTTCGGCCTCTGCAACAGTGTGACCCTCTCTGGCGAGAAAATAACGAAGCATCTCTCTTTGCGACTGTCCATCTTCGACGACGAGTATATTTAAGGTTTCCATCGATCCCTGGTTTTCCATACTTTATGAACTCTTTACGGGAAAGAGAATTTCAAATATGGTACCCTCCCCCACCTTACTCTGAACGATAATTTCCCCTCTATGGCCTCGAATAATCTCATGAGCCAATGTAAGGCCCAACCCCAGTCCCTTTTCTTTGGTTGTGTATTCCGGATTAAAAATGCGGTTTATTTCTTCTGAAGTCAGGCCCGTACCTGTATCCGAGATTTTAACCCTTACTCTATCTTTGTTATCAGTTTCAACACTGACAGTAATGGTCCCCATGTCCGATATTGATTCCATGGCATTCTTCAAAATATTATAAAAGGCCTGCTTCATTTTATTGCGATCCATTGATATTTTCGTATTGTTGTCACCCCAGTCGGTCTGAATGGTAATTCCTTTTGATGATGCCTCTTCTTCCATAAGACTCGTTATTTTCTGCAATACTTCAACAATAGAATGGTCATGAAGTTCCAAACGGCGGCTTTTCGAAAATGTGATAAACTCTTCAATAATTTCATTCAACCGCCTGATCTCATCACGTATGACTCCAATCATATGGTTAAATTCCTCTTTCTGCTCTCCACCCTCGGGAACATATTCTCTCTGAACTCGCTGCGTAGCCATGCTGATCGCATTGAGTGGATTTCGAATTTCGTGAGCCACTCCGGCAGCAAGCTGCCCGAGAGCCGAAAGTCTCTCAGCTTGATGAAGTTTGAACCCCATCTCCTCCATTCTCACCAGATGCCTGTTCTGGTTATGGTACAGAATCCATATTGACAGGATACCGATCATAAGAATAAAGGAAGTAGAAATGAACATGGCATACCTATTTTCTTTGAGAATAGTATCCGTTCGATCACGCTCCAGGCCGAGCCGCGCAAATCCCACAACCTTCTTATCCAAACGAACCGGTATATATATCTCGAGAATGTTTTTCCCCTGAAATGCAATCTTCCTGCTTATTATCTTTAATGCTCCTGAAAGAACATTTTCAGCAAGAACGTTCCCACCATTCAATGCCGTCGGCATATCACCCGACTGACCGAAGATGCTGCCATGCTGCCCCATGACAGCCAGATAGGCTAATCCTTCTCCCCACCCCACTTCATCAATAGCCTTCTTGATGGCAATCCTCGTGCTCCAGTACCTAATTCCTTGATTATCCAGGGCAACAACAATGGTACCGCTGCCATCTTTGCGGCGAAGGGCAATATATCCGACCTCATCGAGTTTACCGAACCGGTTAAAGAGGTCGATGATAATTTCCTCGTGTCTGGTCGTTACGGGAGGCTTCCGTGGAGGAGTGTCATGGGGAAACTGCCTGCTTTGAAAGATAACATTGCCGCGTTCATTGAGAACCGCGATAAGCCAGAGATCTTCTCTCTCAGCAATCCGCATTAATGCTTCATCACTGAGATCCTCCGTTTTCCAGATGATATCGACTTCACGGGCGAACTCAACGAGACCCCGTATAAGAGATTCCTGGGGTGAAAAAGATGCATCCGTCAATGGTACGAATGTATTTTTGCCCTTCTCCTGTCTGAGGGACTGATACAGGTAGGTAAGGTTCTCCTGGGCTACCTTTTCCACCGTCCCTACGATATCAAGTCCTCTCGTTTCCATGAAACCAACAAGGGTATTATCAAGACGTTCAATGTAGAGAATTCCCAGGCTTAATACCAAGGCAGTAAAAACGATTATTACCACAACCACCGCTAGGGGCTGGAAAAAACGTTTTTCACTTTGAGAAGATGAGTCTTGTGAGAATTCTGTCCTCTCCTGCCCTGTCATTACGGTCTCCATCCTCTCTTAGCAGGGGGATTTTCAAGTGTACGCCACGATTCGATCTGTTCCGGCGTGAGAGTTCTCCTTATTTCCAGTTGATAATTAATCATCATTTTCTGAAGTTCCACATTTAAAAGACGAAATTCACGGGCTGTCGAACAAATCTTCTTTTCTTCGGTATTCGAATCCCTCAACAAGCTTTTCAACTCGATTTGTTTGACCATAAGCTGGCTCCTGAGCTGAAGAATCTTGTTGCGATAGTCAACATTAATATTTTCTATTTTTTTATTTTGTTCCTCGGACAGATCCATCTCAGTCAAAGGAATTCCTTCTTTGTTATTTATCTGGGGATAATCCTTTTTGTCTCCCTGAATCTTTTCCTGAGCTAATAAACTAATGGGGAAACAGAACAAGACAAGAATTATAACAAGCACGAAACACCTTTTCATTGAATCTCTCCTTATAAATCATCATGATTAACACGTAACGATAACTGAAACGTACTATAGCAAAGATTATACGTTTTAAATAGTTTAAAATCCATATATTTACTGTTAAAAAGAGAAAGAATTCGACAAATCTGTCGAATTTTGAACAAAGTTTTATTGTATTCTAACAATCTGTTTTCACTGTATTTAATCCAAGCAAACGTCTACCGTTCGACATTTATTTCCGTTTCATACTATCGATCAATCATCCTGTTTCAGACAATTATCCCATCAAATATTATCCAATTTTAAGGTATTAGGATATGCGTTATATTTAATGGCATGAAAGCTGCATATATCAAATTAAAGAGCAATTAAAGAATCGAAACTCCTCCGATTCTGGCTTAAACCTTTCACCCGTTCGATTCGCCGGATACAACAAACGGCGTGATGAATGGTTGGCAGTGAGTGTTCTTTAGGGGAGGTGCAAAGCCTCCCCGCCCCCCTCATTAGAGATTGTAAATCCAACCCCTTTATATCTTGTAAAAAAATTCCCATGCCCTGTTTATTTGTTTTGACTTGATAAACGGAATTCATTACAGTTGCCTCAATAATCATGTGCTGTCAGGATTTCTTATGGTTCAGAATATTCATACAGATGATTTAGCATTTTGCGAAGACTACCTTGTCAGAGTGTCGAGAACATTTGCTGTCAATATAAAAATTCTCACGGGTAATTCGCACAAGGGACTGCTCCTGGCGTATCTGCTCTGTCGGATCGCTGATACAATAGAAGACGATCCTGAATTTTCCGTCGATTATAAAGTGCAAAAACTGTGCGAATATGCCGAGCTGTTCCCGCCAACGTCAGATTATGATAACCACATTGAAGGATTTCTGAACAACATCAAATTTCAGCAGACAAGTAATGCCTCTGATCTGCTAATGAATACCGTTCGCGTTTTCAACGAACTTGTCAAGCTTCCGGACAATATGATCTCAGTTATATCGACACACGTAAAAGAAATGGCTCTCGGTATGGCAAGCTTTCAGGAGAAGGGATCGGGTAAAGACATTATCTTTTTAGAAGACAGGGAAGAACTTGATCGATATTGTTACTTTGTCGCCGGCACGGTCGGTCTCATGATTACTTCAATATTTTCTGAAAACTCATCAAAAATCACCCCAGAAATACAGAAAAAACTAAAAGAAAGAAGTGTTGCCTTCGGGTTGGGCTTGCAGATAACGAACATTGCAAAAGATTTTTATGGAGACCGCGAACGGGGATGGTGTTATGTCCCCCGGTCTTTTTTCATTGAAGAAGGCATTGATCCCGTCAATGATTCATTCGATGAAAAAGAGAAGGGCTATGTAAATGCTCACAAGCGCCTGATCAATCTCGCCCTGACGTACCTCGATGAAGCATTGCTCTACACCCTTGACATCCCCAGGACACTCATACGCTATCGCCTGTTCTGCCTCTGGCCCCTTTTCATGGCGGTAGAATCTCTGATTAAACTCTCCGGAGATCAGAACCTTTTCAGAGGACGGACCGTTAAAATCAGCAGGGATGATGTGAAACGAATCATCAGAAATACCTCCCTCGCCGTTATGTCCAATACGGTGCTGAAGCACATGTACGACCGGACACGGAAGCAGATTC
>JAFGQS010000167.1 GCA_016935565.1 Deltaproteobacteria bacterium
CGGGTTGAGGTGAACGTATCGGCTCAGTTCCAGGAGGTATTCGTCGGCATCGATGAGGATGGCTTTGTAGCGCCCCTGGTAGAGGTGACCGTTTCTCATCATCCCTAGTCAATAGTCAACGACTGACCCCTTTCTCACCGTTTCTCACCCCTTTCTCACACTCACCCCTTTCTCACCCGCCTCTTTATGAGAAACGGGGTTTTTCTCAAGTCCGTCCATGATTATCTCTTTGTAATGGTAAAGGATTACGACTTGGATGTTTATGATATTGTATCAATTAATAAAGAAACTTCGCCGCTTATGTTACTCTTTTGCAGATATTTGTCAAGGTTCTCAAATGAAATATTCAAATCTTGATTTTATGATATTTTTTCTTTATCAACCATTCAAATATAACACCTATGGAAAATTACATCATTGATAACAGATTAAGAAGTTTTTGTTTTAAAGATATCGTCCGATTGACGTATGATGTGAATCGAGTGTGCGTGGGCAATTTTCCTGCCGGATTCGTCAAAAATATCTGCTTCAAGAACTGCGGAGTTTCGTCCGCGCCGGATGACATTTCCCTTAGCTGTCAGCATGCCCTTCGCAACAGGCAGCAGATAATTGATATTGAGATTCTGGGTCATGACGAATTCATTGCTGTTGATCGACGTAGCCAGGGCTAACCCGCAGGCGGAATCGGCAAGCGATGCCACTGCACCGCCATGGGCCGTATCATAAATATTACAGTGAAAACCTTCCACATTCATTTTCATGACGCACCCGCCGTCCGTAAACTCGACCAGTTCCATGTTGATATGCCGGTAATACGGTGATTTGTTGACTATCTCCTTGATCCGAGACAGATGAGCTGCCTTTTCTTCATTGGTTGACATTATTGTTTACCTCTTCTGCACGACCTGGATGAGGGAGAACTATGGAGGGATGAAAAATTTGTCAAAAACCCCCTCTTCCCAACCTTCTACCACCGGAGGAGAAGGAACTATAAGGATGCCATTCATCACCGTGTAAAACACGGGGTATTCCGGCACATTTTAATAAACGAGCATATCCTACCAGAGAATTCTTCCGTCCACGGCCGTGCACCCATTTTCTGATACCATCAGGGGATTCACATCGAGCTCGGAAATATCCCCGACGCTTAATGCCAGATAAGACAGGCGCTCGAGTATATCGAGCAGGGTTCCCACGTCCGCCGGCGCTTCACCCCGTACACCTTTCAACAGGGGATACATTTTCAGTGACTTTATCATCTTCTCCGCACCGGAGCAATCTATGGGCACGATCGCCCGGCTGACGTCACGGAATACCTCCGTATAGATTCCCCCCATGCCGCAGGCGATGACATGACCGAATTGGGGATCACGCTTCAGCCCGAGCAGCAGTTCCCTGCCCATAGCCTGTTCCTGGAGTTGGAAGCACTCAATCTCCGCCGTCGGATCTACCCGACGGACATTCTCCGACATTTCATGAAAGGCCACACGAAGATCGTCAATCGTTGCAATACCCGTTTTTACGCCGCCCCATTCGCTTTTATGAAGAAATCGCGATCCGGCCAGTTTCAAAACAAGAGGATACTCCAGTTTCTTCGCCGCAGTCTCAAGCCCGTTCCAATTCTTGGCAATTATTCCTTTCGCAACGGGAATCCCGTATGCTTCGAGCAGGCCAAGGGCATCTTCTCCTGTCAGGGCTTTGTCCTTCCGCCCTTTCTCCAGCAGGATATCGGCTCTTTTACTGTCGATACCAAACTCCCGAACTGAAGGAAGTTGTCGCGTCCGACTTTTATGGTATTGATAACAAACCGACAGTGCTCTTACGCATTGCTCGGCAGAGGCGAATGAACCAACCGCATCAACGGCTTCATATTTTTCGGGGTACTCAACCTCTTCATCGGCATAGAGAAAGGCAGCAATCGGTTTTTTATTTCCGACTTTGTTCCGCACCTCGGATACAACCCCTGACAGATCGGCGATATCAAGGTGCAGGGGTGAATTCATGGCAGGGATGATCAAAACGATACCATCAACGTCAGGTGACTGTAAGAGAGCGGTCAGCGCTGTATCGACTGCACCGGGATAATCTCCCCCGATCATGCCGATGGGCCATATATCTATGGGATTGCCCACATGGAGCCATTCAGGCACTCCCTCTCTCAATTTTTCAGATAACCCCTGGGGGAGCTTCGCGAGTTTCAGCCCTTCCTCTTCACAGACATCGATGGCCATAATACCGCCGGCCCCCGTGACGGTTATGACCGCGATGTTGGGACCCGCCATTTCCCCGAAGCACGCAAGCGCTTTGAGGGCATCTTTGAAATCAATCGTGTCCCTGGCACGAATCACACCGGCCATCTCAAAGGCCGCATCAAAGACGGCATCTTCACCGACAAGCGATCCCGTGTGCGAAAGGGCCGCCTGGGCTCCGAAACGGCTTCGGCCTGTTTTGAGAACGACAATCGGTTTTTTCAATGTGACTCCGGAAGCAATCTCCAGGAAAGTCTGTCCCCGTTTCATTCCCTCCATGTGAATGGCAATAACTTCAGTTTCCGGATCTTCACCAAAGTATTCGATAGCATCGGCAAAATCAACATCACTGGTATTACCGATATCAATGGCCTTACCAAATCCGTTATAGGAATAATCTACCGAGGCGATTTGAATGTACCCCGTCTGTGCAATGAGGGATACGGGTGAAAACTTCTCAGGAACCGGCAGATCAACGAATCCGGTTGTAAACCGGTTGTAATTATTCATCAACCCCATCGTATTGGGACCAACGATTCGAACCCCGTTTTCTTTGGCCAGCGAAACGATCTGCTCCTGGAGATCGGTCCCAATCTGATCGGCGTCGGAAAAACCCTGGCTTATGATGACCACGCGCTTGATACCGATCTGGATGCATTGTTGAAACAGCGGCATCACCCTGTCCCTTCCCACTGAAATGACGGCAAGCTCAGCCGGTTCGGGAATATCGAGAACTGAGGGGTAGGCTTTCAGGCCGCATATTTCATCAGCCTTGGGATTTATGGGATATATGCGGCCTTTATAACCATATCGCAACATGGTCTCGACATTATTAAAGGAACCGACGCCCGTCCTGCTGGGAACACCGATGACTGCTACCGACTTCGGATCAAAAAACGTTTGCATGAATTTAAACCTCCACCCTACTGCAGATTAGTGAATTACCTCCTCTTCCTAACCTTCTCCCACCAGGGGAGAAGGAATTATAAGGATCCCATTCAACCCCGTGTAAAACACGGGGTATTCCGGCATATTTTCATAAAGCACCTGTCATGTTTTATTGCCGCATACGAATTCTGCGGACAAACAGCTTGCATATGAAATATTCTATGATATTTTCAGCGCCTCACGCGATCTTTCATTGTCCCGCTCATACAATGGCAACAGGTCGCGCCCAGCCTGCACTGGCCCCCTTGATTTTAACCGGGAAACAACAGACGGTGAATCCGTGGGGCTTCCCGATTGCCGAAAGATTGGCCAATTTTTCCATATGACAATATCCGGCCTCAATGCCGGCAAAGTGTGCTTCCCAGATTACCTTTGGATCACCCGTTCTCTTAAACTCTTCGGCCAGAAACGGAAGGGGGCGATCCCAGCTCCAGGCATCAATACCCACAACTTTAACTCCCTGATCCACGAGGTACAGCGTACTCTCCCGATCCATTCCGGCACCTTTTACCAGGTATTGGGGCGTACCCCACGCCTCATCCGCACCGGTCTGGACAAGAACAATATCCAGTGGTTTAATTTTATAATCGATGCGATCAAGTTCTTTTTTTATATCTTCTACGGTAATCCTTTCACCGTCCGCTTTGTGGCGAAAATCGAGAACGACTCCATCACTGAAGCACCACTCAAGAGGAATCTCATCAATCGTGAGTGACGGTTTCCCCCGATCCATTGTCGGGTGGTAATGGTAGGGTGCATCCAGGTGAGTTCCGCTATGAGTCGTGAGCCTTATGAATTCGAGGGCCCAGCCGAAGCCGCCGGGTAACTGTTCCTTTTCAAGACCCGGGAAGAAGTCTTTCATCTGCTCGGCACCCTCAGTATGATCGATGTAATCTATTTCCGGAATCATCATCGGGGGGTCACTGGGAAGAGAAGGTTCTATGCTGATACTGAGATCTACGAAACGTTTGCCTTTCATAACTCCTCCTTTAAAACAAAACACGGGAAACTATATATGAGCGGCATTTCGGAATTCTTATCGTTAGCCGCCGGAGACACCGGAGAAAAATCTAATAATAACGGTTTCTCTCCTGCTGCCGGTTAAACCTTCATGAGTTAAAAAGGGGCCGTTTTGAAGGCCCCTTTTTAATTGACTAAAAGTTAAGATGATCGTGCTTCGTGTTTGTAACCACTAGAAGTTCACCTTATCTAATCCCTTTAACGCGAGAATCTGCCGCGCTTCATTCGGCGTCGCCGGTTCACCACCCAGCTCTCGAATGATCCGGCCAATCTTTTCAACCTGCTCGGCACTACTCTTCGCCAGCGTTCCTTTCTCAAGAAACAGATTATCTTCAAGGCCCACCCGGACGTTACCACCAAGCAACACCGATTGTGTACACATGGTGAACTGATCGCGGCCGGCAACGCAGACTGAAAAAACAAAATCATCACCGAGTAGACGTTTTGCATAATCTACCATGAATACAAGATTCTGAGGACTCGGCGTAATTCCTCCCAGAACGCCCATGACAAACTGAATGTAAACGGGTTCCTTGATGGGGTAACCCCGCTGAATCATGAAGGCCACGTTATTGATCATGGCGGAATCATAGCATTCAAATTCGGGCTTCGTCTCGTTCTCACTGAATATATAACTGAAGTCCTTCATGGACTTGAACGTATTCGGAAAGATAAAGTCCTCACTCATGCCCAGGTATTGGGGTTCCCATGGAAACTTAAAATCTTTAAATTTGTCCAGGGCATGGAAAAGAGCAAAATTAATGGAGCCTGCATTGAAAGAAGCGAGTTCAGGTTTAAACCGGGTAACCGGTTCAACGCGCTGTTCGGTAGTCATACCCAACCCGCCACCGGTGGTGATACAAATGACAATATCGCACCTGCTCTTTATACTGGAAACCATTTCCTCATAGAGTTCCATCTTTGAAACAGGCATTCCTGTTTCAGGATCTCGAGCGTGGATATGACAGACCGCCGCTCCCGCTTCATAACACCTGACCGCTTCATCGGCAATTTCTTGCGGGGTGTGAGGAACATAGGGAGACATTGTCGGAGTATGAATGCTCCCCGTTAACGCCGCGGTTATAATAATGTTACTTTTCATTATACTCTCCTCTACTCCTTTCATGTATTCTCATAAATACCTTAAGCCTGCATTTCATGTATTACTTCTTCCGAATTGTAAATCTCCCGAGGTAAAACGGAGCCTGCGGAAGGCAGGCTCCATTTTTCAAATACTCATAGAGATATTATATCGGTACCCATGTGACGCATATGGCAAAAATAAAGAACGACACGAGAAGCGAAACGAATGTATATCCCATAATATCCCTCGCCTGCATCTTGGTACCGGCAGCAATGACGGGGAAGAACGCCAGTGTCCAGAAGGGCTGGATCATGTTCGTCCAGGCATCACCATAAGCAATAGCCATACTGCATCGTGCGATAAATTGAGTAAGCTGCTCCGGTGCCATGGTGGCACCAAGGGTCTTGCATGCTTCAACAATCGTCGAACCGACAACGGCCCACTCTCCTCCTCCCGAGGGGACGAAGATATTGACGATACCGCCAATCAGGAAGGAGATAAAGGGGAATGTTCCGACCGTTGCAGTACCGGCGATCCACATGGCAATTGCTTTACCCAGGCCGGTGTAGATCATGATTCCCATGATACCGGCATAGAAGGGGAACTGGAGGACGATACCTGAAACATTGCTGCACGCCCTCTTCATGGCCACAACATACCGGAACGGAGTCTTATGAAAGATCATACCGAACATGATGAAGAGGAAGTTCATGATATTCAGGTTGACATCAAATCCCTTTGTATAGAAATGATCCCCCAGGAGCCAGAGACCCATCAAACAGATGATGACCATAATAACAACACTATTATTCAACGCATCAGACAGGTTCGGTTCAGCAAGTCTCAGTGATTCCGCCTCTTCTGCCACTGTTATCGGTTTCATTGCCTTGTGCTCTTCATCGACCATGTCTTCATACTCGACTACCTGATCATCCGAAGGTCTCATCATGATCATTAATGCGGGCAGAACAATAAGAAGACCCAGAGCAACGACAACGTTCATGGGGCTGAGCAGCGTGGTTGTCGTCGGGATTATGGCGTCCAACACCTTGGTCTTGATGAGGAAGTTCTCCGGTGTATTAAGCACAAGCGGAATAGAACCGGAAAGACCGCCGTGCCAGGGCAAAAAGGCCGTATAGACACAGGCGGCGAGGAGCCGATAATCAACCTTCTTAACCCTCCGTGCCAGCTCTCGTCCCAGAACGGCAGTCAGCACTATCCATCCCCAGCTGATCAATGAAAAGATACAACCCATGAATGTGACCACACCGTACACGGCGACAGGGGTTTTTACCTTGGTCGCAAGCCAGTCAAGAAACTTTTCGGCCGGCGGTGATATGGCGATTGCGTATCCCGTTACGAGAATCAGGACCATCTGCATTGCGAATGCCAGAAGTATCCAGAATCCCTTATACCACGCTTGAACGATTCCAAAGGGCTTCGCATCAACAAACATAAACGCCATAATTGCGGCCAGAAAGGTCAGCAATATAGCGAATATGAAGGAGTCAGGAAGCAACCTTCTGAATTTATCCGCGAAAAATCTACCTATTGTAGCTAACATTTTCACCTCCTATAAAAAATCAACCATATAATAAAAAATTAACATGAATGAAACAAAACCGGGCTCACAAATGCCCTTCAATACAAATTAATAGTAACGACTCCACCTCCTTTCCTCTGCGGTGACGTAAGACTTCTGCGTCACAGGCACTAAGTTATTTGAGTATAATTCTAGATACCTATTGATATGAAAGGACTTTTTGATATGAAGGTTTAAGGGTAACTGAGGGTATAGTTCTCTCAATGATGAAACGGCGCTGCGTGCTGTCGTGGGAACTACGGCGGCTTCTGTATAGAGACATCGCATGTCAGAAATGCTTACCGTGCATCTCATTGTGACATATTCCTTCCTGATACAACGTGCCTGACTTCCGGGGAAGTTCAGAATCTCCCATGTTTCCAATCAAGATCCCGCCCTCGACGGTAAGACGTTAATTTTTGGAAATCTATCTTATCAATATAATTTCTTACTTATCTTTGGTCTTATAAAGACATATTGTTACCGATGTACCGTTAACACATATTCACATACCAAAATCACGGGTTTATAGTCAAGAACAAAGCGTGAAAAAACATAAATTGACGGAGTATGTTTCATATGATAAGCACGTGCCTGAAAAGAAATTTCCATTCGGGGGAATACCATGATTTTAGGAATTGATGTGGGCGGTACGCATACGGATGCAGTTATCATCGATGATTTTGAGATAAAAAAGACTGCAAAGGTTCTGACAAACCATGAAAACCTGATAGAAACGTTTCAAGAAGTAACCGAAACAATACTGGGAGATGAAAATATTGATGATCTTGACAGGATCGTTCTCAGCACAACAATGTCAACAAATGCAATCGTACAGGGCAAGGTCAATAAAGTCGGCATGATCCTGGCGAGTGGACCCGGTCTTGCTCCCTCGATGTTGAAAATCAATGAACATACCCATTTTCTATCCGGTTATGTTAATCACCGGGGAATTAAAATCGCAGAGACAGATTACAACGAGGTATCGTCAATCAGTCAACGTCTCAAAGATGTCGGCATTCGTCATGTGGGGATCGTCGGTAAATTCTCGACCAGAAATCCGGAGCTGGAAACACACATCGCCGACATGATCAATACTGATTTTGAACACCTGTCATTCGGCCATCGCATGTCGGGCAATCTCAACTTTCCCCGCCGCGTTGCAACAACCTATCTCAACGCGGCTATCTGGAATACCTATAGAGCATTCGTCGAAGATGTTTTGAAGTTTGTCGAAACTATCAAGGCCTCCATTCCCATATATATATTGAAAGCGGACGGCGGCACATCAGACATCAACCAGTCTGCCAAATATCCTGTCGGTACGATACTGTCAGGTCCTGCAGCCAGTATCATGGGTATCTTGAGCCTGTCAAATTTTACGGAAGATGCGATCGCCCTCGACATCGGAGGAACGACAACGGATATTGCTATCTTTGCTGAAGGCGTTCCCCTTCTGGAACCGTTCGGGGTTACCATCGAAGGGCATAAAACCCTGACCAGGGGATTACGATCGAAGTCTATCGGGGTCGGTGGTGACAGTAAAGTTTCTTACGACAACGGCAGCATCGTCATCGGTCCCGAACGGGCCGGTCCTGCCGCAGCGTTCGGCGGACCTTATCCTACCCCGACGGATGCCATGATCATACTCGGGCTGACGGACATCGGGGATAAACAAATGGCTGAAATTGCCGTCGGAACGATAGCGGACAAGATGGGGGTATCCGTACCCGAGGCTGCACAAACCATATTTGATCTCTCCTGTCGAAAGATTGCCGATGCCGTCAATGAAATGATCGAAGAAATAAATAACAAGCCCGTTTATACAATTCATGAAATCCTTGAGGGCAAGAAAATCTCTCCGGAGGCACTTTTCGTGGTAGGAGGACCGGCAAAGCCGATGGCTTCACGCCTGGGAGATCTCCTGGGTTGTCCCTCCCATATCCCCGATCATTCAGAGGTAGCAAATGCAATCGGTGCCGCTCTGGCACGAACGACGACAGAAATCACCCTCCTCGCCGATACGGAGAAGAAAACTATGACTATCGTCGAAGAGGGGATACAGCAGGAAATTTCTCCTCAATTCGAGAGAGAAGAAGGATTGAACATCTGCCGGGAAAGATTGCGGGAACGAGCCTTGAAAATGGGTGCGCAAGAAGAGGATATGGAAATGGAAATCATAGAAGACCAGACATTCAACATGGTGAGAGGGTATTACACCACCGGTAAGAATATCAGATTAAAGGCTCAGATTAAACCGGGGTTGATAGCGGGATACAGGAAGGAGGCGTCGATATGACAAATAAACTGAGAAAAACAGGGTTGATTTTCTTTCCTGCCTTTGACTGGGCCATATCACCGACTCATCCCGAAAGAGAGGAGAGGCTTCTTTATACCCAGGACCAGGTTTTCGAAGAGGGATTGCTCGATTTTGATAATATCATAGAATACAAGCCGGGAATGGCCACCGTCGATGATATCAACCGGATTCACATCTGCGTTCCCGACGCCTCGAGCGTTACTACCGAATCCCACCTTATTTCAGCGGGCGGTGCCATCACGGCCGCAGACAAGGTGCTTCAGGGAGAAGTGGACAATGCATTTGCTCTCGTCCGACCACCCGGTCATCATTCAATGATGGTCGTTCACGGAGCACGGGGATTCTGTAATGTCAACATCGAAGCAATTATGGTCGAATATATCAGACACACGTATGGACCGAAAAGAGTTGCCATCATCGACACGGACTGTCACCACGGAGACGGAACACAGGATATCTACTGGCATGATCCTGATACGCTGTATATCTCTATTCATCAGGATGGAAGAACGCTCTATCCCGGGTCCGGATTCCCTGATGAATTCGGCGGACCCAATGCCCTTGGCGCAACAGTCAATATCCCCCTTCCCCCCAAAACGTCAGAAGAGGGTTTTCTCTATGTCCTGGACAATTTAATCATGCCCATACTGGACGATTTTAAACCCGATTTGATCGTGAACTCGGCGGGGCAGGACAATCACTATACGGACCCGATTACCGATATGCGTTTCACCGCTCAGGGATATGCTATCCTGAATGACCGATTATCACCGGATATTGCCGTTCTGGAGGGGGGATATTCCGTCGAGACCGCCCTTCCCTATATCAATGTTGGTATTATCCTCGCAATGGCCGGCATTGACTACAGTTATGTGACGGAACCCGATTACGACCCGCAGGCCATACGACAATCTCCCGAACTAACCCAGTACATAGAAAAGGAAGTGGAACTTATCCATGACCTGTGGAACAATCGGGAAGCTCAAAAAGCATCGATGAAGAAAAATTCTGAATTCATATCGAGGACTAAAAACATCTATTACGACACCGATGGTATCCATGAGGAGCAGACGGAAACCATACGGGTATGTGACGACTGCGGCGGGTTGCTCACCATAGATTCACGAGCAAATTTTATGGATAGGATTTTCGCAGTTATAATACCCCGGGGAAGCTGTTCAATGTGTCGAAAAAAAGGAGAAGAAATCTTCAACACCACCGAGCAAAGACCGTTTAAGCATGTGTATTTTCAAGACAGGGAAAGAGATGTTTTCCATGTGAAATAATGGACTTTTCTCATATTACTTGACAACTGAAGTGCTTTTCACTAGATTCGCCGTTAACCGTTCAGGGACTGACTCTGAAAAATATATCATGAGGAGGGAATATTGTGAGTGACGAAGCAATAAAAAAGAGAACCCAGGAAACTGCAAATAAGCTTTTCGGTAAGGGAATCAAGATGGACCCCCCCTACCTGATGTGGAGGGAATTCGACAAGGATCTTGCCAATGAATTTTCTAAATTCATAACCGGCAACCTGTATTCGAGAACGGTCCTGACACTGCCGGAAAGACAGATGGTTGCCTGCGCCATGCTGGCGGCCACCAGAGCCACCGAAGAATTGAAGCTGCACGTCAACGCAGCTCTGAATGTCGGCTGCGATCCCCGAAAGATGGCAGAAATTTTCTTCCAGGTTGCCACCTACGCGGGAATGCCTGCCGTTAACGAGGCACTCGAAGTATATCGTGAGGTTCTCAAAGAAAGAGGCGAATGGCCGATCAAGTAAGGTAGCGTTCAGCAGATATATCAGGTTGAACAATGATTTTCACACGGGTTTTGTAAGGGGGGTTTTACTTCCCCCTTTTTCATTTTGAAACAGAATGGTATGGTACCGGGAAACTTTAACCATGACGGTTCTTGCCCGTTGAACACGAAACCCGAAACGTTAAACCCGAAACTATTGAACCCATGAACCATCTGACAGAAACTGAGTTTCATCAACTTATAGATACAATCCGCAAACGTCCGGAAAAGACGTTTTCCGGCTATTGGTTCAATCTGGTTACATTCAAGGATTGTCATTTCATTCAGGGAAATATTAATGACGGCAAATCAGAGTGTGGCATCAACAGAAATATTGCCGCTCTGGTAGATGAAATAAAGGCCGACGATATTAAAGGAGTCTGGCCGGAAATCATGGGCCATCCCATTGAAGAATCCGAAGAAGAACAACTCATACAATTTCTTTCTTCTCAAAATGAGAACGACATCGAATTGATTGTACCGGAGAGGAACCTGGTCGGACCTGTTGAATGGGAACGATTCGATTTCACCGGGGAGTTTGCCATATATGCCACATTCATCTATCCGGCCATCCTTGAAGTCCTGAGCCATATCAAATTCAAGAAGGTGCTCGACATGGGTTGTGGTTCCGGAAATCTCATTCAGCACATCCATAATCACTTTCCCGATGTTGTGTGCTATGGAATCGATATTAATCAGAACAATATCGAGGCCGCCAGGGAAATGCATATCTCAAATATATTTTTAGGCGATTGTTCAAACGTTAACGATATCTTACCGGATGGTCTTTTCTTCGACATGGTTATATTTTCAGGCCTGTTAAATCGACAGGTTACGAAAAAAGAGGAAGCCGTTTCAATATTGACTGAGGCTCTGAAAAGAATAAAGAAAGGCGGACACATTATAATAACAGGGTATTCATCGTGCCATTTAACTGCTGAAGATTTGACCGCCATGGGCATTGAAGTTCTTCATAAAAGTATACCGAAGAATCTTTTTCATACGTACATGAAATATCATCTTCGTCAGCTTTATCTCGGTAAATTGATCGATTAAAAACTGTTGGATTTGTGGTGTTTCAAATGGGGAATCATGGCGGGAAATTCTTTGCCCATATATTTCTCAAAATACAGACTCACCTCGATGAGAGCCTCTATATCGATACCTGTTTCAATGCCAATTTCACAAAGCATATGAACCGTATCTTCCGTCGCAATATTTCCTCGTGCACCGGGGATGAAAGGACATCCGCCCAATCCGCCCATGGACGTGTCAAAAATGGTAACTCCCTGTTTGAGGGCCTCCCAGACGTTGGCAAGGCCGAGACCGCGAGTATTATGGAGATGGAGTGAAATCGGTTTTTCCTCTGTAATCTCTCTAAGCCGGGACAACATAGTGTGCATCTGCAACGGATTTGCCATGCCGGACGTATCGGCCAGGCAGATCTCATCCGGATCTGTTTCCATAAAATCTCTAACAAGATCCATTACCTTCTCTGGAGAAACATCCCCTTCATAGGCGCATCCAAAGGCATTCATAACCCCTGCACGTACTTTCATATCAGAGGATTTTGCCCTCTTAATTAAGTTAAAGGCTTCCTCTTTGGCTTCGGAAATCGACCGATTGCTGTTTTTACGACTGTGGGTTTCGCTTGCCGAAACAAAAATACCGACATGGGGCACGCCACAAACAATTGCCCGATTCAAACTCTTTTTACCAAGAACCAGCGCGGAATAAACAATGCCTTCTTTTCGCTCGATTCGGTTCCACAGTTCTTCTGCATCGGCCATCTGAGGGACGAGGCGCGGATTAACGAATGAAGATATCTCTATACGCTTTATACCACAGCCCACAAGACGGTCGATAAGCTGTAATTTCTTTTCCAAGGAAACGATCGTTTCCTCGTTCTGTATTCCATCTCGCAATACTGTCTCATGGATTATTACTTCGTCAGGTAAATCGTCTTTCATATCTTATTGTCTCAGAGTTATAAGTTTCAGTGGTGAATAATTTTTTAATACATCAGATATTCTCATCAAGCAATATACTTAATAAAAAAATATGCCGAATCAATCTATATACGATTGATTCGGCATTAATTTAAAAGAAAACAACTGGATAATTATTCAAGTACGATTAATACCTGATTCGTATCTACCTTATCTTCTTCTTCAACTTTGATTTCTTTCACAACACCGTCTGAAGGGGCAACGACAGGATTTTCCATTTTCATTGCTTCCAGAATTATTAACTCTTCGTCAGCCTTTACCTGATCTCCAACTTCTACAATAATTTCTGCAATTGTCCCAGGCATAGGAGCTACTACATCTATAGCCATTGATACAACCTCCTTTATATTAATTTAAATACAGATTTCGTGGCGCCGTCACACCCGATAATCGAAGATCCTGCGTCACATCCTCTTTTTAACGTTGGAAAACAGGGGGAGACATAATCTCCCCCTGTTGGCATCTTATCTACTTTTGATATTTCTGTTTAAACATCTCGGGTCCCCATGGATCGGGCAGAACCGCCTTTTTTGACCAGCCTGCAGGAATCTTCTGGTCGGGC
>JAFGQS010000023.1 GCA_016935565.1 Deltaproteobacteria bacterium
AAAATATCTGACGTTTATGAGAATGTGATCAATACAGGAAAAAAGAGATGTCCCAACCGGCAAAGGAACACATGAACATTATATCCCTTGATGATCTTCGGCCCCGTTCGAAAGAGAAGAAACCTCTGTCGGAGTATTTCATGCCGCCGCGGCATTCGTATATCCTGTTTGATCCGTATAGGTGCACCGGGTGCGGTACCTGTGAAATGGTTTGCTCCCAGCGTAATATATCAAAAATAGCACCGTCATCGGCAAGTGTCGAGGTAATCCGTGATGATGAACAGGGAAAGAATTTTGCCGTCCTTTGCCAGCACTGTCGACGCCCGCTCTGTCTGGAAGCCTGTCCCACGAGAGCCATCGAAAAAGGAAAAGACGGAATTGTCCGTATCAACAAACTATTCTGTGTCGAATGCGGCCTTTGTACCATGGCCTGCCCGGAGGCAGCGCCCCTTCGGGATCGTAAAACAGGGGGAATTAACAAATGCGACCTTTGCGAAGGTGATCCCCTCTGTGTCAAACACTGTCCCGAGGAAGCACTGACCTTTACACGAGGAAAAGCTTTCAGGTGGATAAAAGGACTGCGGTGGACGGTTCAACTTATTTCATTCCTGCTCCTCGTCGTGGTGTTTGTGGGAACATTCTGTTACTTCACGGCAGGTGCCGTCACGCTTGCCTGTCCCACGGGCTTGCTGCAGAATATTGCATCTTCCGGAACGATTATCCTTGTCGGTGCATCATCGGCCGTGGCCCTTCTAATTTTGACAGCCATAGTGGGGAGATTCTTCTGCGGATGGGTATGTCCTTTTGGGTTTGTCCTGGATCTGCTGGGCAGCATCATTCCCAGGAAAATAGGATGGCCTTCTTTTCTCAAAAGCCGAATGACTAAATACGGGATTCTGGTCGGTGCGGTGGGGGGAAGTGCCGCTCTCGGCTTTCAGGCATTCTGCACGATTTGTCCCATCGGAAGTCTCTGCCGTTCATACGGTGTACAGGGCTTTTTCAAGGGTGCGGAACTTGCCATTGTTCCGGTACTGGCAAGTCTCGAAGTGGCACAGAGAAGATCGTGGTGCAGATATTTCTGTCCCGTGGGTGCGGTTTTGGGACTCATGGCGAATCTTCACCTTATCAAGATTGTTATCGGGGCCAAACAGTGCAAGAAATTTTCCTGCGTACAATGTGCCGAGGTGTGTCCCATGGGAATCATTGATGAAAGTCTCCTGCGGGAAGGTGTCTCGCCGAAAATACCCATGACAGAGTGTATCATGTGTATGCGATGTATTGACCGATGTCCTTACGGCGCTGCCAAGATCAGATTTCGGTGGCAGAAAGGCGTACCGGGAATTCCGGGAGAAACGGAATTATGAATTTTATGAAGCACTTCTATAATATGAAACTGGGAATCGTCGATCTGGCGGAATCGAGCGTCGAGATAGTACCGCTTGATGCCGAAATAATTGCCGAGAAGATTGGTGGTGCCGCCGTCAATACAGAACTTTTTGAAAACTATGGTGATGACGGTTCCCTTATCCTCGGAATCGGTCCGCTGACGGGAAGCTATGCCCCTGCTTCATGCCTGCTGGTTGCGACATTCCGTTCACCCGTTACGGGTTCTCTCAGCCATGTTCCCTTTCTGCATCGATCGGGTCCTGAGATGAAGTTTTCCGGCTTCGATTTCCTGGTAATCAAAGAGGTCGCACCCCGGCCGACCGTTTTAAACATCACCGAAGGAACCGTTACCTTTATAGCAGCAGACCATATGGTCAAGCGTGAAGTACCGGAAATAATCAGGTCAATCAAACAAAAGGTGCATCATGTACGGGCGGCGATTGTCACGGGGCCTGCTGCGGATAACGGCTCGCCATTCGCCTCTGTGTCGACAGGCCTGTGGGGTAGTCTGGATAAAACCGGTCTGGCCTCGGTTTTGGGTACTAAAAACGTGAAAGGTCTCGTATTCAATGGTATCGACGGGCTTCCCTTTGGTGTCGATGATCTCGCGAGATCTGATAAGATGATAAAAACATGTGGTCTTTACGGCCCTTCCAGGGGGAATGGATTTATATCCGTTCTTGAGAAGATTGGGGTCGATGATGATGTGAAGACCATGCTGTACAAATCCGAGGCAAAAAATATTGCCTGTTACCGATGTCCCTACCCCTGTATGAACTATGTTGAATTCACAGAGAAAGCTTCGGAGTGCATGAGAGGGAACCCGTTACAAAGAGGTCTAAATCTTATGGACCATGTGGGGTTCCTGACACTGGCGGGAAAGTATAAGGGGGAAGTGTTTGAGTTGATGTCGTCCTGTATCCGGCTTGGTGTCGACCCCGTTGTCGTTTCCGTCATGCTTCCCGATGGTGGGACGATGAACGACAGGCTGGAGATGATAAAAGTCATATCTGCCGGGTCGATAGAAGGTGGTTTGAACGTGGAGGAACGGAAAGGGTATCCAACGTTTGGAGGCATTCCCCCGGAAAAGCATAAACTGTTTGGTGGAGGATTGGCACCGATTGTCAATCAGGAAACAGAAGACCATATGAGTGTATGGCAAAACAGGGTCGCCCTCTCTCTGGTTCTTGGTGTCTGTCCTCTCTTCCTCAGTCTGTTTCCTGCCATACAGGAAGCAGATCTTATTTCTTTCTTCGTGCAGGAAAAGGTTGCATTGAAATTATTTCAGGACAGGGTCAATTCGTCCGTTCGCTTACTGTGTGGACATTAATCTGGCTTGTCAATGATTTCCCTGATTATTGTCTGGATATTTTTTCCCAGTTCATCTTCTGTTGTTTCACCTTCCATTCTATGAACCAATTTTCCATGTCTGAAAAAAAGGAGCGTGGGAGTTTTTTTTATCTCATATTTTGTGACGATTCGTTGATTGTCATACATGTTGAGTTTTGCAACCTTCACTCCTCCTGCGTATCTCCGTCCCAGTTCATTGAGGAGCGGTATCATGGTCCGGGTAGACGAACACCACGGTGCCCAGCAGCACACGATAACCGGACCGGGAAACGCCAACACCTCGGTATCGAAATTGCCATCGGATATGTCGTCTGCATACCCCTGATAAAGGGGCACACCACACTTCCCACAAACGGGCCGATGGTGGAGCCTTTCTTCCTTTACGAAATTTTTTGCCCCGCACGCCAGGCATCTCAATATAAGCTCGTCAAGAGATGCACCGCATCGTCCACACAGTGGTGTATCGCTCATACGATCTCGGGGTATGCGGTTCTTCTGTCCGCATCTCAGACATCTGATAATGAGGTCGTTTATTACCATATTCTTCAATCAACGAATGATTATGCTATGATCAGAACTTGCTGCCGCTGCAATTTGTAGTATAGATATGGAGGATAGAGGATTAAAAGTCAAGAGCTTGTTGCCGAGCATGTTGCTGCCGGGTGGATGATTGTGCGTTAAAAGATTATACTGCAATGCACCAGCTGTTATAAGCCGGGCAGTATATACGGTAAAATCATTCTATGAACACTAAAAAATTAAGCAGGGAGGCTGAGATATGCATCTCGATCGATTAAAACAGCAGATTCGGTTTGTCATTGAAATAGACAAACTGAAGCGTGTTGTGCGCCAGACAATTCTCATGGATCGTTCCCGACTGGAGAACGATGCCGAACACTCATGGCATCTTGCAATCATGGCGATGTTATTATCAGAATATGCAGCGGAGAACAATATAGATCTCTTTCGCGTCATCAAAATGGTGTTAGTCCATGATTTAGTTGAAATCGATGCAGGGGATACCTATTGTTACGACGAGGAAGCCATCGAAGACCAGATGAAACGGGAGGAAGAGGCGGCTGACCGCATCTTTAATATGTTGCCGGAGGATCAGTCGAAAGAAATTCGTCTTTTATGGGATGAATTTAATGATCGGAAAACACCGGAGGCACGATTCGCTGCTGCTCTCGACAGACTGCAGCCGCTGCTTCACAACTATAACACCGATGGAATGATGTGGAAGAAGAACGGTATCAAAAGCAACCAGGTTATATCGAGAAACAAACCGATTGAGGAGGGGGCACCGACATTATGGGACTATGCTGCCGGGCTTATTGGTGATGCCGTGAGGAAGGGTTTTCTGGCACAGTAGGAAGGAATCCATCACGAAGTATTCCATGGTATAGAATTTATATAAACGGGTTCACTTTTTTGAATCAACGTTAATCGCATTCATGTAAGGGGGGGTAATGTGTAATGACGATAGAGGTCAGTTATTTCTTTTATCAGTCTTGAAGCAACTGCCTTTAAACTGCTTGGCAAATTTTTTCATTTCCGATGCCCGTTCAGTAATTTCACCATAGTGTGAAAAAGATCTGGCTTTTGTATCGGTTATTCCGATGGAGATGGTCATAATATCGAATGTTCTTTCTACACCCTGTCTGTCAATGGAAGTAATAAACCCCATTTCCCTGTCTGAGGGGTCGTAAAACGTCGGTATGATTCTATCAAAAGCATCGATAATTTCCTGAGAAGCCTCTTCCATATTTTCTGTTTCAGCAAGATATATAAAATCGTCACCACCGATATGTCCGACAAAGCTGTTCCGAGGTTGCCTGTTCTTAACGATATTCAGGATAAGACGTCCGGTTATCTTTATGACTTCATCACCGCGGCTGAAACCGTATTTGTCGTTAAACGGTTTAAAATAATCAAGGTCTCCGTATGCCAGGGCAAAACTTTCATTCCTGTCCAGTCTGTTCTGTAGCTGTCTGTTAATCGAAATGTTACCGGGAAGCCTGGTCAGAGGATTAATTTCTACAACTCTTTCCGATCGTGTAATACATAAATCAATTCTTGTAAGAAGTTCGTTTTCAAGATCGGTTCTACGGATATAATCTTCTACAAACAGGGACTTCCAGCCGGGAATGGCTGTATCATCAGATAAAATCGTCATAACAGGTAATTGATTGGAAATAGGATCTTCCTTCAAATTGTTGACAATAGAGATCGTGAAAGAATCATTCGGATTGATGTCAAGAATGAGGAGGTCGGGCAAAGAATTATAGATGAAATCAAGAGCGGATTGAATATTACTGAAAAGAATGGTTTTATATTTATTTTTTAGCAACGTATCTAAGAAGTTTATTAAAACAACGTCCTGACTGACAACCACAATAGTCTTCATAATTATAGGGATAGCTCTTCTATTATTTCCAGAGAGTCGTCCATTTCTCTGAGAATTTCCTTAATGTCATTTTCCGTCAAGTCAAGTAACTCAAAAGCAGCGGGCTCTATAGCGGGCACAAATGAATCACCGGCAAAGCCGAATCCTCTTGCACGAACAAGAATGTCAGAAAGGTGAACGATTGCTGTTTCCATGGGGGCGTATTTTGAACGATGGGGTGCATGATGATACTTTATCGTTTCAATCAGGTTGTTCGGGAAGCGCCATTTTTCCGCCAACCAGCTTCCAACATTTGCATGATTCTCAACAAACCGATTTTTTTCCGATTCGAAAATGCTTATACACTGTTGGTTCGCATCGTGGATAGATTTTTCGTATTCTTCCGGAAATTCAAGAATTAAGATCACTTTTCCGATATCATGAAGCAATCCTGCAGCATAAACCTCCTCGGGTTCCTTTAATTTTTTCCTTTGGGCTATGAGTTTTGACGTAATGGCACAATCAAAAGAATGTTCCCAGAGTCCCTGCATAGCCTGTTGCATCAATTCAAAGACGGATACTCCGATGAGCAGACCTTTTATGACATTCAAACCGAGCAGGACCGTCGCATGAGATACGGAAGATATTCTGCCCGGGAATCCGTAGACTGCTGAATTGATCATCTTGAGGATTTTTGTTGTTAACGCGGGATCGCTTGATATGAAATCACTGATTTCGTTAAGGGAGATATCGGGTTTTTCAATAATTGAGGAAATATGTTTCAGAACGCCTGGTATTGTCGGCAAGGCGCCTATGTTTTCAACTTTCCTTCGGAGATCTTTCACATCCATGCTATTCATACAGGTCCTCAATATGTTTCCGTACCAGCTTTTTGATAACATCCATATAGGGCTCGTCGGCGACGTTCTTGAATCTATCCTCCAGTTGGGCCATCATTTCATCTTTCGGTACGCTCATTTGTGAAGGACCATCGATATAAACACTCTCGATTTCCATGCTTTTGATCTTTTGTATCCAGTTATCATTAAGCTCAGTGCCTTCGCCGAGCAGAACCATTGAGCCTCGCATGACGGGTCTTGCCAGTTTCATGCCCGGCTCAAGTTTGTCAACGGTGATTCTCGGCATAATAATTCTCCATTGATATAACGTTTTCCAGCTTCAGAACGTGTATCAAAACTTAATATTCCATACAAGGCATCGCTATTTCTACAGTGTATCCATCTTCATGTCAAGTTCACGATTGATTGTCCTGCGATTAAAACGAAATGTCTGGCCGATCAGCCGGATGTACCATGGTATTCAATGTCCTTAAGAACGGTTCGTAGCTTGTGAGATAAATCTTCAATATTATACGGCTTCTGGATAAAACCGTTGCACCCTCGTTCAATGATATCTTGTGCCTCACCATGCATGGTGTATCCGCTTGAAAGGAGAACTTTGATATTGTTGTTGATTTTCTTGAGAGAATCGAATATTTCCCCCCCTCCCATTTCGGGCATAATCATGTCAAGAATAACGACATCAATCTCATTCCGTTTTCCCCTGTAAAGGGCAAGAGCCTCTTCCCCGCTCCTGGCGAGTAATACCCTGTATCCTAATTTTTTTAGTAATTCTTTGCCCACTTCAAGAATCATATCTTCATCATCTACCAGCAATACCGTTTCCGTACCTGGTAAAATATCTTCAGAGGATTTTACTTCTGGTGACGGCTTTCCGCCGTGAGCAGGCAGATATATGTTGAATGTCGTACCTGTTCCCTTATCGCTGTGCAGATTAATTATCCCTTCGTGATTCGTAATAATCCCGTAAGCAGAAGCCAGTCCAAGTCCCGAACCTCTGCCCATTTCCTTTGTTGTGAAGAATGGATCGAAGATCCTTTTCTGGGTAGCCTTATCCATGCCCACCCCGGTATCGGTTACGGATATTTTTGCATACCTGCCGGGTGCCACATTGTAAGGTTTTACAAAATCTTCACCCAGAATAACATTTTCCGTTTTTATGTATAAATCACCGCCTCCGGGCATTGCTTGCCAGGCATTAACATAGATATTTAAGAGAACTTGATCGATCTGTCCCTGATCGACTTCGACCGTCCATAGTCCATCCTGATATGTCCGATGGATTGTGATTTCTTTCTTAGTGCGACCGAACATCTCAGAGCTTCTTCTGATAAGTTCGTTGATGTCTGTTGATTTAACTTCATATTTGCCTCCTCTCGCGAAGCCCAGTAATTGCCTCGTGAGTTCTGCTCCGTTTGCCACATACTTTTCAATATTTTTCAGTTTTGCATAGTGGTGATGACTGGACTCAAAATCAAGGAGCATCAATGATGCATTCCCCTGGATGCCCATGAGCAGATTGTTGAAATCGTGGGCTATGCCGCCTGCCAGGGTTCCTATGGATTCCATCTTCTGTGCCTGCTGAAGCTGGGCTTCGAGTTTCCTTTTTTCTGTTTCTGCTTTCTTTCGGTCCGTAATGTCGGTGAAAATTGCGATTACGCCGATTAGTTCGCTTCCGACCATGATGGGAGAACCGCTCATCATGACATTTATCGGGAAACCGTCTTTCCGATATCGTACAGTTTCTATCGGTAGAAGAACGTTACCACTCAGGAGTATTCGGGTTAAAGCCGAAGCTTCTTCGAATGCATCTGATCCAGCGATAAGATTGTCGATATTTTTACCGACTGCTGCTTCTCTGGAATAACCGAAGAGTTTTTCTGCGCCGGCGTTCCATTCTACGATATATTCTCGTGCATCGAACGTAACGATGGCGTCGGGTGCGGCTGCCAGGACGACTTCGAGATACTGCCGCCGTTCTTCAATTTCTCGGTTCGACTTCCGTCGTTCGGTAATGTCCAGAAGCGATGCCACACTCTGATCGGTGTCCGGAATCATATTGACGGTGAGCAAAATATCTTTGATATTACCGTGCCTATCGATAAACTTGAATTCATAGCTGCTGGGAAGCATATTTCGGTTATCCCGGCGAACACCGTGATGGCCTTTCATCACTTCAAGATATTCGGGGGAAACAAATTCAGTCCAACGTTTATTACCTTCAACTTCCTTTTTTGAATAACCGGAGAGCTTAGCAAATTCAGTATTTGCCAGTGATATTGTCATGTCATCTTCTATAATAACCGTCGGATTGCTGGTACTTTCAAAGATTGTCCGGTATTTCCACTCGTTTTCTTTCAGCTTCTGAAATGACAAGGCATTAGTAATGCCGATGGCTAACTGAGATGCGATTCCCAACATAAGGTTCAAGTCACTCTGGGTTAACGCTCTTTTCGAGTCTATATTATCGACACATAATACACCGAGAGATTCGTTTTCATAGATGATGGGAACACAGATAATGGAGTGGACATCCAATTTTTCGACCAGCAATCGGCTTCTTTTCGAAAAATCACTTTTTATCTTCGATACGTCATCGACGAGAAACGGTTTTTGCTGATTGAAAGCAAGTGCTAACGGTCCTTTTGATTGGGGATTATCAAGATGAAACTCGTTTCGGCGAAGAAGATCTTCCTTCTCATGTCCATAACCTGCTTTATAGATAAGTCTGCTTTTTTCTTCATTAGCTAGCATGATTATTCCACGGTCAAAGTATGAGTGCTTTTCCATGATATGCATGACTTTTCTGCATAACTCGTTACTATCTAACGTAGAAGATGTGGCATGGCCGAGTTCCTGAACAAGTAATGCATTGTCGTACCGGAGGCTTGTTTCACTCATAAGTTCTTGGGCTGCATTACCCTGAATTTCAAGTGCTTTCGTCAATTCATTTCTTTCAACGAGTCCGGAGTAAAATGATAGGACGATAGTGACAAGAGCACAGAGTAAGACCGGAACGACCCAGTTCATATGCGGCAAAGTCAAAAACAAAGCGAGCGAGACAAGAAAACAGAACAGAAAAGAAAAATTACGGATACGTTTCCAGATCAACGATGGGGTTCTCTCCCAGGTGACGATGTAACGGCAGTGTTTGTCGCCCTTATGAATACAGGCGTCATGTTCAATTGTGGCAAATTGATTGATGTATGGTCTGACCAGGGATTCCAGCATTCCCATTCGGTTTTCGCACTGATAGGGTTTTTCATGAACCCCGGGATTCGGCGTAGCGAGAATTTCAACACAATGTGGTTCCAGTTCCCTTGTCGTGATGGTTATGTGACGCGAGACCTTTCCGGCAATCATTCCCAGAAATTTATAGGCTGTCACGGGGGTTAGAAAACCCATTATATACGTTTTTATCGGTCCGAATGCTTCGGCGGATGATACATAACGTCCGGCTTCTCTGGCAATATTGAGATTACCCGTCTTCCGGGAGATGGTTGCATTGAAACTATCCACGTGGTGTTGACTGAACCAATGGGCCGGGTCCTGAACTTCATGCTTGGCTATCCCGGATTCGGATAGGATGTTGTTGAGATCAATATCAGGATAATATTTGCCGATGTATTCCAAGTATGTCTTTATAATTCTGCTATTATAAAGCGGATTTGATTCTTCCATTTACTCGGATTCCTTGAAACGCAATTGCTTTATCATATATCGGCACATATCTGAGTTTTCTATAGTTGTGTTTCGGGTTTATAAGTAAATCGATGACAAAAATAAAGTAAAAAATTATATCTTTCATACTTAATCGATTCTCTGTGTGAGCACGATATATGATAGCGCTATGAAATGATCGTGATTAGTCAACGTTCATCGACAGATCGTATATTTTGTTGGTTGACGTGTTTGCTGTTTATCTCTGTCTGATAGTGAATGTGTCGCTTGATGTATTTGAGATCTTCTGTGAATTCAGGAAGTATGGCTACTTTCTTCCAGGGCTTCCTTTTCAAATTCGTCTTTCGGTATGTTTCTCTTTTCCGCAAAATAAAGGGGGTAGTGTTTTTGGTACGAAGCAATGATTGTTTCGTACGGAAGATCGGCGAAATGACCATGATCATTGACATATTCCATATGTTTCTTTCCCTTGGCATCGAATTCATGGAATATGGAATCATTGACCCCATCAAAATCTATGGGATTCACACCAAAACGCTCACAGAGGGAGCGATTGAATGTCGGTGTCGCTTTCACCCATTTGTTATTCAGGTATAACTCTGTATAACCATGGAAAATGAACAGATCCGTTTTCATGAGTTTTTTGAGCTGTTCAGTCGTCAGGTGATTGCGAACATCGGCAAATCTGAGGCGGCTTGGAATTCCAACGACACGTGCTGCCGCTGCCAGGAGGAGAGCCTTTTCAACACAAAAACCGGATTTGTTGGCCAGGACGACACTGGCTCTGAACCAGTCCCGTGAAATGTCGATATGATAGGGATCGTACCGAATTTCATCTCGTACGGCATAGAATATTCTGACAGCTTTTTCGATTGATGTCTTTGCGTCTCCCACCGATGAACGCGCAAATTCTATGATGTTTGGGGAGTTGCTGTCAATGAATGTGGTTGGTTCAAGATAGATCTGAAAATCTTTTGATTCTAATATTTCCATAATTACCTTACCCGGGTTCCGGTTTGGAGATTGTTAGTATCGGTAGCTGCATTTCGAATATATGCCAACACCGGCTTATTTTTGCCATGGTCGCTCGATGAAAGTCAAACAATATTTTTAAAGTACACGTGTCCGGGTGACAGGTGTATCGGCATGTTATTAATCATTGTAGGTGAGTTGGCGGGTTTCTTCGGCGATTAAGTCAAGCATGATACATCCGCACTGCTCTCCCAGGTCACATGCCTTCCGAAAATCGAGTATAGCTTTTGTTATCATTCCTGATTGCATATAGGCATGACCGCGACCATTATAGGCTTTCGCGAAGTTGGGGTTTATGGCAATGGCTTTGCTTAAAATTTCTACTGTCTTACCGTAGTTATTCTGTTTGAAATATATCATTCCGAGAGCATAGTAAGATTCCGTAGTATGAGGATCTTTTTCAATGGCCCTGTTGAAGTCGTTAACGGCTTTGTCGTTACATTGCTTCCGATGCCAGATGGTCCCGCGACAGTGATATGCTTGAGCATCCTCCGGATTTAACCTGATTACGGAGGTAAAATCGAGAATGGCTTTATCATAGTCACGTGTCATTAGATAGGCAAGGCCTCGATTATAATAGGCTGTCGCCAAATTTGGATCGCTTTTATTTTTCAGGGTGGTAATGAGCTTACTGTAGGATAGTATTGCCTGTTCATGCCAGCCTTTTTCAAAATACAGATTTCCTTTATCAAGTGAATCTTTGATCATTGACTGTGGTGGTGTGCATGAGAGGAACAACAAAAAAGGAAATATGAGAACGTTCAAAATACGTCTTCCGCTGACCACTTGTTTCTATCCTTGTCGATACAATTTTAAGTCTTCACTGTTAACAATATAACATATGTAACAAATCCGGAAGTCTTTTTCAATTATATCCTGCGTAACGTATTACCCATTGCGAAGCAACGTACGCAATGTTTTATGGAAAATTTACAATCCATGTTTCGGCATAGAACTGCATCGATGGTCATATCATCAGTCAATACATTATGTTAAATCTTTTTGTCATTTTCTGATACCCGTGGCATGTTTGCTGCTTGTTAATAATAACAGAGCCATAGACAAAACAAGATAGGGCAATAATTAAGGAGGTTCATATGTCAAAAACGATATTGTCCGAAATTGATAAGGAAATGATATGGGGAAATACTCCGACGGCAACATTGAACGATCAGTTGGAAAATTTCTTCGAGGTGAATGAAGTCGGTATGGATGCAGTTTCATACTTAAAAGACGAAGAAATGACGGAAGTATCCTTATATGATCTATTGGGATGGTATACCATTGATTCGTTCTTTTCAGTACCTGCTCTCGGCCGGAAAGCGGAAGCAGCGGTACAACCGCAAGCGCTCACAGAAGACTATGATTTCATCCGTTCAATATACTGGAGCTGGGGTGGCAGTTTCCGATATGATGTGCCGGTGTAAGTCTTAATTTACGTATTACAATGGTTGCCTGCCGCAACGTGGAAGAACACACCGAGCGGAAGCGAGTGCATATAAATTTATATTTTCCATACTTTCAAAGATACACCGTCACCATGTAACGGTGTATCTTTGAAATCCTTGCTGTGCATCGGTTGTTTCACTGTTTCACGTCTCAATCCCGATAAATCGAAACCAGCGTTACAGAATAATTTCATAGATTAAATGATCCGTGCCGAGGATTGCTCGGTTCGGAGCGGTTCCGGCGTGAGTCCGGTCGGAGGATTGGTTACGTTGCATGCCGTATCTAATGAAAATACTGATTGAAACAGGACTATCGATTCCCCGTTAACCGGTCAGAAGATATACATTGTATGTTTGCTTTGTTTTCCCTCTATTACGTATTTCCTGATCGAATCGGCCGTTCACGGAAGCCAGAGATACATAAAATGAAAGTTAAGGGATTGTATCAGATCTCCCCTGTTTAGACTGATGAAATTGAATGTTTGTGGTGCGGTGGGAGATGTCCTGGAATAAATGGTTCCCTTAAAGGTTCCCGGTCGGCCGTATGTGATGACGGTAGCCCGGGGTATGCCGAGGGATTTTTTCATTTCATCGAAGGCGTCATCGAGATATCCGATACGATCGATGAGTTTGGCTTCGAGGGCTTCGTCAGCCGTAAATATTCTCCCGTCGGCTAATTTTTCTATTTCCTGTCTGGAAAGATCCTTTCGACCTTCTTTGATGACATCAACGAAACGGCTGTGAAATTTATCAATAACTGCCTGCATAATTGCCCGTTCCTTGTCAGTACTCGGGCGGAATGGTGACCAGATATCTTTCATCTCACCTGATTTGATCGTTTCGTCTTTCACTCCCACAAGATTAAGGAGACCTTTAACGTTGAATTTCAATGCGATAACGGCAATACTGCCTGTTATGGTCGTGGGATGAGCCATGATTTCGTCAGCCGCCGTTGCCACATAATAACCACCGGAAGTTCCAACATCCATAAGACAGGCGACAATCATGATTTTCTTCTCGTTCTTGAATCGCTTCAGCTCATGATGGAGAATATCGCTTCCTGTAATGGTACCGCCGGGAGAGTTGATCTTCACGACGATTCCCTTGATTGCGTCGTCATCCTGGGCTTTTTTCAGAGCCTCTTTGATATCTTCGATTATGGATGTACTCTGCTGAGATAGGAGTCCCGAGTCTTCTCTTTCCGAGATTACACCGGAAATATCGAGAAGCAGAATTTTGTCATTTCCTTCTCCTTCAACAATCTGTTCTTGAAGATTTTGTGTCGACGGAAAGAGAGGAATGGTAACGAAAGCACAATTGATAAGACAAAGTGCTGCTGCGAGAATAAGCGCAAAGAATGATATCTTGTTTGCCATGTTTTTTTACCCTGTTTTAATGTTATAAAATGTTTATCGCCGTACCCGGGAACACATTACATCATGAGGAAAGAAAACGAGAAAACAATATACCCTTTAGAATCAAAGCGTTCCATTACTAAGCAGTTCCTGTGTTCGAAGATAGAAACATAATAACAGGAACTTAGTTGTCCGGCATCGTATCATAAGGATTCAAGAAAATAAAGTACATCATATGGTATGCAACTGAATTGTTGAGTACTGGTTGTGCCTGTTCATTTCAGCAGGTCATACGCTTTCAGTTGGTTGTAACGATGGATTACATGCAAATTCTCTTGATTCGATAGAATGATCGGTGTACATTACGTTCTATACGATGACGTTTATATGAGGATGTGCAGAGTTCCTATGGCAAGGGATTATTATGAGATTCTGGGTGTTTCGAAGAAGGCATCTCAGGACGAAATAAAAAAGGCTTACCGAAAACTCGCCAGAAAATGGCATCCTGACGTCAATCCGAGTAATAAGGAATCCGAACAAAAATTCAAGGATATATCAATTGCCTACGAGTGTCTCGGTAATAAAGAGAAGCGAAAGCTGTATGATGAGTTCGGTGAAGAAGGTCTTCGACCGGGATTTGACAGCGAAAAGATGCGGCAATATAAGGCATGGCAATCTGCTACCGGGGCTGGTGCCGAAGGAGGAGAAGGTGCAAGGTTTGGTCGTTACCAGAGTTATGAGGACATATTCGGTGATCTCTTCAGCTCAATGGGTGGAGAAGGTGCTTTCAGAACATCGGGACCTCTTAAGGGAAGAGATGTTGAATATGAAATGACCGTTGATTTTATTTCGGCATTGCGAGGTCTTGAGACAGAAATTGCAATGCAGAAGACGACGGTATGTTCACGGTGCGGTGGATCAGGTTCGGAACCCGGCACAAAATTAATTCCGTGCCCGAACTGTGGCGGCTCAGGGCGTCTCAATGTTGCCGAGGGTCCCATGCAATTTACGCAGGCATGTCCGCAGTGTGGTGGACACGGTCGTATTGGAAAATTCTGTCCAGAATGTGGTGGATCCGGTCAGGTCATAGGGACGGAGAAGATCAGAGTTAAGATCCCCCAGGGTGTGAGCGACGGGTCACGAGTGCGGGTGGTTGGCAAAGGAGAACCGGGAATGAACGGAGGAAAGCCCGGGGATCTTTATCTCATAATCCGTGTCAAGCCTCACCCCGTTCTCACAAGAAAAGGAGATGATCTTTATATGGAAGTCCCCGTTACCGTTCATGAAGCCATGGCCGGGGGGGGCATTAGTGTTCCAACCGTTGATGGTCAGGTGAATGTAAAAGTGCCTCCGAAAAGTCAAAGCGGTCAGACGCTTCGGTTGAAGGGTAAAGGAGCATTCAACCCCAAGAAAAAGAAAAGGGGCGATATCATGATAAAGCTGATGGTCAAGGTTCCCCGGACGGATGACGGGAATATCCTTGAAGCGGCGAAAAAGATGGAAGGTCTCTATACGGAAGATATACGGAAGAATATCAGGTTGTAGGCGTATGACCAGGAAGTACTGGACTGTTATAGAAATTATTCAGATGTTTGAGCTGGAAGAGCGGTTCCTTCTTGACCTTGAGGAAGAGGAAATTATATGTCCCGTTCGCGAGAAGGGGGTTACGGAAAAGCTGTATCATGCTGACGAGGTCGAGAAGCTCCGACTTGCCAAGATTCTCGTTGAAGAAATGGATGTTAATCTTCCCGGTGTGGATATTATTCTGCGCATGCGGCAGGACATGCTGGCGATGAGAAAACAGTTTGACACGATTTTTGAGGATCTGGCTGAAAAATTAAAAAATAAGTATTAAACCGTCCAAAAACAACTTTCCAAATCTTTTTAAGCAGAGCTTTCCCGCTTATCCTCGTTACGGTATGGATTCAATTATGAGCGTAAAATACGCGATTCTTTCCCTGCCGCTTGGCCATATACATCCCCTCATCCACTCTTCTGAGAAAACTTGACAAGTCTTCTCCGGTAACTGCTTCCGTAACTCCTATACTGACTGTCTTATGTACTTTCTCACCATGTCGAGGTACGAAAACTTCATTTTCAAACTCTTCTCTGATTCTCTCTGCGAGGGCTATTGCTGCCTCACCTTTTGTCTCCGGCAGGATCAGCGTGAACTCTTCGCCTCCGTAGCGATAACCTGAGTCAGTTGCTCTCAAGCATCTTTTAATGACTTTACCCATTCTCATCAGGACCTCATCACCTTCCAGGTGTCCATACGTGTCGTTAAAGTTCTTAAAATCATCAATATCCAGGAGCAAAAGTGACAGAGGGTGTTTATAGCGGTTAGCTCGTTCAGATTCAGCTTTCAGCTGGGAATAGAAATGTCTCGAATTGAAAAGTTTTGTCAGGGCATCGGTAATACTCAGCTCCATATACCTCATTTCGCTCTCTTTGAGGGCTTCTTCGGCGAGTTTACGTGCCGTAATGTCTTCAAGCGTTTCCATAGCGCCAAAAAGAGTTCCCTTCGAATCTCTGAGTGTCGCTGCAGTAAATCGTAACCATTTTCCTCTGCCGCCAAGGGCAGGGAAGAAATCTGTGGCATCATATGCCTCTTCTGTCAATTCTATCTTGTGAAATTTTCCGACATACCAGCGAGGGATTTCATCTAAGGTCCCATCGACAAGCAAGTCGCCCATGCAGGGTCTCTCCCTGTCGTAGAATGCCCTCCATTGTTGATTTGTTCCGACGATGTCATCGGCTTTAATGCCGCTCATTTCCTCCAGTGCTTTGTTCCAGTAGAGGACCTTATGATTCCGGTCGATAACAAAGGTCGGTATGGGCGAACCCTCGAGAACGGTCTTGAGCCTTTGTTCACTTTCCTTTAACGCCTCAGCGGTATTCATCCGGTCGGTAATGTCTTCCAGGGTTTCCATAACGCCCATGAGATGACCTCGAGAGTTTTTCAGGGTCGCAGCCGTGAACCGAAGCCATTTTCCATTATTGCCGAGCGCCGGAAAGAAGTCTGTCGCTTCATATGACTGATCAATGAGTTCAGACTGGTTACACGAGGCTGCACCTTCATACCAGACGCAGACATCCTCTGATCGTTCATCTATCAAGAGATCCGCCATGCAGGGCCTTTCTTCGTCATAGAAGGCCTTCCAATGTTGATTCGTTCCGACGACGTCATCGGCTTTAATGCCGCTCATTTCTTCCAGTGCCTTATTCCAGTGCGTGACTTTATGAGTGGTGTCAATAACGAATGCCGGAATTGGTGAACCGGCGAGAATGGACTTCAACGTTCGTTCGCTTTTGACGAG
>JAFGQS010000168.1 GCA_016935565.1 Deltaproteobacteria bacterium
AAAGGGTGAATCAAATGAATGATTCACCCTTTTTTGTGGCTGTCGACAACCTCTTGCGTTTTTAAAAATTTTAACTTCTGAAAATCCCCCTGTAATCCCCCTTTACAAAAGGGGGATGAAAAGGAATACTTTCTTTCGGAGCCCCCTGTGATCTCCCTTTAAAAAAAGGAGAATACCAATTATAACGCCGTATCGTATCTTATGATGTGGTTGGCATGGGAAGTGCCTCCAGTGCCAGTGGCACCTTATTGATTTTAAAGCTGTATCCTCCATCCTCTGTTTTTATAGCCTCAAAATCGGGAAGCTTGAGCTTACGAAAAATCTCATCGATAATACGGTTAACCGGGATAATCACGACAACGTTACTTTCTCTCAGATAATCAACCGATACCTCGACTCTTTCATTTTGACTTTCAATGCCATAATAGGACGTCCATTTTTCGAAATTGGTATAGAAAAATATGTCAAGGCCACACGCTATATGGGGAAACGTCTCATTCAAAAGATTCTTCGTAAAGAAAATCTTTTCCATCACTTTCTGGAGACTTGTTATTGAAATTCCCTGTCGTTTTGCCTCTCTGAGCAAACCGAGTGATATGAGATCAGCGATGGAAAACGTTCTCCACCCTTTTGCCTTTTTTCTTCTTGGCCTCTTAAATATGGTTTTGAGCACACCTCGCTTCTCCCAATCGCTCAACTGACGATAGGAAATACCGAGGATTCTGCTCACATCACTGGATTTTAACGTTTTTTCATTCACTCTCTCCAGCAGTATGCCCCAACCGGGATAATTCTTCTTATTATCAGACAATCCCCCTAATGAAATATCTGATGTCATGTTTCACCCCCGTATTTGCACTCTATGAGTCAACATAATACATTATAATTTAACCTGTCAAGTAATATTATATTATCTTTTTATACATTGTATTATTGTAAAAATGGTTTGTAATTATTCATAATTATAATATTCCACAAATATTTGTCACACATAATAACTTATTCAGATCATTAAATATACACTATATAGCTCAATTATCAATATTTGTTATTACATGTTATGTTAACTTTAATAAAATAATTTTACATCTATTGATTTTCTATTCCAATCAGCAGTTGGTAAACATTTCGTTCCCCCTTATGACACATGATATTGAAGCTCCACCGCAACACTTTGCGGGGAATCTCCGATTGTCAAGGAATGAAATGAACCGGCAGTATGGCATTGATATCTTCATGTCGCTCAATGCCTGTTCCGGGGTCTTCCGTGTCTGCCAGGCCGGATTGGGCGCTAAAATCCACAATGCGGGCTTTCCCAAACTGGGCAAGATGCTTGAAGAAGTGGTTCACACACTTTTCTCGACATTACTCAAATACCGGTCACAGTGGCTGGATGAGAGCCTCCATCAATGCTATGAACGGAATGAAGCTGAAACCACTGTATTTCGCAAGAAATATTACCTTTGATTATCAAACATATTGCTATGATATTAACTCTGCGGAAAATGAAATCAGAAAGCAGGCAATGGCCTTTCTATCGCAGAAACCGTATCTACTCGGATTGTATCTGCGACGGGGCACGGCATCTCCCGTAACATCTCCATTCGGGACTTATAGGTATCATTCATAGTTCCCCGGAATCAGCATCCCGTTATAATCGAAAGACCATATCGTGTATCCCGTGTCACTGCCGATATTGCTTCACTGTTATATTCCATTTTTTAAATAATATCCTGCAGCCGTGAACATACTTAACAACGACCGGTTATTTTCTTTCTTTATTGAACCTTGCGCATTCATCAATACGATTTATCCGATGTCGAAAGTTTCGGTCAAAATCTTGACGTCCGTACTTTTGTCGTTTATAATTGACGCGAATTTACCCTTCATAAATACAGCCCACGGAAAGGGATGAGTAATGGGTGACGACATAGATAGAGACATGAAGAGACTCATGGACGAACTTGATGAAGATATGGATTTCATGCCGATGGGTGAAACCGCACACCCTCCCAAACGATCCTTCGAAGTAAAATCCAGAGGCAAAATCCTGATTTTCGGGAGTGTGACCATTATTGCTCTGGTTTTACTCATCATGCTGTTCCCACGAGGCGGCAATAATACCCATAAAGGGGAACTGATTGCCATTAAGACCAAACTTCACGATCTTGAAAAAAGCATAGCAGATACTACAACAATTAAAAATCAAGTCGATCACCTGGAAAGGCGGGAGGAGGGATTACGAAAGCGGACTGCCGAAACGGTTCTATCCGTGGAAGCTCTTTCCAAAGAGATTGAAAAACTTGCACAAAAAATCGATGGAATGAAGGCAAAACCGGTATCGGTCGCCGCGAAGACCAAAATACCGCCGGCGGGCCAGAAGCAAACAGAACCGGTGCTGGTTCTAACCAAGCCCGAAACACCGCCGGTTAGTCCGCAGCAAACCAAACAAACTCTCGGCACACAGCGCTATCACGTTGTCCGGTCAGGTGAAAACCTCTTTCGAATTTCTCTCCGCTACGGCATGACACTGAA
>JAFGQS010000024.1 GCA_016935565.1 Deltaproteobacteria bacterium
CCTCACTTCTATGATGATGAAGAAAAATAAACACTCGTATCATGAATAAACACAAAGGCCGGCAGGTTATCCTGCCGGCCTTTTTTTCTCATGATAGAATCGAATAACCTGTAGAAAGTTCCTTACCTGATTTCAACTCCCGAGTAATAATAACGCAAAATATTCGTATAAGGATGGCCCGACTTTGCCATCTGGCAGGCACCCCACTGACTCATACCGACACCATGTCCGTACCCCTTTCCGTAGAAACCGACGCCGTTTCCGGAGCGGCGTATCGTAAAGAGCGTACTTTTTATGAGTTTCGGATCCACTTTAATCCTGAAATGATTGCCGCTGAGCGTCGTTTCACCACGGCTATGCCTTATCCTGATATTCCGGACTCTTCCTGACGGACTTATCTCTGCCGGTACAATCTCAAAAATCGTCCCCACATCGACACCCTTCGCCCGCAATGACCGCCCGACACTCACCAGGTCTACATACTTATTCCATTGCGTATTCGGAGCCTGTGCACTGAAATCATCACGGACGCTTTTCAAATACGGGACATCTGCTGTCCAGACATTCTTTGCATCTTCTGTTACCCCTCCGCTGTTTGCGTGAAAGTATGCAAGAATCAGGTTGCTCCCGTAGCAAAGGACCTTTCCCGTCGTATCATTAACGGCCCTCGTCGTCGTTTCTTCTTCGACACCGAATCCCCCGTATACCTGGGAGGATGTTGATGCATACACGTCATGGTCCTTATCCCTGTTTTTCTCCTTCTGATAGAGGGCGTATGTGCGTGCGGCCACCGCCTGAGACTTCAGGGCTTCCGAGGGCCATTGCGGCGACATCTCCTTCGGAACAACACCATAGAGATACTCTTCTAATCTGACAACATTAATTATATCGATTCCACCGGACGCTCGCTTCAGTATGATTTTCCCGCGATACGGTGATCCATTTATCGTCAGCATTCCGTTCCCAAGGGGGAGGACGGCAATACCGTCACGCCCGAGAGTTCTGCCGTCAAGTCGAATGTCGTCCCCCTGAGCATCAACGACAAAAGTGCGCCGACCGGGCAAACGCATAATCGTGTTTCTCTCCCGGGGATCTTTAATTTCAAAAGAAGCAGAAGCGGCAATATTGAATTGCCTCATTCCTTCGTGGATTAAAACCCGTATAATTTCGTCCGGATGAATTTCTTTAACGGCTTCTTTCTTCTTTTTAACGGCAGGAGGGGGCTTCATGCAGGTTTCAATCATAAATTGAGCTGTCTGTCTTCTCTTCCCGGCGGGAAATTGTCGTAAATATTCTCTGAACTGGACAATTGCATCCTGATACCTGTTCTTCTCATAGAGAATCATACCGGAGTTAAAGTAGGCATTAGCGGCATGAATACTTGAACCGTAATACGTTTTAACGAAGGTATAATGGTGAAGGGCTCCGTCATAATTATTGAGAAAATAGCTGTAGATATCCCCTATCCTCAAAACAGCTTTCGCCCGCATGTTATAATCTGCTGAGTGATCCGCCACATCACGGTAGGCACCGATCGCTTCCAGATACATACCCCGTTTAAGATAGGTGTCCGCCGCTTTCATTTCATGCTGAATGTTGTATGCATATCCCGAACTGACACAAAGAGGGGCAACACAGAAAAAAACAACGAGAATGATTGCTGGAAACGTGCGGCGCATAATATCACATAGGTGATCGTAAGCTTAATGATGACAGATGGTTACTAAAATGTCAGAGCAGATCTATAAGCCGAGTCTTGTATCCCCGCCAGGTTTCCCTGAAAGGGGATGATGATCATTAATCTGGGACAACAGTTGCCTGTTGCCTCAAGCGACACTACCCGAGAACATCGAGCGGGCAACTCTCAGCGTTCTCCTATTTGGTCTTGCTCCGGATGGGGTTTACCAAGCTTTCCCGGTCACCCGGAAAACTGGTGAGCCCTTACCTCACCTTTTCACCCTTACTCCGGGAAATGGTACAACAGCCGGTTCCCCAGGGCGGTATGTTTTCTGTGGCACTTTCCTTAGGGTCACCCCCAGTCGCCGTTAGCGACCATCCTGCCCTATGGAGCTCGGACTTTCCTCCAGCCCGGCAATCCGGACCAGCGATCATCCAATCTACTCTGACAAAGAGAATTTCACAAATAAAAGCCTGTGGCTGAGAATTAAAAAAACAGGCCTGTGAATATCAATTGTTTATATTACATTTTTAACTTCGATTTCGCAATGCCTCATCGATAGCATCATTTGCCAACCGATCCGCCACCTTATTTTTACTTCGTTCGACATGTTCCACCGTATATTCATCAAGAAATGATAACAGCTTTCTGACCTTCTGCATGAGGCTCTGGAGATTCTTATTTTTAACCTTATAAACTCCGTTTATTTGTCGAACGAGCAATTCCGAATCGAGAAAGATGGAGAGCCTTCGGCATTTCCTTTTCAAAGACTCTTCTAAACCGAGAATCAGCGCTTTATATTCTGCTTCATTATTGGTACACGTTCCGAGAAATTTTTTCGCCGTCGCATGGATGTTTCCGTCCGCGTCATATAAGGCAACTCCGACTCCTCCATTACCCGGATTCCCGCGACTTGCTCCATCGGTATAAAGAACGAACCTTTTATGACCCACCATTATCTCTATTATCCCAGTATATAATCCTGTTACAATGCGGGCACAGCATTAATTCTTCATATTTCTGTAACTCGTTATACATTTGAGGCGGGATGTTCATATGACATCCTCCACAAATTCCTTTCCAGACCGGCACAACGGCCCGATTGTTTCTTTTCTGTTTAATAATATCATATCTTCTGAGATGGTCAGCATGAATGAATTCCTTCACGTCTCCATATTTCTTCTGGATAGTGATCAGTACCGAATCGATAGAATTTATTTCCTCTTCAATTTTTTTGATGTCCGATTGACACTCGGACCGAAAGACAGCATATTCTTTTTCTTCCTGTTCCAACTGCTCTTTGACCGTATCGATGGCCTCCAGAATGTTGATAATTTCGCTTTCAAGCTCGTCATTCCGTCTATTAATAACCTCTATTTCTTTCAGCAGCGCTTGATATTCTTTATTTGTTTTAACCTCAAACAGACGACTTTTTGTCTTTTTCAGGGTTTCATTGCCTTTTTTCAAATCACTTTCCTTAAGCTGGTGCCGTTCATATAAGTCTTCTATTTTTTTCCGTTCTGTTTCCACCGTTTCTTCAAAATCACGTAATTTTGTGTTCAGTCTTTCCAATTCCACCGGAAGGTCATGTTTTCTCGTTTCTATCCTTTTTTTCTCCGAATCAATCTGCTGGAGTTCTACGAGAAGCTCGACTTGTCGTTTCAAAATGTTCCCCTTTCATCTATAGAAAATACAAAAAAAAATGCACCAAAATCTGGTGCATTTTTCGATAATTCTTAGCCTGTGACGAATATGCGTTTTGCATATGCGCTTTTCTGAACCACATATACATCGGGCAATACACTCCCCTTTTCACATTCACTATTATGGTGGGCCCACCTGGGTTCGAACCAGGGACCTACCGGTTATGAGCCGGTGGCTCTTCCAACTGAGCTATGGGCCCCACGAGCGTGATCATTTACTGCTTTATAACAGAGTAGATTTATATATATTCCAAATTTTTGTCAAGGTTTTTATTTCATGTTGCCTTAACTTCTCTTCTTCGTGACGGACCTCTCAGTTTCTTTAAGACAGCCTTTTCAATTTCTTTGGCCCTTTTTATCGTTGTCGTATCGAATTCTTCGTTCTCTTCTTCAACGTTTACATCGGCTCTCTCTCCGATACCAAATCGCATCCTTAACACTTTTTCCTCTCTCGGTGTCAACGTCGACAGTATCTTTCTCGTCTGCTTTGCAAGATCCATATTGACCGCAGCTTCGGAAGGAGACATAATTTTTTTGTCTTCTATGAAATCGCCGAGAGAACTATCTTCTTCTTCTCCGATAGGCGTTTCCAGTGATATGGGTTCTTTTGCAATTTTCAGTACCTTTCGTACCTTTTCCAGAGGGAATTCCATCTTTCCGGCAATTTCCTCAGGGTTAGGTTCTCTGCCCAGCTCTTGTACCAGATACCGTGATGTCCTGATAAGCTTATTAATCGTTTCAATCATATGCACGGGAATTCTTATCGTCCTGGCTTGGTCGGCTATTGCTCTGGTTATGGCCTGTCGTATCCACCATGTTGCATAGGTCGAAAATTTATAACCTCTCTGATATTCAAATTTGTCAACGGCCTTCATCAACCCGATATTCCCTTCTTGAACAAGATCGAGGAACTGCAGGCCCCTGTTCGTGTATTTCTTTGCTATGCTGACAACCAACCTGAGGTTGGCTTCCATGAGTTTTTTCTTTGCATAATCTGCTTTTATCTCACCCCGTTGCATATGTGTAACGACACGCTTTAATGTATCCGCCGGGATACCGATTTCGGATGTTATCTTTCTTCTTTCTTTTCGGGCTCTTTTTATAATCTTTTCATACTCTCGTAACTTGTCGGCGGAAATTCCCGTTTCCTTGACGACTATCTTTTCCTCTTTAGAATCGTTCTTCATCCGGGCTATATTTTTTTCCAGGATTTTCAGAGACAGGCCCGTTTCCTCTCTGCAGCTTCGCAGTGCCTTCTCAGCTTTCTTTACCTCAATGACGGATTTTTTAAGCTGCGAGACCATCTTGTTAATATACTTCTTGCTGAACTTTGCTTCGGTACACAGTTTTACAATTTTCTTTGAATTCCTCTCTATCTGTGTTGTGATTTTTTTCTCTTCAACTTCGTCGAAATCGTTTTCTTTTAAACGATAGTTCAGGCTTTCAGTTTTCTTGACAAGTTTTTCTACTTTGTCAATGATTTCAAGCACTCTTTGACGGTGCATATCCTCTTCTACGAAGCCTTCCTCATCTTCAAGGTTGTCAACAATATTCTTGATCTTGAATTCTCCGCTTCTTAACTTTGCACCGACATCAATCACATCTTTTATAAAAACCGATTGTCTGAAGAGAGTCCCCATAACTTCTTTCTCACCCTCTTCAATCTTTTTGGCTATTTCAACTTCTCCTTCACGGTTCAGTAGTGATACAAGCCCCATTTCACGAAGATACATTTTTACGGGATCACCCGTCTTCCCCAGAACAGGCATAAGCGACGGCATGGCCTGTTCAGATTCTTTCTCATCTTCAGAATCGTCAATAATCTTTTTGGCAATAATCTTATCGCCCTTATCTGTGTCAATAATATCTATGTTCTTCTCCCCGAAGAGCATAATGATATTATCCAACTCATCAGAAGATATGATATCGGACGGAAGCATATCATTAACGTCGTCATAGGTAAGAAAACCCTTCTCTTCACCCAGCAAAACAAGTTTCTTTACCTCATCCGAATGTAATATTTTTTTCATACCCGTTTCTCCTTGGAGTTGCATTAATAATTAAATGTACAACAATAAGACATTTCATGGTGCGAATAGTCCCATCCACTATGCCTTCAACGCCTTTTCTTCCTGTAACAGCCTTCCCTTTTCCATCACGAGCCTTTCACATAATTGCATATCACCCGTTCGCTGGGCCTTGATCAATTCTCTCTGCAGAGATTTCCGTTTCATATCATACCATCTCAGCCGTATCTTTTTTACTGTATCTTCAAGAATTTTGTCAATGATGTCGTCATCATAGGGCCGTTCTTCGACGCTCAATTTCAAGAGTTTCTCTCGAATATCTTGATCGGTAAGATCATTTATAACATGAGCCAGGATTTTATTTTCTCCCTCATGGTATGATCGTATGAATGACTCTCCGATTTCCTTCAACGGCCTGCTCAAAAAATAATCAAATATTCTATTATTTGCCACGACCGGTATCCTGTCAGGATATTCCATAATCATGTGAATGAGGTTCAACTCGATCTGATCCACGATCTCTCTTTTCTTCGCAGGCACCACTCGTTGCCCTGACGATGACTTATGACGAGCCAGTTTCTTGCTCACCTCATCTTTTAATATCCCCTGATCGATACCAACCTTTTCTGAAACTCTCTTTATAAACAGGTTTCTCTGAACAGGATCACTGATGTTTCCAATAAAGGAAACCGAATCCCTGACGGAATCACGTTTGTCTTCGAGTGTATTCCCACCGCCGATTATTTCTTCAATATAATAATCTACCATAGAGGACGAACGGGCTATGAGCTCTTCCAGTGATTCCCGTCCATATTTCCTCACATATTCATCAGGATCGTAACCGCCGGGGAGGATGACCACTCGCGCGCGGATTTCTTCTTCCAGAAATAATTTCAGGCTTCGTTCGACAGCACTTTTCCCGGCTTCATCGGGATCAAATATAATCGATACGTTTCTTGTAAATCTCCTGACCAGCTCGATTTGTTCTTTTGTGAGAGCCGTTCCGAGGGTGGCGACAACATTGCCGATTCCCGCACTCCACAGCGCAAAGAGATCCAAATATCCTTCTACAATAATTGCTTCATCTTTTCGCTTTATCTCATTTTTTGTTCTGTACAGACCGTACAGGATTTTACCTTTTATATATATCGGCGATTCCGGAGAATTGAGATACTTGGGTTCCCCATCACCGATAATCCTTCCACCGAAGGCAACCGTGTCACCGCTGAGATTCTCAATGGGAAACATAAGGCGACCTCTAAACCTGTCATAACTTTGACCGTTGTCCTTTATAATAATCAAGCCTGCTTTCCGAACAAGGTCAACGGCAACTCCTTTTCCATCAAAACTATTCTTGAGGTGTCTCCACTCGTCCGGCGAATATCCGAGACCGAATTGTTTTACAACAGTATCGTCAATCCCCCTCTTCTCGAGATACCTCCTGGCCGCCTCTCCTATACGGGACATGAGGTTGTGCCGAAACTGATCTGCCGCCATTTTGTTGATTCTGATCAGTGTTTCCTTTTCACTCGCTTTCCTTCTCTCTCCCTCAGTCACCTTTTTAACTGGTATCGTTATCCCCATCCTGCCGGCCAGGTGTCTTATTGATTCGGGAAACGACATATTATTTATTTTCATTAGAAAGGAGATAGCATTACCACCTTCTCCGCATCCGAAACAATAAAATATCTGTTTCTCGGGATTAACGGTGAAAGACGGTGTTTTTTCCCTGTGAAAGGGACAGAGACCAATGAAATTTCTCCCGGCTTTTTTTAAAGTAACGTATTCAGAGACAACATCAACAACATTTACCCTGGCTTTCACCTCTTCTATTTTGTCTTCAGGAATATGCCCTTTCAATATGATTCTCCTCTTTCGGGCACGATTAAAAGAATAAATGTATTGAACGTTAAGAAAAACAAAAAGAATTTCAACGCAGGAATGCGATACTACAGGAATTATACATAATAATTATTTTGGATCTCAATATTGTATTTCCCAACCTCTTGGTTAAGAGGATAGCTTTTCTTTAACCTTTTGACTTACAAGCTTTCCGTCGGCCTTACCCGTCACTATCGGCATAAGAACCTTCATAACCTTGCCCATATCACGAGGATTGGTTGCACCTACTTCCTCGATAGCCTTGACGATCTCTGCCTCAATATCTTCCCCCGACATCTGTTCAGGCATAAATTCCTGTATTACCTGTAACTCTTTCTCTTCCTTTTCGGCAAGATCCATCCTTCCGCCGTTGGTAAACTGCTCGATCGAGTCTTTTCTCTGTTTCACCATGGAAGATAAAACCTGAAGAATCTCTTCCTCTTTAAGTTCTCTCCTCGCATCGATTTCTTTGTTATGCAAAGCAGACTTCATCAAACGAAGAGCAGACAGTCTAAGCTTATCCTTACCCTTGGCCGCAGCGACCATTCCAGCTTCGATTTTTTTGATCATTTCTACCAACTCACCTTATCTTTTCTCTAATAGTTTCACGCAAATCCCCAAACGCGATTTTATTTCACCATTAAATCCGAATGTCAAGACATATATTAAATGTAATAATTATTGTTAATTTGTCAATTCCGGCACAACAATTTTCACAGCCTCCTAGGCCAACTCATCTTGCAATTTTTTTCCACCCAACACGTGCAGATGAAGATGAAAAATGACCTGTCCCCCCTCTTCGTTACAATTTATGACGGTCCGGAACCCCTTTTCATCGATACCCTTAATCCGCGCCACCTCAGTAACAGCGGAGAATATGTCACCCATCATGTCAACATGTTCTGGTATTACATCCAGTAGTGTGGCGACATGTTTCTTTGGTATGACAATAACGTGGACGGGGGCCATGGGATTAATATCGTCAAAGGCCAGAACCTTATCATTTTCGTAAACAGTGTTACTGGGTATGTCCCCTCGTGCAATTTTACAAAATATACAGTCTTTCATCGACTCTTCCTCCTTCTTTGCTCACTTTCAGTGGTCAGCTCTCAGCAATCTGCCGGAACGTACCAGTTCTGATTGTTTAACGTGCTACAAAGAACTTACATGTGACACTAGGAATGCAAAACTATCTCAAGCGCATCCTCCAGTTGTAAGGCACCGGTATAGAGAGCTTTTCCGGTAATGACGCCGATAACCCCGTAACGTTCGATTTTCATGAGTTCTTCAATATCCTTAAGGCCGGATACCCCGCCTGAAGCAATCACGGGAATATCAACAGATTCAGCAATATTTTTCGTTGCCTCGACATTGACACCGATTTCCATACCATCCCGCTTAATGTCGGTATAGACAATTGCGTCTATTCCTGATCCTTCATAGCTCTTCGCTACTTCTATCGCCGATTGACCCGTTTCTTCCGTCCATCCCTCAACTTTTATATTGCCGTCACTTGCATCAATACCGAGAATAATCTGCCCCGGATAAGCAGAACATGCTTCCATCACAAATTGCCTGTCTTTGAGAGCGGCAGTTCCCACTATGACACGACTTACACCCATTGCAAGGTAGTGCTTAATCGTTTTCATTTCTCTTATTCCGCCACCAACCTGAATGGGAACATTGATTCGACGAATGATATCTTGAATGACTTCCCCATTGTGAGGCACACCGGATCGAGAACCATCGAGATCGACAATGTGTATCCTCTCGGCTCCTTTTTCCTGCCAGGCTTTCGCAACCTCACCGGGATGGTCTGAATAAATGGTTTCCCGGGAAAAGTCACCTTGTAGGAGTCGAACACATTTCCCGTCTTTTAAATCTATTGCCGGTATAATAATCAAAGGTTACCTCCGTATCGTTGCGACTGAACCAACAGGCGGTTGTGATCCATAAAAAAAGAGAGGACAAAGTCCTTATCACTGCTGAGGTCAACACATTACGCATATTCTTACGTTTCTTTTTCCCATGAATGCGCCTCTGTGCTTATCTATAAACACGTGCTTATTTCAAACCAGGGAAGGTCTTTACAACATTGTCCATACCTTTTTCAGCCAATTGCTCTGTCGTAAGCCATTTCCCGCCCCCTTTTATAAACGATACTACATCGAGGATGTTCTCCATGAGAGACGTCTGCGTTTTGTCAAAAACACCTTTCCACACAAATTTACCATCCTTCACTCGTAATAAATGAATGTCGAATGCGACTGAAGCAGGCTGCTCAACTCCATATTCATAACCTTTTCTTTCACGGTACCGAAATATATACCCTGCTACAATTCCATCAACGCCAAGTTCCTCGCCAACTTTCTTCAATATCTCATCGGGTTTTGCATTGAATGAATCGGCGTGAATTCTCGTATAGGCACCTCGGGCTCTATCAATTGAAACAAGATCGATCTTTGCGTATACCGCCATAAGTTTTTTCACAAAGATCGTTTCAATTATTTTCTCCGGATTGCCCGGGTATGGCAACGTCGAGTAAAAAGCCCCACAAATGGGACATCGTACAGATGTGACTGAGGGATCTTCCGGAATGAGATTTTGAAACGGAATGACTGCAATCTTCTGAAAAACAAGTGCGTCTTCACTCTGCACGGCTTGTTTTGTCCCCTGCCGGGGAGAACAGCCGGACAGAAGAAGGATCACAATGGTGATGGTCAGTAAAACGAAACAATGTTTCACAAAATTATAAGGATTTCTTTTTATATACACCACACCCCCCACAGTTGTATTCAGTTCCGACAATCGTTGCCGTTGAAAACGTGTGATAGGATATAAAGAATTCTCTTACACAAGCACTGTCATGCTCATGCTATTACTAAAAGAATGTGCAACTTGTTAACGATGAATCTTTCTGCTTTTTGGTGTCAAAAAGCAAATATGTCCGTTTCGATACTTCACAGGGTACCTTTCGTAGACATGACACCGGATATCCGTGAATCCATAGAAACTGCTTTGTTTAATGAGCGTGCAAATGCCTTGAAGACTGACTCTATCACGTGGTGCGGGTTATTACCATACATGACATTAATATGCAATGTCATTCCACTATGGTCACTCACAGCCTTAAAAAACTCACCGAATAAAAGGGGATCGAAATCTTTTATCGTTTTATTACCAAAGTCGGCATTAAAAATTAAATATGGCCTCCCTGAGATATCCATGGTGACACCGCACAAACTCTCATCCATAGGAACGGTGGCTGATCCGTATCGTGCAATACCTTTCTTATCGCCCAGCGCCTCTTTTAATGCCTCTCCGAGGCATATCCCCATGTCTTCCACCAGATGATGATAATCGACATCGGTATCTCCCCGCCCCTGCACGGTTAGATCGATAAATCCATGTTTCGCCAGAAGGGTCAGCATATGATCGAGAAAGGGAATGGTCGTTACTATGTCTGCTTTCCCTTTTCCATCAAGGTTGATCTGAATAACTATATCCGTTTCCTTCGTTTTTCTCTCTATTGTGGCTGTCCTTGTCACGACCTTTATCCTTTCAGATAACTTTATTCAGGCAATACTCTATGATTCCTTCCGCCCCGGCTTCCTGAAGAATGGGAATTAGCTCTCTTACAATACTCTTATCCACAACCGTCTCTACGGCAAACCACTCTTCATTATACAATCCTGACACAGTTGGTGCCTTGAGTGACGGAAGCAACAACATGACTCTCCCGAGATTTTCCTTCGAAACATTCAACTTCAATACAACTTTACCGACTGCCAAAAGAGACCCGTTAAGCAGCGTCTGAATCTGCATTATTTTTCTTTTCTTCCATGGATCGGACCAGGCTTCATTGTTGGCAATGAGCTGGGTATTTGTCGTCATCAGTTCATGGATAATTTTCAGTTTATTTGCCCGCAGAGTCGATCCTGTTTCGGTCACTTCAACGATTGCATCGACGAGGCCCTCAACAACCTTAGCTTCAGTAGCTCCCCATGAAAATTCAATATGAACGTTAATTCCTCTTTCTTTAAAATACTTACGAGTAAAATTGACCAGCTCAGTAGAAATTTTCTTTCCCTCCATATCTTCAATACTCTGGATGGATGAGTCCTCTCTCACTACCAGAACCCACCGTGCCTGTTTCACCGATGCCCTTGAATAAACGAGATCCTCAACCACGGTTATATCCGATTCATTTTCGATAATCCAGTCCCTTCCCGTAAGGCCAAGATCGAGGGTTCCATCTTCAACATACCGAGACATTTCCTGAGCCCTTACAAGGGCACAGGAAATTTCTTCATCGTCTATCTCAGGGAAATAGCTTCGACTATCATAAGAAATCTGCCATCCAGCTCTTCTGAAAAGTTCAATCGTGCTTGATTCAAGACTCCCCTTCGGTATTCCCAACTTCAATTTTTTCATTTTTTATATACTTCCTCCGGATTAAATACTTTTTCCCCGATTACCTCCGTCTTCCCATGAGATACCTTGTTATGGAAACATGATGCGTACCCCGTATGGCACGCTGCTCCACCTATTTGTTCGACCATTAACAAAATAGCATCATTGTCGCAGTCTATTCTGATTTCCTTGACCAACTGTACATTACCTGATGTCTCACCTTTCACCCACAGCTCATTCCTCGTTCGGCTCCAGAAGGTTGCTTTTTTTGTTTCTATCGTTTGTAACCACGACTGCCGGTTCATATAGGCAAGCATCAGAATCTCTTTGGTTTCATAATCTTGAACAATAGCCGGTAAAAGGCCGCCCCCCTTGTCAAAATCGAGTTCTACCATGAATCAAATCTCTCCTCACTGACGATGACACATGTCTGATTTTCCATAAAGCAGAAAGATAACATGCTTATTTGAATAGCATAACCATATTGCCGTTCTTTTACTGTAGCCATTTAACCTAATTTAAGATTTTTGTTTTCGCAAGTATTATTTTCTCAATTTTGAACTTGCCTCGATACACTTTTTATGTTAGCAAGAATTCTTGAAGAAAAATTAGAAATTTTTACTGCGTGGTAATCGCCGTAGTATTATTCTGATCGCTGAAATCTAAATTTTTTTTAAAAAGGAGGTTATTACATTATGCAGGTGTTGATTGGCGGTGTTGTGGCGGCAGTATTGGGGCTCGTCGGCCTTATAGCCTGGTGGAAAGAATTCCTACTCATACTGATGGGTGGTATCCCAGTTGCCTTGCTTCTTGGAGGCGCCCTTGCCATTTATGTCGGTTATGATGAATTAAAAGACCAGATGCGTGAGAAAAAAGATAAAGCAAAAGAAGCCAAAGAAAAGAGCGATGAACTTGCCAAAGCAAAGGAAGAACTAGAGAAAGCAAAGGCCGAAGCAGAAAAATATAAGGCCGAAGCAAAGCAGGCATCAAAATCGAAGAAAAAAGAAGATTCATAATAAATTATATATTCAATAAAAATAGGGGCTCTCAAGCCCCTATTTTTTATGTTACGGCATTATATAATTCATCGCTTTACTGCGTAATCTATTTGTCATAAATCATGAACATTATCACCCCTCTCTTACTATGTATTGTGCAGTCATACTACATCAGTGGGAACCCTTGATCTCAGTCGACCTTACCAAGAACGGTACATCCAGAACACGAACAGGCAACCACGCTACTCACACATACCCTTGTGTAAATTACCTTAAAATAATTCTTGACAGAATTATGTTGGTTACATATAGTGTTTTGCAGTTTTTTCAAACACATGTAGTATAGAATGAGCACTATGATAAACAAAGAATACACAATCCAGTCTATTAAACTCACCTACAACAACTACAAGTATTAATGCCTGCTGCCGTCTGTTATGATGGTCAAGCAGGCCTTTCACAACCTTTTTATCAGTCTTGAGTTTTCCAATGTATTAGTAATATTATACGCGGATGAGTCATTTTCACAAGCTGATATCTGTCTTTTTGACGGGGGATAGGTTTCAGTTACAGTTAAATTCAATCACCGGAGGGAAAAATGAAAAAAAGATTTTTTTTGATAATAATAGCGGCAGTGTTCGTCGTATCATCATTTACGCCTGTCAGTATCACCGCTGTACAGGCAAAACCGATCGATCTTTCCTACAGCATATTCTTTCCGGCCACTCATGGTCAGTGCAAGGCCGGAATCGACTGGGCTCGTGAGGTAGAAAAACGCACCAATGGCAGGGTAAAAATTACGGTATTTCCCGGAGGGACCCTGACAAAGGCCAACCAGTGCTATGACGGAGTGGTCAACGGAATATCCGATCTTGGAATGTCCTGTTTTGCTTACACCAGGGGACGTTTTCCTGTTATGGAAGCCATCGATCTTCCCCACGGATATCCCAACGGCCAGGTTGCGACTCACGTGGCGAATGGATTCTACGCAGTAATGAAGCCGGCAGAACTCAATGACGTCAAGGTCCTGTACATACACGCTCATGGACCCGGCCTGCTTCACACGAAAACGCCGGTACATAACCTGAAAGAGCTGAAAGGAATGAAGATCAGATCGACCGGCTTGAGTGCAAAGGTAACAGAGGCGCTCGGAGGCGTTCCCGTCGCCATGCCTCAAGGAGCCACGTATGAAGCTCTTCAAAAGGGTGTCGTTGAAGGTACGTTCACTCCCATTGAAACACTCAAGGGATGGAAACAGGCCGAAGTGATCAAGTACACGACAAACTGCACCGGTGTCGGTTACACCACGGCCATGTTTGTCGTGATGAACCTTAAAAAATGGAACTCGCTCCCGAAAGATATTCAAAAAATTATTGAAGATACAAGCACGGAATGGGTTGATGTCCACGGAGCAGTCTGGGATAAAGGTGACATCGAAGGTCGCGAATACACCTTAAGTCTGGGTAACAAAATTATCCAATTATCCGACGATGAGAACAACCGATGGAAAGCGGCGGTTCAGCCGATTATCAATGGCTTCATACAGGCAGCGGACGAGAAAAATCTCCCCGGGGGCAAAGCCGTGGATGAAGTCAAGAAATTGATCGAGAAATACAGTCAAAAGTACATACAATAAAAAAATAAATTTCGATCAACCCCCTTTTCGGATATACTCCGGAAGGGGGTTAATCATTTGAGCAATTCTTCGATATACCGTGAACTATGTTTCGCATAGAGAGAATTACCTATTTTTTGACTGATAGATTTAACTGGATTGCCGCCGGAGCTGTTGTTGCAATGATGTGTCTCACGTGCGCCGACGTGATTCTTCGCATATTCCGCCACCCCATCCCCGGCACCTATGAAATTGTAGGCCTTCTCGGATCTGTCGTTATCGCATTTTCGATCGGATACACGTCGGTGGAAAAAGGACATATTGCCGTTGAGTTTCTTGTCCAGAAATTCCCCGTCAGAGTTCAAACATTTATCGATACATTCAATGATCTGATCAGTACATGTCTTTTCGCCCTGATAACCTGGCAAAGTATCGTATACGCGTCCGACTTGAAACAAAGCGGAGAGGTGTCACTGACCATACAGATGCCCATTTATCCTTTCGTTTATGGAATATCTCTTGGTTGTGGGCTCCTGTGCCTTATTCTATTGCTTAATTTTGTGAAATCATTAAAGAGGATTGGTGAAAAGTGAGTCCAACCGCTGTCGGTCTTATCGGTATTGTTGCCCTTTTTCTCTTTATTTTTTCCCGAATTCCCGTCGGTTATGTTATGGCTATCATCGGTTTTCTGGGCTTCGGTTACTTAGTTTCATTTGACGCCTCCTTAAACTTGATTGCAAAAGATATTTTTTCTGTTTTTGGCTCCTATAACCTGACCGTTATCCCCCTCTTTGTTCTCATGGGACAGCTTGCCTATCATTCAGGTATCAGCACCAGACTCTTTGACGCCGCCTACAAATGGATCGGTCACGTGCCGGGCGGACTTGCCATTGCGACCATCGGTGCATGTGCCGGCTTTGCCGCCATCTGCGGATCTACAAATGCGACAGCAGCCACGATGGCAGCTACAACGCTGCCGGAAATGAAACGATACAACTATAAACCGGAACTGGCCACGGGGGTTGTTGCCGCCGGGGGAAGTCTCGGCATTCTGATTCCACCCAGTGTCATCTTTATCGTCTATGGAATTATGACCGAACAATCGATCGGCAAACTCTTTATCGCAGGTCTTATTCCCGGACTCCTTCTCACAATCTTGTTTATCCTGAGTATCATGATCTGGACAAGACTGAAACCTGATCTCGGCCCGCCCGGCCCGAAAACTACCTTCAGAGAAAAAATAACCTCTCTTCTAGGTCTCACAGAAACCATCCTTCTCTTTCTCTTAGTCATGGGAGGACTCTTTGCGGGTTTTTTCACCCCGACGGAAGCGGGGGCGGTGGGAGCTCTTGGCACGTTAATACTTGCCGTGATGAGACGCACTTTATCCTGGAAAGGTTTTGTTACGTCTCTCTTTGAAACGACACGGAGCTCCTGCATGATTCTCGTCATTGTTGCGGGTGCTACTATTTTCGGACATTTCCTCGCCATATCGAGGATTCCTTTCGATACGGCAAACTGGATATCGTCACTCCCATTACCTCGCGATGCCATCATGCTCATGATAATTCTGCTCTATCTGATGGGAGGTTGTTTCATTGACTCACTGGCCCTGATTATGCTGACAGTACCGATCTTTTACCCCGTCGTTATTCATCTTGGCTACGACCCGCTCTGGTTCGGAGTTATCATTGTTCTCATAACGCAAATCGGTGTCATAACACCACCGGTGGGAATCAATGTGTACGTCGTGAGCGGCGTGGCCAGAGACGTGCCTCTGCAGGTCATCTTCAGGGGTGTGATTCCTCTTCTTATCGCGCTAATCATCGGGACTTTCCTTTTGATTCCCTTTCCGCAAATCGCACTTTTTCTTCCCGGTTTGATGAGATAACGTCGCAAGAATTCAACTTCCGGCAATCAGGAATCAGCGTTTGACGGGAGAGGGAGGAAGGATCACTATATCCCAGGTTCCTGGCTCTCGCGCTCTCATTCACAGGCGACTGTTCGCTTGATGACTGTTTTATAATTTGGGAGGGAAGTAAGACTTAAATAGTTTCGTCGGTCTTTGTTTTCTTCTTGACCATCTCAAGAACAAGAATAATTGCTCCAACCGTAATGGCACTGTCGGCAACATTAAAGGCCGGCCAGTGATAAGAAAAAAGATAAAAATCGAGAAAATCAATAACTTCACCAAAGCGTACCCGATCGATCAGGTTTCCCACGGCACCACCTAAAATCAATGACAGGCAAAGGGTGAGGAGCAGTCTTTCATCACTGATCTTCTTTATCAAATAGAGAATCATAATGATGGCCATCACTGCTATAGCGACAAAGAAAATTGAACGAAATGCAGGGGAAGAATCGGCAAGGAAACCGAAGGCGGCTCCGGGATTCCTGATGTAGGTAATGTTAAAGAATCCGTCGATGACAATAATAGAATCACGGAGAGACATATGCGACATGACATATATTTTTGTTACCTGATCCAGCAGGAGAATGATTCCTACGGGAATAAAAAAGAGTGTGTATTTTTTTTTCACGGTTGCACTCCACTTCAGACAGTCAGCTCCCTGCATTCGGGTAACTGACTGCCCGCTCTTTAATTTTAAAAACGTTTTCAAACCACAATCAAATCAGCGAATCGCAGAGCTTTTCATCTTACATGAGATTGCCGACACATCGTTCACAGATGGTCGGATGATCGCTACTCACACCCACAGTCTCGCTGTAATTCCAGCACCGTTCACATTTTCGCCCCACAGCCTTTGACACACCAATTTTCAGGCCTTCAATTTCTGTGCTTTCATAGGGATTTTCGATTCTGTCCTCATCGAGAATATTTATTTCGGAGACAATCAACAGTGCTCTCACATCCTGATCATAGCTCACCAGAAGCTTTCGTAATTTCTCAGGGGCATAAACATCAACGTTACTGTCGAGAGAATGTCCCACCAGTTTCTTCTGCCGTGCCAGCTCTATCGCTTTTGATACCTCACTCTTAAAGTCGACAAGGGTCAGCCATGTTTGTCCGAGGTCCTGATCAACATAGTCAGTGTTGACTTCAGGAAAGAGCGTCATATGGACACTCTCTTCCTTGCCTTCATATGCAGGAAGGTTTTCCCATATTTCCTCCGCGGTAAAGCTGAGAATGGGTGCCAGGAGCCGTACCATAGTATCGAGGATAATATACATAGCACTCTGAGCTGATCGCCTTTCCCTGGATTTTGCCTTTGATGTATAGAGCCTGTCCTTTAAAACATCGAGATAGAGGGCACTCAGATCGACGACACAGTAATTGTGCAGTGTATAATACACTACATGGAACTGATAATTTTCATAGGCCCGCCTGACACGCCGGATAACATCTTGAAGCCTGTTGAGAGCCGCCTTGTCCATCTCCTTCATATCTTCGTAGGAAACCATATCTTTCTTGATTTCGAAATCATACAGATTGCCCAGGATATACCTGCTTGTGTTGCGAATCCTCCTATAGGCATCGATGAGACGTTTCAGAATCTCATCAGAGATCCTGATATCAACGGTATAATCTTCAGCGGCCACCCAGAGTCTCAATATTTCCGCCCCGTATTCATTAACCAGTTCCTGGGGGTCAATAACATTGCCCACAGACTTGGACATTTTTCTTCCTTCTCCATCGACAACAAACCCATGGGTCAGAACCGTTGTATACGGAGCCCTCCCCCTCGTTCCAACCGACTCGAGAAGGGATGAATGAAACCATCCCCGATGCTGATCGCTTCCCTCAAGATACATGTCTGCCGGCGACCGAAGAGTCTCCCACTTTTTTACGTTTTCCAGTACTGCCGCATGACTCACACCCGAATCAAACCAGACATCGAGAATGTTCGATTCCTTGGTGAAATCATCGCCATCACAGTGAGGACATACCGTTCCTTCAGGCAAGAGATCTTTGACGTCCCTCTCATACCACACATCGGCACCATGTTCCTTCACCAGTTGTACAACATGGTCGATCGTCTCTTTCGTATACAGCGGTTCGCCGCACTGTCTGCAGTAAAATATTGTAATGGGAACCCCCCACAAACGTTGCCGTGAAATACACCAATCGGGTCTGTTTTCAATCATACCGTAGATGCGATCACGACCCCATGCTGGTATCCACGAAACACTATCTATTGCTTCGAGTGCTTTCTTTCTCAATTCATTCTTTTCCATGGAGATAAACCATTGCTCGGTCGACCTGAAAATAATGGGATTTTTGCAACGCCAGCAGTGAGGATACTGGTGCTCGATATCGACGAGACCGAGAAGGGCACCAACTTCTTTTAACTTTTCATTCACGAGATCGTTGGCATCAAAAACGAACTGTCCGGCAAAGAAATCAACATCAGGAGTAAAATTGCCATCGTCATCAACAGGAGCATACACCTCTAAATCATATTCCAGCCCAATTTCATAGTCCTCCTGACCATGCCCCGGTGCAATGTGAACGGTTCCCGTCCCCGCATCAAGTGTCACAAACGGCGCCAGTATCAGGACACTTTCACGATCAATAAAGGGATGCTTACATTTGAGTCCTTCTACAACCTTGCCTTTGAACTCATCAATGATTTCGTATGGCTCATCTTTGTACCCGAACGCATCCATGCAATAATCAAGGAGTTCCTTTGCGAAAATCAAAGTTTCACCATTCACCCTCACGGCAACATAGTCAAAATCCTCATGAAAGGCGATGGCAAGATTGGCGGGTATCGTCCAGGGGGTCGTCGTCCAGATAACAACACTGACATTTTCTCCTTTGAGCTTGGGAAAAACCGAAGATATATCGGACATCATGGGAAATTTCACATAGATGGACGGCGTCGAATGATCTTCATAGTCAACTTCCGCTTCGGCCAGTGCTGTTTTGCAGGAGGCACACCAGTAAACCGGTTTTTTCCCCCTGTAAATGGCATCCTTCAGCAGAAGCGTTCCCAGTTCCTCAACAGTTTTCGCTTCGTACTCATAATCCATGGTGACATAGGGGTTTTCCCATTCGCCGACGCACCCGAGTCGCTTGAACTGCGTACGTTGTAGGTCAAGGTACTTCTCGGCATAAGAACGGCAGAGCTTTCTCTTCTCGGCAGGTGCAAGGCTGTATTGTTTATCCCCCAGCTCTTTATCGACCTGATGCTCAATGGGAAGACCGTGGCAGTCCCATCCGGGAACAAAGATACTGTCAAAACCAATCATATTCTTCGATTTAACAACTATATCCTTGATGATCTTATTCAATGCCGTGCCGAGATGTATGTCACCGTTCGCATAGGGAGGTCCATCATGAAGTATGTACTTCGTTCTTCCCTTTGATACGTTTCTTATCTTCCCATAGATACACATTTCTTCCCACTTTTTCAGGATTTCCGGTTCTTTCGTGGAAAGATTCGCCCTCATGGAAAAACCGGTCTTCGGCAAATTCAAGGTATCTTTATAATCCATGGAAATTCTCCCAATTTTTATTATCCAGGGACAGTACCACAATTCATAATTGATACGCAATCATTTCCTTAAACAAAAAAAGCCCCCTGCCATAAAGCAGGGGGCTTTTATCATCGGTAGATTTCCGGTGGAAAACCGAATTACATCATTCCGCCCATTCCGCCCATTCCTCCGGGAGGCATACCGGGCATCGGCATTTCATCTTTCGGTTTATCAGCAACCATACATTGCGTTGTCAGCATCAATCCGGATACACTGGCTGCATTCTGCAGAGCAAACCGTGTCACCTTGGTAGGATCAATAATACCGGCCTTCATCATATTCTCGTATTTATCAGTCTGGGCATTGAACCCGTAATCACCTTTCTGACCTTTCACTTTCTCCACTACGATGGAACCTTCAAAACCGGCATTGTTTGCAATCATCCGCATCGGCTCTTCTATTGCCTTCTTTACAATATTGAGACCGACAAGCTGATCACCGATCAGTTTAACCTTCGCGAGGGCGGGAAGCGTTCTGAGATATGCCACTCCACCACCGGGAACGATTCCTTCCTCAACAGCTGCACGGGTAGCATTCAGGGCATCCTCAACTCGTGCTTTCTTTTCTTTCATTTCAGTCTCTGTTGCAGCACCAACCTTGATAACGGCCACACCGCCGACAAGCTTTGCCAGTCGTTCCTGAATCTTCTCTCTGTCATAGTCGGACGTGGTTTCTTCCATCTGTACTCTCATCTGTTTTACTCTGGCTTCAAGGGCTTTTCTGTCGCCGGCACCATCGATAATCGTGGTATTATCTTTGTCGATAATTATTTTCTTTGCACGACCGAGATCTTCAATCGTTGCACTTTCAAGTTTAGATCCGATTTCTTCTGAGATCAACTGTCCACCGGTGAGGATGGCGAGATCTTCCAGCATTGCCTTTCTTCTCTCACCAAATCCCGGGGCCTTGACAGCCGCGACCTGCAACGTACCGCGAATCTTATTGACAACCAGTGTCGCCAGCGCTTCACCTTCAACATCTTCTGCAACAATCAGCAACGGTCTGCCCATCTTTGCAATCTGCTCGAGAATACCGAGGAGATCTTTCATGGTGCTGATCTTTTTATCGTACACAAGAATAAAGGCATCTTCAAGATCGGCTTCCATCTTATCCGCATTTGTCACAAAATAAGGTGAAAGGTAACCACGATCGAACTGCATACCTTCAACAACTTCCAGTTCAGTTGCCAGCCCCTTCGCCTCTTCCACGGTGATGACACCCTCTTTACCAACCTTGCCCATGGCCTCGGCAATGATATTACCGATTGTCTCATCATTGTTCGCAGAAATTGTTCCGACCTGAGCTATTTCTTTTTGATCTTTGGTGGGCTTGCTTATCTTCTTCAGTTCATCAATTACGACTTCAACAGCCTTGTCAATTCCTCTTTTAACATCCATGGGATTACTTCCCGCAGCAACGGCCTTGACACCTTCCCGGTAGATTGCCTGGGCAAGAATGGTAGCCGTCGTGGTACCGTCACCGGCCACATCGCTTGTTCTACTGGCGACCTCTTTCACCATCTGGGCACCCATGTTTTCAAATTTGTCTTCCAATTCAATCTCTTTGGCAACGGTAACACCGTCTTTCGTTACCGTGGGAGAACCGAATGTTTTATCTAATATAACGTTCCTTCCTTTGGGACCAAGGGTTACTTTCACTGCATCTGCGAGAGCATTAATACCGGTGAGAATCGATTTTCTCGCCTGTTCATCATATTGTAATTCTTTTGCTGCCATTAAAACTTCCTCCTTATACTCAAATTTTTTATTTTTCTATTACTCCCAGAACATCTTCTTCTCTCATGATGAGGTATTCCACATCATCAATCTTGATATCAGATCCCGCATATTTGCTGAAGAGAATCCTGTCACCTGCCTTCACATCGAGGCTAATCACTTTGCCGCCTTCCGTCTTTCTGCCTTTTCCAACCGCAACAACTTCACCCTCATACGGTTTTTCCTTCGCACTATCAGGGATAATAATGCCCCCCTTTGTTTTTGCTTCTTCCTCTACACGTTTAACAAGAATTCTGTCATGCAATGGCCTAATCTTCATCCTTAAACTTCTCCTTTCCTATCAAATTGTTTTGAATAAAATTCTTTTAAATGCCAAAACCTTACCTATTGCATTCCCTCCGTAATCAAACTTAAAATAAACATGAATTTGATTCTGTCAAGTTTCGTAAAAATATTTTTTTGTTCTCCCGCTCGTGAAATGAATCCGTATCGCCACATGATAAAAAAACTGGACAGATTGTCACTGAATGATATTCCGGTAATGACCTTCTCAGAGTATCAACAAAACGGAACACCTTTTCGTTTTTGAAAAATCGGCATTTTCTTTTGGCTACTGATTGCGCGGAGGTATAATCTCTACCGCAACATCGCAAAGATCTTTAAACTTTTTTGCATCATCCAGCGAGCCCACGATATCACCATAATGAATAGGAATTGCAAGCTCCGGTTTCACAGCGTTAACTGCCTGGACCGCCTCTTCAGCGGTCGTGGTATAGGTCCCACCGACCGGCACAATCATTATGTCAGCTTTGATATCTTTCATCTCGGGAATAACATCCGTATCACCACAATAGTAGATTCTCTTTCCCTCCATGGTTATGACAAAACCGATCCAGCAGTTTGCCTTCGGATGAAAGATCTTGTTCGTATTGTACGACGGGACTGCCTCTACTTCAATGTCCCCCACCTGAACCACATCTCCCGGTTTCACCGCTCTCACGTCACCCGAAACCTGAGAAGCACAGTCCGATGTTGTGATAATGACCGTGTCTTTTTTCTGTATCTTTTTAACATCCTCCGGCGAAAGGTGATCATAGTGGGAATGACTGATGAGAATAAGATCGGCAGGATCGGAATCCTGGAGTTTCCATGGATCGATATAAACAGTCTTATCGCTTTTTATCTTAACACTCGAATGCCCAAACCAGGTTATTTTCTCTAACATGTTTTACCCCCTTACAAAAATGCATGAAATAATTCTCACCATGTATTAAAAATTCTGGCTTCCGACTACCGTTTTCCGGATTTATGCTTTCGTTATCTCTTCCCGATATGTAATATGCCCTTTGTGATATTACACAGGTGATCGTTCAATCGTTCGATATCTGTTACTATATCAGAGAATATCAGGCCTGCATCACTGACACACACACCTTCCTCAAGTCTCCTGATATGATTGAGCTTATACTGCGTGGTCAGTTCATCAATTTCCTGTTCTATATTCAAGGTAATACTGGCGGCTTTATGATCATCACCGAGAATGGCCTTCTTGGTATGCCGCATCAGGGTCTCAGTTTTGTCAAAGAGTTTCTCGAGTTCCATGACGGCGTGAGGAGAAAAAGTCAAATCGTATTCATACGCTCTCTGAGCCAACTTGACAATATTTTCACAGTAATCGCCTACTTTCTCAATATCATTCACGCTATGGAGGATTGCCGGAACCAATCTTCTCTGCTTATCCATAAGCTCATTTTGCGTCATCTCAACAAGATATTCCGTAATGCTCTTCTGCATCTCATCAACGGATTCTTCATCAAAGGAAATTTCATTTCGCAGCTTATGATTATAATTTATCGTACACTTTCTTGCCTTATCCAGCATTTCCTGACAAATGCTCAGCATCGCGGCCAGCTCTTTAACAACCGCCTTGATCGCCAGATGGGGTGTCACCAATAAATTTTTATCAAGATGTCTCGCTTCCTTCTTTTCATATTCAATACCCGGAATACATTTGTTTAAAATATTTACCAGGTATGACACGAAGGGAAGAAAGATAATGGTGTTGATCACATTGAAGATTGTATGCGTATTGGCAATCTGCCGGGCAACATCACCCGAGATTACGGGAATATACGTCAGGTAGTAACTCACCAACGGTAAGGCAATTATCACACCCGCAACATTGAAAAGGGTATTACCAAGTGCGAGCCTTTTGCTTGACAAGTTTCCACCGATACTTGCAATATATGCCGTAACACACGTACCGATATTGGTTCCGAATATAAGATAAATAGAAGACGACAGATCCAGCAAGCCGGCCGATGCAAACGCTATGATCATACCCATTACCGTTGAGCTGCTTTGCAATATGGCCGTCACCGTGAGACCAGCTAAAATCCCGAAGAACGGTTGGCTGCCAAATCTCAAAAAGATATCTTTCGTTGTTCCATTATCCGCCAGAGGTTTCACTGCAGTGCTCATCATGGCAAGTCCCAGGAATAAAAAACCGAATCCCAGCAAGGCCAGACCTTTGTTTTTATTCTTGTCTTTCTTGGCAAAAAAGAAAATCATAGCCCCGACAAAAACAAAGAATGGGGCAATAGTTGTAAATTTAAATGCGATTAACTGAGCAGTGACCGTAGTCCCGATATTGGCACCAATCATAATGGCCAATGCAGCACCGAGTTGCATGAGACCTGCATTTAAAAAACCTATGAGCAATACAGAGGTCGCACTGGAGCTCTGTATTATTGACGTCACAGCCATCCCGATAAAGGCTGATCTGAATCTGTTTGATGTCATCTTTTCCAGCATTGTTTTCAACAATGTTAACGATAACTTCCTGAGCGAATCGCTCAAAAGATACATGCCGTATATAAACAGACCCAGTCCGCCGATAACACCCAACGCTATTTTATAATCCATATTGATACCTGATTTTCTTCATCCTGCATCTCAACGAGACATGCCAAGACATTGTGACAGAGCGCACATGCTAATAGCCCAAAATGACAGAATATATCTTTAATATTAAGTACTTATATTTTTACAGACACGGGTGTTTTGTTACCAGAGAATAAGGCTGATAGTCAACCCTAAAGTAACTGTTCATGACAAAAGGCCTCAGAAACGGGGCACGGAATATCGGCAAACACGCAATGAGGAATATAATTTTCCGGAACTCTAAAGGATGTCGCCGCGAGTGGGGTACCTTTTGGAAACGAAGTCGGGTTGAAATAAAAGATTACCTTACAACATTACTGACCGATATAAATGTATCACCCCACTTACAAGGCGGGACACCTTGTCGGGCCCTCGTGGTTAAAAAAGCTCATCGATCAACTCTTTGAGATTGCTGATTCTGATTAATGAAATATCGGTTTCCGAAAAGACATCGCTCGAAACGATTCTGGGAAGGATACAGCGGTTAAATCCCATTTTGGCGGCTTCTTTTATCCTCGTTTCAATATGACCGATCCCTCTCACCTCTCCCGTAAGCCCCACTTCACCGCAGACAATGGTACCCGCATCGATGGGCCTGCCGAGAAAACCGGACACTAAAGACGATACGATCCCCAGATCTACTGCCGGCTCATTCAACCTGACACCGCCGGCTACATTGATAAAGATATCATGGTTCACGAGATGCAGGCCGCATATCTTATCAAGGACGGCAGCCAACAACGAGACCCTGTTGTGGTCAACACCGATGGTCGTCCTCCTGGGCACACCGAAGTTTGTCTCACTGACGAGCGATTGAATTTCTACCAGGATCGGTCTCGTACCTTCCATACTGGGCACAACGACGGAACCGGCTGCGCCTTTCGGACGCTCCGACAGGAAAAGGGCGGAAGGATTTGTAACTTCGAACAGACCATGGTCTCTCATCTCAAAGACACCGATTTCATTCGTCGGTCCGTACCGGTTTTTGACCCCCCTGATGATTCGAAACGTATGGCCCGAATCTCCCTGAAAATAAAGAACGGCGTCCACCATGTGTTCCAGTACCTTCGGCCCCGCTATTGCCCCGTCCTTTGTTACGTGACCGATGAGGAAGATGGGCACACCCGTCTTTTTTGATAGCAATATGAGCCGTTCAGACGATTCTCTCACCTGTCCCACACTGCCCGGTGCCGATGAAAGCTTTGATGAATATATTGTCTGGATTGAATCAACCACCACAACATCCGGTTTTAGATACTCAATCTGATGCATGATAGCTTCAAGGGAAATCTCAACATATATCATGAGATTGTTTGATGAGGCACCGATTCGATTGCCCCGAAGTTTTATCTGCCGTGCCGATTCTTCTCCGGAAATGTATAAAACCGTATGTCCCGCATGGGCAAGATTCTGCAGTACCTGGAGCAGCAACGTCGATTTACCGATTCCGGGATCACCACCCACAAGCACGGATGAGCCTTTTACGATTCCCCCGCCAAGAACCCGATCCATTTCAGCGATTCCGATTTTGATTCTCTCGTTATCATCCAGCTCAATCGCTTCAATCGGCATCGGTGATTCGTTAAATCCAATCTGAAAAGGATCACCCTCATCGACTTTTCGCATTTCTTCTTCCGCAAACTGATTCCATTCACCGCATGCGGGACATCTTCCCAGCCATTTCGGCGATTGGTAGCCGCAGTTCTGACAAAAAAAGACGGTTTTGATTTTTCTCACACTCGAAACCTCTCGATGTATTGCGAACACTTCAATATGAGAACTCACGGAAACAGCTGGCCGCGCATCAATCGGGATAGCGAAGGATTCATCTGAAGCACTATTCGTGCCTGATATTATGGTTATTTTGTGTTCTCGTCAACACAAAACGAAAACGCTTGAGGAAAAGAATCAATTCTGATAGTAGTTTTAAGTTGAATTATAATAAAAAGTGGAAGGTTTGTACCAATTATGAATAATCCAAATTTTAGCTCGGGCCCTTGCAGCAAGAGGCCGGGGTGGAATCTCAATACTTTAAAAGATGCGGCCATAGGCCGTTCCCACCGAAGCTCCCTGGGACGGAAAAAACTGGCCATGGCAATCAATGAGAGCAAGCGATTACTTGAAATCCCGGAAGGATATCTTCTCGGCATACTGCCCGCATCAGATACGGGAACTTTTGAGTTAGCCATGTGGTCTCTTCTTGGGCACAGGCCGGTAACCGTCCTCGTGTGGGAAAGTTTCAGTGAAGGATGGGCGACAGACGTGACCAAGGAACTCAAGCTTAATCCAACGATTCTGAGGGCTGATTATGGTAAGATCCCCGATTTAGCGGACGTCGACTGGTCTCATGATGTTGTATTCGTCGCCAATGGAACCACCAGCGGCGTTAAAATACCGAACTGGGACTGGATCTCACCAACAAGAGAAGGATTAACACTCTGCGATGCGACCAGTGCAGCATTTGCCATGTACATTGATTGGTCGAAGGTGGACGTCCTTACCTATTCCTGGCAGAAATGTCTCGGTGGAGAAGCCGCTCACGGAATACTCGTTCTCAGTCCACGGGCAGTCACTCGCATTGAATCCCACGACACCCCGTGGCCGATGCCGAAGATATTTCGCCTCAAGAAAGGTGGAAGGCTGAACCGGGCTATCTTCGACGGCGACACCATTAACACCCCTTCTATGCTCTGTGTCGAAGACTATCTCGATGCACTCAAATGGGCGGACCACATCGGTCTCGGAGGTCTCATAGAAAGAAGCCTGAAAAACTTGAGGATGATTGAAGAGTGGGTCGAAAAGACGGACTGGATAGACTTTCTCGCCGAATCCCCGGAAATTCGATCAAACACATCTGTCTGCTTGAAGGTGGTCAACGAAACATTTCAGGCCATGTCCAGGGAAGACCAGACATCATTTATCAAGGACGTGGCAGGCACTTTGAGTAAAGAAAATATCGCTCACGACATAAGCTCTTACAAAGACGCACCTCCGGGTTTTCGCCTCTGGTGCGGCCCGACGATTGACGTATCAGATGTGAAACAGGCAATCGACGGATTGGAAAGAGTATGTTCTCAAAAGTTGAGCGCTCAATAAGAAAACACACATATCGGAGGAATACTTTTAATGAAGAAAGTTCTTGTAAGTGATTCCCTTGCTGAAGAGGGTATAAAAATATTTGAAAATGCTCCCGGTATCGAAGTCGATGTATTGACGAACCTCACCCACGATGAACTGAAAGGAATTATCGGCAACTACGACGGTCTCGCCATACGGAGTGCAACCAAGGTTTCGAGCGACGTCATTGAGAAGGCGGACAAACTCGAGGTAATCGGAAGGGCGGGAATAGGACTCGATAATGTCGATGTGGCATCGGCAAGTAAACGGGGTATCGTTGTCATGAATACCCCCGGCGGAAATACGATAACCACAGCGGAACACACAATATCGATGATGCTTTCCCTGGCCAGGAAAATACCCCAGGCAACGATTTCCATGAAATCGGGAAAGTGGGAAAAGAAACAATTCATGGGTTCAGAAGTTTATAATAAAACCCTCGGTATCATCGGTATCGGTAGAGTCGGAGCGATCGTCGCCAACAGGGCACAGGGTCTGCGGATGAATGTTATCGCCTACGATCCTTTTATATCTCCGGAGGCAGCGGAAAAGATGGGAATTACCCTCGTTTCATTCGACGAGGTCCTGGCAAATTCCGACTTCATTACCGTGCATACTCCTCTGACAAACGAAACCAGGGGACTGATTAACAGCGAGACTATTGCCAAGATGAAAAACGGTTCCTTTGTTATTAATTGTGCACGGGGAGGAATCGCAAACGAAAAAGATCTCTACGATGCTCTTATATCGGGAAAACTCGGAGGGGCTGCCCTGGACGTCTTTGAAAAAGAACCGACTCCTAACAAGGATCTACTTTTATTACAGAATGTTATCTGCACACCTCATCTCGGGGCATCAACCGACGAGGCACAGAGAAATGTCGCCATAGCCATTGCCCAGCAGATTGTCGATTACCTCACCAGTGGGGAGATCAAAAATGCCGTCAACTTCCCTTCAGTCAGCGGGGAGGTCCTTGTACTGATACGGCCTTATTTGAACCTGGCACAGAAATTGGGGAAATTCGAGGCTCAGCTTGTCAAGGGAGGAATAAAAGAGGTTCTCATAGAATACAGCGGCGATATACTGGAGTATGATGTAGCTCCGATTACCGTTGCTCTCATCAAAGGCCTTCTTACACCGATTCTGAAGGAAAACATTAACTTCATCAATGCTCCAGTCATAGCAAGAGAGCGAGGAATAAAGGTAATCGAGTCAAAGAGCAGTGAGGAAAAAGATTACAAGAGCATGATATCTCTTACGGTTAAAACGAGTCGGGAAGAGTTATTTGCTTCAGGGGCTATCTTCGGCAGACAGGATCCGAGAATTGTTATGATCGATAAGTTTATACTCGATGTCATTCCCGAGGGTATCATGATTGTCCTGTACAATTATGACAAACCGGGCGTTATCGGTAACATTGGGACGACTCTCGGAGATAACAATATCAATATTGCAAGGCTCCATCTGAGTCGAGAACAGGTCGACGGGCAGGCACTTGTCGTGCTCAGCACCGACAGTCTGCTCCCCGACGATGTGCTCAAAAAGCTCAGAGAGCTCCCCAATGTAATATCGGTCAACCAACTTGAAATGTAACAGTAATGGAGGCACGTTATGGCAAATGTCATTGTCGTCGGCACCCAGTGGGGTGATGAAGGAAAGGGCAAGATTGTTGACCTATACGCACACGAAGCTGACGTTATTGCCCGTTTTCAAGGCGGAAACAATGCTGGTCATACCCTGGTGGTAGAAGGAGTACAAACCATTCTTCACCTGATACCGTCGGGTATTCTTCACAATAATAAAATCTGCATCCTGGGAAATGGAATGGTCATCAATCCCAGTGTCCTTATTCAAGAGATTGATGAACTCAAGGATCGACGACTTCTTCCTCCTGAAACGCAACTGTTTGTCAGTGAATATGCCCATATTATTATGCCGTATCATCAAAGATTGGACAATGCCCGTGAGAACAGAAAGGGCAAGGAAAAAATAGGCACAACCGGCAGAGGAATCGGCCCTGCATATGAAGATAAGATTGCCCGGGTCGGCATCAGGCTGTGCGATCTTCTTGATGAGGAGGTATTCCGGGAAAAATTAAACAAGAATGTAGAAGAAAAAAATTTCTATCTGACGGAACTCTGTAAAGAAGACCCGGTTGACGGTGATGCCATATATACCGAGTTCCAAAAGTACGCTGACCGATTGAGAGGATATGCGGCAAACACCTCTATCATCATTGACAGAGAAATGAAAAAGGGAAAAAATATTCTCTTTGAAGGAGCCCAGGGCTGTCATCTCGATATCGATCACGGCACCTTTCCTTTTGTGACCTCATCAAATACAGTCTCGGGAAGCGCCTGTTGCGGAACCGGATTCGGTCCCACAAACGTTGACGCGGTTGTCGGTATTTGCAAAGCTTACACGACACGAGTCGGAGAAGGACCGTTTCTTACGGAATTAAAAGATGAAACAGGAGAACAAATCCAGAAAGTGGGCAAGGAATTTGGTGCAACGACGGGGAGAAAACGCCGCTGCGGCTGGCTTGACATGGTCCTTGTCAGGCACTCAGTGCGAGTTTCCGGCGTCACGGGAATTGCCCTGACGAAACTCGATGTCCTTACCGGAATTGATAAACTGAAGATTTGTGTCGGCTACAGAACCGACGGTGAAGAATTTACCGAACATGTTCCACCGAATCTCAAGGTTCTGGGTCACTGTGAGCCGATATACGAAGAGTTTGACGGTTGGGAGGAAGATATTACGGCATGTAGAAATCCTGAAGAGCTGCCTGAAAGTGCAAAACGGTACATTCAAAGGCTGGAAGAAATTGCCGGTGTTCCCGTAATACTCATCTCAGTAGGCGCGGGCAGAGATGAAACGATTATTAAAAAAAGTCCCTTCACTAAGAAGGAACAATAGCTGTCCCGTTCCTATACGCTTTGTGATATAGTTATATGAAATTGATGAAAAAAAACTGTGATATAATCCTCAAATAACCATCGAGGGAGGTGATAGTCGTTACCAACAAGTCAGATACAAAAAAGACCGTTCTCAAGTGTACAAACGCGGCACTGGACAAGAAAGCAAAAAATCTCATCATTTTAAAAGTTAAAGAGCTATCATCCTTTACCGATTATTTTATTATATGCAGTGGAACGTCTGATCGTCAGGTCAAAGGAATCGCGGCATCCATCGAGGAGACACTCAAGAAGTCAGGGATACAACCACTCGGAATTGAAGGAGAAAACACTGGGAACTGGGTACTCATGGATTATGGAGATGTAATTATCCATATCTTTTATGAACCCACGAGAGAATTTTACGATCTTGAAAGGTTATGGTCAGATGTTCCCAGTATGTCCGTTAATGAAGATATTGACAAGATCACTTCCCTGAATGATGGCATGTGAAATGAAAAAAATCATAACAGGCCTCGTCGACATTGTATTCCCTCCCGGGTGTATTCTTTGTGGGGCTTTTATGGACGAACATTCACATCCTTCATTCTGCCCGCACTGTTTTTCACAGATACATTTCATGCAATCCCCTCAGTGTACATGCTGCGGGTTGCCTTTTCTTGATAGAGAAGGTGAGGATCACCTGTGCGGAGACTGTATTACATCTAAACAGTTTTTTTCAGTGGCACGGTCCCTCGGAAAATATGACAGCGTATTGCTCGAAGCTATTCATCTGTTTAAATATCGGGCAAAGTTGACCGTAGGAAAAGCCTTGGGAATGCTTATGACTGAACATGAATACAGAGACTTTACTATTCGTGACTATTCATTAATAATCCCCGTTCCGCTTCATAAAAGACGATTGAAAGAACGGGGTTTTAATCAATCACTGATACTGGCACGTGAACTGTCAATACACTTTTCAATACCGCTTGATTTCTCTTCCCTGAAGAGAACCATCCACAGAAAACCGCAAACGATGTTGAAACAGAAGGAGCGGTTGGCTAATGTGAAAGGCGCTTTTGAGGTAAAAAGTGCCGAAAGAATCAAGGGGGAAAAAATCTTATTGGTTGATGATGTCTATACCACGGGAAGTACGGTTAAAGAATGTTCACGTATGTTACTCCGACACGAGGCAGATGAAGTAGCAGTTCTGACCCTTGCCAGAACCTTATAACTACAATAGTGCGAGAATATTACTATGAATAAAATATTATCAAAAGATCGTCTGAAGAAAACCATTGAGGAATATAAAAAAGAAGGGAAAAAGATAGTTTTCACCAACGGTTGTTTCGATATCATTCATGCCGGGCATGTACGATATCTCAGCGATGCGAAAAAATTGGGAGACATTCTTGTTCTTGCGCTCAACAGTGACTCATCAGTTCGGTCGATCAAGGGCAAGCCGAGACCTTTTGTTCCACAAGCAGAGAGGGCCTATGTTATTGCTTCACTTGAATCGGTGGATTATGTCACCATCTTCGACGAAGACACACCCCTGCTCCTTATCGAAGATCTGAAACCACATATCCTCGTCAAGGGGGGGGACTGGACCGAAGAAACCGTCGTCGGTCGAAATTCCGTAACAAAATGGGGTGGTCGTGTGGTCATCATGCCCGAAGTAAAGGGAATATCAACGACAAATATCATTGAAAAAATAAAAAAAGCCTTCGCCGGTACCTAAATTTTTCTTTACAAAAAAATAATCATTGTATATATGGGGACATCGAATTGTAAGTTGGGCTTTACAATAAAAAAGGTGGGATGA
>JAFGQS010000025.1 GCA_016935565.1 Deltaproteobacteria bacterium
ACCGCCTGAAACAACGTTATCATTTCACGGCTCTTAAACAGATACGAGCAGAGGAAGTAGACAATTATGCCGGTCACTACGGTGAGCACCAGGAAAAGAGATCTGTCACCAAAGGTCGCGTCATTACTCCAGGGCATAAAGGAATCAATAATCTTGATGTCCATGACCATGAGGAGCGATGATACTATCATCCTGGTGAGCGATGCATAAAAATCGCGACCCAGAAACTGCCCGATCTTTCGCTTCAATATTGAGTATAAAATAATGACGTTAACGGCAGATGCGATCGATGTGGCGAGCGCCAAGCCTCCATGCTTCATGGGAACCATGAGGATAATGCCGGCGACGGCGTTAACGATCAGGGCAATGACGGCAACCTTTACCGGGGTTTTCGTATCCTGCAGTGAATAAAAGGCGGGCACAATGACACGGATCAACGAAAAGGCCCAGAGTCCGACGGAATAAAAAAGCAACGCATCGGCGGTGCGCACCGTTTCGACCGCATCAAAGGCGCCCCGCTGAAACAGGACCGAAATGATGGGTACCCTGAGAACGATCAGGGCAACCATGGCCGGTATGGTAACGAACAGCATCAATCTGAGTGAGAATGAGATGGTTTCCTTCAGGTCTTCATACTTTCCGTCGGCAACATGCTCGGAAAAACTGGGAAGCGCCGCCGTCCCGATGGCGATGGCAAAGACACCCAGTGGAAGCTGCACGAGCCTGTCGGCATAGTACAGGTAAGAAACACTGCCGATAGCGAGGAAAGATGCCAGCAGTGTTCCCACGAGGACATTGATCTGGTAGACCGCCGCCCCGAAGATGGCGGGGCCCATGAGAATGCCGATCCGTTTGATGCCCGGATGATTAAAACCAAAATTCGCCCGAATGTTCACACCCATTTTGACGAGGAAGGGGAACTGCATGACCAGCTGCAGGACACCTCCAACCATGACACCCACGGCAAGGGCGATAATCGGTTCACGGAAAAATCCCCGAAGGAGAAAGACGGCGGCAATCATGGCAATGTTCAGGACTACCGGTGCCAGGGCGGGGGCAGCGAAATGTCTGAGTGAATTTAATATGCCCATGCACAGTGCCATGAGTGAGATAAAAAAGATATAGGGGAACATGATGCGTGTGAGAAACACCGTCAGTTCATAGCGGTCAGGCGTCTTGACAAATCCCCACCCGATGATTTTAACAATCCACGGGGCAAAAACAACGCCGAGAAGCGACACGATCACCAGGATAATCGACAGGAGCGTAAAGGCAACATTAGCCAGCTCCAAGGCGTCTTCCCGGGATTTTTTCTTGAGATATTCCGTAAAAATGGGGATAAATGCGATGGTGAGCGACCCTTCCGCGAAAAGGCGTCTCAAGACATTGGGGATTCTGAAAGCCACAAAGAAGGCATCGGTGGCTGCGCCTGCCCCAAAAAATGCGGCCACTACCACATCCCTGAGAAATCCGAATATGCGGCTGAGAAAAGTAGCGAGACTGACGACCCAGGCGGCTTTTGCAACGCGGAGATTCTCCGTCTCATGCAGGTGTTGTTCATGTTCCATGATTATTTTCGGAGGATGGAGTATATGTTTGATTATCTAATTTCAACGTTCAATGTATTCCGGAAGAAAAACAAAAGGCAAAAAGCAAGACCTGACCCCTCATGGGATGATCGATTCCAGGTCCTCTTTTGTTATACCTGATATGGCAATTGTTTTGTTTTTCGACTTATGTCCTGCCTTGATCGTAATCCTGTTTTTTTTAATACCCAGTTTATCGCTCAGAAACCGAATACATTCCTCGTTCGCTTTCCCTTCGACCGGGGGTGCTGTTATCTTGAGCTTCAAAGCGTCATTCTGGATGCCTGTAATCTCACATCGTGACGATCTCGGTATTACACGAAGAGTAAACATGATACCGTCCGAAGAGTTTTTTATTGTAATCATTGTTTTTTGGAAGTTTCTCCCTTTTCTACTTCCCGTTTCCACATTCTCAGGAGCTTCGAGTTAAACTCCAGGAATGACTCGAAATATTTTTCGAGCTGACTTTTGAGTCTTTTTGTATTTTCAATTTCAGCATAGATTTTATTCAGCTCCAACCTGGCATCTTCTAATATCTCATCGGCTGTAACCCTCGCCTTTTTTATCATTGATGCACTCGTATCCTCGACCTCGGCAACATGTCTTTTATAGTTCTCCATATCATTCTGAGGTGTTGCTTCCAACTGAGATGACAGTTCAGCCATTTTCTCCTGCAAGTTTTTATTATCCCGAATCCTCTCTTCCAATTCCTTTGCCAAGGCCTGAAGAAACTCATCAACTTCTTTTACATCAAAACCTCTAAATTTGATTTTAAACTTCCGGTTTCGAATATCCGCAGGTTCAATTTTCATTGATAATACCCCCTATCTTACTTGAAATAAACGGCTAACTGGAGCATACTTCTCACAAGGAAACTCTGAAGAAATATAATAACCAGAATGACGATAATGGGAGAGATATCAATACCGATGTTTCCCAGTGGAATCCATTTTCGAATCTGGTAAAGAACCGGTTCGGTCGCTCGATAGAGAAACATGACGATAGGATTATACGGATCGGGATTTACCCATGAGAGTATAGCTCTGATAATAATCATCCACATATAAATTGTAAGACCGATATCGACGATCTTGGCCAGTGCTTCAATAAGATTGCCTAAAACGAACATTAACGCGCTCCATCATTAAAAGTAATGTACTGATTTAAATAATTATTGCAAGGTTAAAAGTCAAGGGTTATATTCACGAGTGATGAGTGATTGGTGATGAGTTAAATAGGGAAAGATTACGTTTTCTTGATAACATTGACACTGCCAACCATACATCACTTCCCGGGAAAAAGTAAACATCAGTCAAAACAGGAGGGAGATGTAATAATGTTTAAAGGCAAGAAGGTTAGTATTATCGGCGGGGGGAATATGGGTGAAGTTATTGCCGGTGGAATTGTGTCGGGCAAACTGGTACCGGCGAAAAATCTCACCGTATCGGATGTCGTCAAAGAGCGTTTAGAGTATTTAAAGAAAACATATAAAGTACACATTGAGGTTGACAACACAAAAGCGGTAACGTCTGCAGACGTTGTCATTCTGGCGGTAAAACCACAGTCCATGGGAGAGGTTCTTACCGAAATCGCATCGGCCGTTACGAAATCGAAGCTTGTTATTTCAATCGCAGCGGGTATTCCCACGTCTTTCATTGAAGGATATCTGAAAAAGGGAATGCGCGTCGTCCGGGTCATGCCAAATACGCCCGCTCTCATCGGAGAAGGTGCCGCTGCACTCACGGCGGGCACAAATGCTACGGAGAATGATCTTGCCCTGGCCAAACAGGTCTTTGACTCCGTGGGTATTACCGTAATCGTAAAAGAAGAGCTGATGGATGCCGTGACCGGCCTCAGCGGAAGCGGACCGGCCTATGGATTCATCATCATCGAAGCACTGTCTGATGCCGGGGTCAAGATGGGCTTAACCAGGGACATTGCTTTGAAACTGGCGGCTCAGACGCTCGCCGGTGCGGCCATACTGTGCCTGAAAGGTGACAGACACCCCGGCCAGCTGAAGGATATGGTGACATCACCGGGGGGCACAACAATTGCCGGGATAAAAGCCCTTGAGGACGGCAAGCTTCGAGCAACGCTGATGGATGCCGTCGAAGCGGCAACGCTACGGTCCAAAGAATTGGGCGGCACGAAGTGAATTACCCCCTCTTCCTAACCTTCTCCCACCGGGGGAGAAGGAACTATAAGGATGCCATTCATAAAAGGGGGACAGAACATAAATATTCTGTCCCCCTTTTATGATCGGAATGTATATATCTTCAAATGCTGACAACCTAAGTCTTGAAAATATCGAAGAAGCCCACTTTCCACTTCTTTTTTTCCTTCACGGTCTCGGGTTCAGATTCACTCGAGGTGTTCTCTTCAGTTGTCTTGGGAATATCTTCCGACAGTATCTGTTTCTCTTCATTTGTTGATCCATTAGATTCCTTTACTTGTTCGCCAACCTGAGGTGTCGGTCTCCTTCTCCGTCTCCTCTGGGGACGTCTGCCTTTGAATGGAGTCTTTTGCTGTGCTTTCCCTTCCGATTCAGGAATGGCAGACACAGGGCCTATAGGCTCCGTCTCCTGCTCCGGCGGGACCTCCTCCGCCTTTGCCGCCCTTTTCGTCATTTCGATTGAGCACTCTCCCCAGAGCACATCGCGGCTACCCGAAACATGGATGGAAATATCATATAACATTTCCATTTTGCTCATTTCACTTCTTTTCTGGTTCAACAAATAATCGCTTACTTCATAGGGGAGAGATACGTTGATTGCCGAATAATCACCCTTCACCGCCTCGGATTTAATTTTTCGAAACGTGTTCAGGGCAATGTATTCCATGGACGGTCGCATTCCGGTACCTTTGCAGTGCGGACAGGAGGTATAGCTGATCTCCTGAATGGTGGACTGCTTCTTCTGGCGGGACAGTTCCAGAATACCGAATCTCGATATCTTTGAAAGCTGTATTCGTGACCGATCTACTTTTAAGCTCTTTTTAAATACCTTTTCTACCTGCGCATTATGTTTCTGATCTTTCATGTCTATGAAATCGATGACGATCAATCCTCCCAAGTCTCGTAACCGAAGCTGTCGCGCAATTTCCTCGGCCGCCGCGAGATTTGTCCTGAATGCCGTTTCCTCCACATCCTTTCTGTTCGTTGCCCGACCGGAGTTGACATCGATCGTAATCATTGCCTCTGTCGGTGTTATAATAAGATAACTGCCATATTTAAGATTGACCCGCTCGCGGTATACTTCGTCAATCTGATCTTCGAGATTATACTTATTGAAAATCGGCGTATCTTCTTTGTACTGTCTGATCATCTTGACATTTCGCGGAGATACCGCCTTGAAGTAGGTTCTCATCTTTCTGTATGTATCAAGACTATCGACGAGTATTTCGTCCACGTCCGACGTGTAGTAATCCCTCAATGATCGAACAGCAAAATCGCTTTCCTGATAAATAAGCGCCGGGGCTGAGGTTCTTTCCGCTTTTTTCTTTATGTCTTTCCATAATCTCAACAGTATCTGAAAGTCCCGGAGAAGCTCCTGTTTGGTCCTGTTCACACCGGCAGTCCTGACAATAAACCCCATTTCTTCTCTAGCGGCTATCGTACCCATGATCTCTTTCAGCTTTTTTCTATCTGCTTCATCTTCTATTTTCCGGGATATGCCGCTGCTCCGTTTCCCGGGCATGAGGACAAGATATCGTCCCGGCAGGGACAGGTATGTTGTCAGCATAGCACCCTTGCGATTTTTCTGTTCTCTCACAACCTGAACGAGCAACTCCTGGCCGACTTTCAGTACCGGTTTCCCCTCAGGCTTACCCGTGTTTTCTCCCTCTTCCGATCGCACGAAATATTCGGGACTGACATCATTCAGTGGAAGAAATCCGTTTCGATCTCCGCCATATTCAACAAATGCCGCCTGAAGCCCTCGCTCCACCCGTTGAACAATTCCCTTGTAGATATTGCCGGTTGTCGGCTCTTTAACCGACATCTGGATATTAAACTCCAACAGTTTTCCATCTTCTATGATGGCCATCCGGCTTTCTTCTTCATCAATCGTATTTATTAGTATTTTTTTTGCCATATATTTTCCTTAGGTAAAGAGACTTACATCGCCTTTACCGATCCTTATTATCTCGGGCGTATCATCGAGGAAGCTTACGACACTCGATTGCTCCGGAACAAGTACCCCACCATCAATAACCATGTCAACACAATGCTTGAATTCTTTTTCCATATCAATCGGGTCACTCAAAACTTCGTTTTGTCTCGTCGTGACACTGGTACTGATGATAGGATGACCCAGTTCCTTCACAAGGGCAAGACAGATCCTTTCATTGGGCACTCTGATACCAACCGCCTTTCTTTTTGGCAGCAAGATTTTCGGGACAATTCGCGATGCCTCCAATATAAATGTGTACGGTCCCGGCAACATCCGCCTCATTATTTTATAAGCATAGTTCGATACCGATGCATAATTACTTATATCTTTAAGATCCGCACATATAAAACTAAAGGGCTGCTTCCTGCTCCTCTGCTTGATGTCATAAATCCTCTCTATCGCACGCTTATTAAACAGGTCACATCCCATTCCATAAACCGTATCAGTTGGATAGATAATGATTCCACCCTGTTCCAGTATTTCAACAGCTTTTTTTATTAATCGCATCTGAGGGTTTTCATTGTTAATTGACAGCAACATTGTTCATAGTTCCATACGCTTTGGTTTTATCTCCATACAGTATACTCCCAAGGCTGCAAAGCCACAAACCCGAAATTCGAATATCGGAATAAGAAACAAATCCGAATATAAAATACCAAATCACCGAAACAGTTTTGGACATTCGAGTTTAAGCTTTTGTTATTGTTTCAAATTCCATACTTCGGATTTCGAATTTATTTTCCGCCGACTTCTGCACGAAAAACGCAGGTTTTGAGAATAAAGACTCTATTCAAACAAACTGTTCTCCACCGACAGGTAAATGAAACGATGGGAACGGTACCCTCCCCTGTTTCTGATGCCGGTGTTAATTAACTGATTTGAGCGCTTCCTGAACCTCTGTTTCATCGATCTGAGAGGGGAAAAGTTCTCTTTTTGCATAATCGATGTAGATTTTTTCATTCACGAACAGATCATAGATATCGGGATCAAGTTGATTGTCCTTCACCATAAATCCGAGGATTTTGAGAGCCTGAGATAAAGTATTTCCTTCTCGATATGGCCGGTCACTTGCCGTTAACGCCTCGAAAACATCTGCCAGAGCGAGTATCCGTGCCTGGAGAGATATTTCATCTCCTTTCAATCCCTGAGGATACCCGGCACCATTGAGAAATTCATGATGAGAGCTTGCGTAAACGGGTACGTTTTTCAATTTCTTGGGAAACGGCATCTGGGACAGCATTCTATACGTTATTGCAGCATGATTATTCATCACGGTTCTTTCGTTATCTGTCAGCGTCCCTTTTCTAATAGTGAGGTTTTCGATTTCATCATCAGTGAGCAGTGACACTCCTCGGCCATCCATCTGCCATTTCTTTTTTGCTATTTTTTTAACCCTCTCAACTCTTTCATCCGACATGTATTCATCAGCCCTGTTAACCGAAACAAGAAACTCATAGTCTTCTTCCAGATTTTTGATTTTCCTGCTCCTGTTTACACATGGAGTGTCTGTATCTGAATAAGCACTTTGGGCCAATTTTTTCTTGAGCAAATCAATTTCTATATCCCGCTTTACAATTTCAAAGCGTGTTTTCAACAGTTGTATTCGATCATTAACGGTTGTCAATTTTGTCGATTTGTCCATGACGTATTCCGGTATGGCCACTTTACCCACGTCGTGGAGCCACGCGGCTATTCTGAGTTCATTCATCTCGTTTTCATTAAATGATACTTTTTTAAAATGGCCGTGTCCCGCACGATTAATCTTATCGGCAATCATCATGGTTAGTTCAACCACACGGCGACCATGATCACCCGTGTAGGGTGACTTTTCATCGATAGCCGTCGCTATTGTCTTG